>DATBHD010000139.1:0-6157 GCA_036557635.1 Gemmatimonadaceae bacterium
CAACGACAGCAAGGTGATCCTTGCCGCGGTCGACCGTGTCGAGGCGGCTCATCCGGAGCTCGTCGGCGGGGCGGGGATCTATCCAGCCGGGCCCGGGCACGGACCTTTCATTCATATCGACACGCGCGGCTATCGAGCGCGTTGGAGCGGAGGACCTGGAGGGGGGTAACCGTGGAACATCGAAGAACTTCCGACCTGCCCGAGGACGAATCGACGGCGGGCGTCGCCCTGAGTGGCAATGGTAAGGCAGCCGATCACGAGGTCGAGGGCGCGATCATCGCCGGCATTCGCGCGACGGACATCGAGCCGTACACCGGACTGCGCTACCTCTCGAAGCTGTTCCGCTTCATGGCGATCATCCTGTTGTTGCTGCTCGTCGCCGAAATCGCGACGGGGCTCTATGCGCAGGGCGCGGCGTCCATCCCAACCCTACTCGGCGAGGCGAGCCGGCTCATCGTCCTCGCGGGCGTGCTCTGGGGCACCGGCGATCTTGCGCATTTGCTCATCGACGTCGGCCACGATGTGCGCGCGGGGCGAGTCATGCTCGCGCGGCAGACGTACCACATCGCGAAGGATCATCTGATCGATCGGCCGATTGCGGTCGAGCGTCCGGTGGCGGTGGAGCGCGCGCGCGGTGAGGGCGCGCCGCCCAAGGGCGGCCCGCCGATCCCGTGATCGTCTACACGATCGGCCACTCGACGCGCGGCATCGACGAATTCGTCGCGCTCCTCGAGCGCTCGCGCATCGAGCGGCTGATCGACGTGCGGGCATTCCCAGGGTCGCGCCGCCATCCCCACTTCAATCGGGAGGCGCTCGCGCGGGCGCTGCCCACGCGCGGCATCGAGTATCTCCACCGCCCCGCGTTAGGCGGGCGCCGTCGTCCACGACCCGATGCGCCACCATCGGCTTGGCGCAACGAGAGCTTCCGCGGCTACGCCGATTACA
Source organism: Gemmatimonadaceae bacterium (assembly GCA_036557635.1). GTDB lineage: Bacteria > Gemmatimonadota > Gemmatimonadetes > Gemmatimonadales > Gemmatimonadaceae > AG2. The sequence goes on from DATBHD010000139.1 coordinate 946, forward strand.
TGCGCACTCCAGAGTTTCATCGGGCGCTCGACGAACTGATCGCGCTCGCCGCGGAGCGACGCACGGCGATCATGTGTTCGGAGGCGGTGCCGTGGCGCTGCCATCGCACGTTGATCGCCGACGCGCTCACGGCGCGTGGCGGTGACGTTGAGCACATTCTCGACGCGAAGACATCGCCACACGTTCTCACCAGCTTCGCCGTCGTCGGCGACGGAGAAGTCACCTATCCGCCGATCCCCGAGGCTGACGCGTCGCGCGAGCAGCACGCCCTCGCCCTCGACGACTCCTGACGATCATTCCGCGACGGCGGCGGAGGTCGGTACGGGTGTTGCTCAACGGACACCCGGTCGTTCACGGCTCGCGCTCGGGCCAATAACCCAATCGAGGGTAGGGTCATGCTTTGGACACTCGCGGTCATTCTGCTCATCCTGTGGGCGCTCGGCTTTCTCGCCTTCCATGTCGGCGGAGCACTCATTCATCTCCTGCTCGTGGTCGCGCTCATCGTGATCGTCTATCGCTTGGTCACGGGACGGCGACCGGTCGTCTGAGCTTCCCGCGATCCGGGCTTGCGTCGACCGGGAGGCCGCGGTGATCTTCGCCGCGGCCTCCCGTCGCTTGTGGCATCTCACTCCACTCGATCGCGTCCGTGCTCTCCGCTCACGTCGTCGCGCACACGCATTGGGATCGCGAGTGGTATCACCCATTCGTGCGATTCCGTCAACGACTGGTGGCGCTCGTCGACGAGTTACTCGACGATCCGCCGGCGTCTAACGAGAGCTTCCTGCTCGACGGGCAGGCGATCGTGCTCGAAGACTACCTCGACGTGCGCCCGGAGCGAGCCGCGGAGATCGCCGCGCTCTTGCAGCGCGGCAGCCTCGAGGCGGGCCCCTGGTACGTCCTCGCCGACGAATTGCTTCCGAGCGGCGAGGCCCTCGTCCGCAATCTCCTGCTCGGACGGCGCGTGCTGCGTCGCCTGCGCGCATCCTCGCCGCCGGTGCTCTACTGCCCGGACTCGTTCGGTCACCCCGCGGCGCTCCCCGCGATCGCGGCGGGCTTCGCCTTGCCGCTCATCCTCATCTGGCGTGGCTTCGGCGGCCGGCGCTGGCCGCCGACCGACACCGTTCTCTGGCAGGCGCCAGACGGCGAGCGCGTCGTGACCTATCACCTCCCACCTAACGGTTACGAGTATGGGTCGGCGCTGCCCGTGGAAGAGGTCGCGGCGCGCGAACGCTGGGCGCGGATGCGCGACGAGCTCACGAGCCGCTCGGCGACCGGAGTCGTAATCGTGCCTAACGGCGCGGATCATCATGCGCGACAGCGAGAACAGCGGGCCGCCGTTCATGCGCTCGCCGCCGCGGCCGGAAACGACGTCGTGCGCGCCAGCTCGTTGTCCGCCTTCACCGACGAGTTGCTTGCGCGGGCGCGCGAGAAGCCGCTGCCGTGCGTCCAGGGCGAGCTGCGCGACTCCTACGGGTACACCTGGACGCTCCAGGGGACATTCGCCTCCCGCGCCGCGCAGAAACGGGGCAACGCGCGCGCCGAGCGGCTGCTCGTGCGCGACGCCGAGCCCTGGGCCGCGCTGGCGCGCCGTCGCGGCGCCCTGTCCCGCTGGCCCCTTCTCGTCGCCGCGTGGCGCACGCTGCTCCAGGCCCATCCGCACGACACACTGTGCGGCTGCTCGATCGACGCCGTCGCGCGCGCGATGGATCGCCGGCTCGACGATGCGATCGCGCAGGGAGTCGGTATTCGGGACGACGCGATCGCGGATGTGATCGGTCACGACGTTGTCGACGCGCGATCGAGAAAGTCGTCGTGGCACCCGATCGTGATCGTCCGCAACCGCTCGGCGCGCCCGCGTGGCGGCGTAGCGATCGTCGAAATCAAAAACTTCATCGCCGACGTTCCCGTCGGTCCCGGCTCGGCGCCGGCAAGCACGAATACGCCGATGCGCGCGGCATCGTCGATCGACGGCGCTGCGATCCAGCTGTTGAGTGAACGCGAAGAATACGACCGCATCGAGTCGCCGCGGCACTACCCGGACAACGACCTGGTTGCGTCGGCCCGGGCCGCTGTCTGGCTCGCGGCCGTGCCGGCGTACGGCGTGGCCGCGCTGCCGTTAGGCACGCTCGGCGGCCGGGCCGCCAAGCCGTCACGCGCCGTGCGTGCCGTCGGACACTCGCTGGACAACGGCATCGTCAACGTGTCGGTCGACGCGCGAGGGCGGGTCGACCTCAAAATGGCCGGCCGTCGCATTCGCGACCTTTTCGTCATCGACGATCGCGTCGACGAAGGGGATCTCTACACGCCGTCCATTCGCGGTGAGTGCGCGACCGCCGAGCTGCGGGATGTGTCGACGACGCACCGAGGGCCGCTGATCGGAGAGGTGCGGTTGCGTTGGCGACTGCGCTCCCCGGGCTCGCGCCGCGCCAGCACTCTCTCCGTCCGTGTTCAACTCGTGGCCGAGTCGCCGCTCGTGCGAATGCGAATCGACGGACACAATCGCCACCGGGATCACCGGCTCCGCCTCGGCGTGCGCACCGGCACGGCTGCGGCCGTGGTATGGGCGGACGCGGCGTTCGGTCCCGTTCGCCGCGACCCGCTGAGCGTACCTAACGAGGACCGGGAGCGGGAGACGCCGCCGCCCACCGCGCCCCTTCATCGCTATGTGTCCCTCTTCGGCGTCGATGCCGGCGCCACATTGTTCAGCGATGGTCTCGCCGAGTACGAAGCGACGAAGAACGGTGAGCTGTTCGTAACGCTGCTCCGCGCCGTCGGCGAGCTCTCCCGCAACGACCTTCCCGAGCGCCCCGGCCACGCCGGCTGGCCGGCTCCGACACCGCTGGCACAAGCGCTCGGTCCATTTTCCGCCCGGTTCGCTCTGTTGCTTCACGGTGCTCGAGAGAATCGAACGGTGGATTCCATCGAGCGCGCCGCCGACGACGCCCTCTTGCCTCTCGAGGGGCGCACCCTTCGCTCCGCGCTCACGGTTCCCGCACCGACACTCGGCGCCGAGCTCCGTGGCGAGGGCCTCGCCTTTTCGGCGCTGAAGGAGTCGGAGGACGGGGAATGGATGGTCGCCCGCTGCGTGAACTTGCTCGAGACGCCAGTGCAGGGCAGCTGGCGTTTCGGCGTCCCGATCCGCGAAGCCTACACCGCGCGCCTGGATGAAACCCTCGGCGAGTCAATCTCGGTCGAGGACAACACGGTCGAGTTCATCGCGCTGTCTCGCGCAACCGTCACGATCCTGGTTCGTTAGGCCCGTCGTTCCTTATGCTCTTTCCCTGAGCAAGACGCCAGCGTCACCCGCAATCCGATCTCGAAGACTGTCCCCCAGCAGCGTGCACGCCAGCACCGTCACGATGAGCGCCAGTCCGGGCGCAATCGCGACCCATGGCGCGGCAACGATCAAATCGCGTCCGCCGGCGATCATGTTCCCCCAGCTCGGCTGCGGCGGCTGAATTCCGAGCCCGAGGAAAGAGAGTCCGCTCTCGAGCAGAATCGCGTTGCCGACGCCCAACGTCGTCGCGACGATCGCCGGTCCGAGCGCGTTCGGCAGCGCGTGGCGTAAGAGAACGCGGCGCGGCCGAGCGCCAAGCGCGGTCGCCGCATCGACGTAGGGCTGCGCGCGTACGCCGAGCACTTCGCCGCGGACGAGACGCGCAACCCCCATCCAACCGGTCGCGATCAGGACGACGACGACAGTCGTTAGGCCCGGCGCCCACAGCGCCGAGCACACGAGGAGCAGCACGAGTCGTGGAACGGCCAGCAGGGCGTCGGCGACCGCCATCGAGGCGCCGTCGGTGATCCCGCCGCGCCATGCCGCGACCGCGCCGACGAGCGTTCCGACCGCGGCCGCCATCACCGAGCCGATCACGCCGACGGCGAGGGAGAGTCGCCCCGCGAGCATCATCCGCACGAAGAGATCCCTGCCGAATCGGTCGGTGCCGAGCAGGTGAAAGTCTCCGCGTGCATCGGTGGCGAGCGGCGGTACCAGTCGGAGCGACAGCACGTCCCCGATCGCCAGCGGATCGCGTCTCGCCAACAGTGGAACGACGATCGCGCCTAACGCCAACAGCACCAGCGTCCCGAGACAACACCACTCGAGCCTCGTGAGCGACAGGCGCGCGGCGCGCGCTTCGGACGCGTCAGCCACGGCGCGGATCGAGCAGAGGGAGCGCGAGATCCGCGGCGAGATTCGCGAAGATCACCAGCGCCGCGTACCACACCGTCGCGCCGAGCACGACCGGATAGTCGCGCGCCGCGATCGCCGTCACCATCAGCCGGCCCATTCCCGGCCACGCGAACACGCTTTCGACGAAGATCGAGCCGGCGACGACGCCGGGCAGCGAGAGCGCGAACAAAACGACCATGGCGGGCAGAATGTTGAACAGCACATGCCGGAGATAGACGCGTCGCGGCGCCAGCCCCTTGGCGCGTGCCGTTCGCACCCAATCCTGCGCGAGAATGTCGGCGACGCTCGTGCGAGCGTAGCGCGCGATGCCCGCCGCGCCGATGGCGGCGAGAATCGTTAGGGGAAGAACCGCATGTCGGCCCACGTCGAGCAAGCGGGCCCCGTCGTGCAGCTCTATACCCGGTGATTGCATCCCGAACGCCGGGAGCCGGAGCGCCGGCGGAAATCCCCATGTCGCGGCACCGTAGGTGAACACGGCGACGAGCGCCAGCGCCAGCCAATAGCTGGGCGCGGCGTAGATCGCCGTCGCCGCGATGGTGAGGGCGCGGTCCGCGGCGCGTCCTCGCCAAGCCGCCTGAGCGATGCCGACTGGAACGCCGACGACGAACGTGATGAGCAGCGCAGTCCCACCGAGCAAGAGTGAAACCGGCATCGCTTCGAGCAGCACGCTGCCGACTGGTCGCCGCGACGCGAAGCTTTCCCCGAGATCACCGCGCAGCACACCACCCATCCACCGTGCATATTGAATCGCGACCGGACGGTCGAGACCCAATTCGGAGCGAAGTCGAGCCGCATCCTGCGCGGACGCTGTCGGCGGAACGAGCAGGAGCGCGGGATCGCCCGGTGCGACACGAACCAGCGCGAACGTGATCGTGACGACGAGCCAGAGCAGCACCACCGCGCCGCCGATGCGGCGAAGAAGTGGCGCGGTGCGCACAGCGGAGAGCGAGGTCACGCGTTGAAGATGCGGGAACGAGCGCGCCGGTCAATCGTGCGCTGGTGCCGCATCTTCATTCCGTT
>DATBHD010000140.1:0-1670 GCA_036557635.1 Gemmatimonadaceae bacterium
GCGGCCGACCGGAACGAGTGGCCGTCCGGCGTCTTCTTCGCGCCACAGGGAAGTCTGGTCGAATGGCTCGACGGGTTCATGAAGACTCCGTCGACCGACGAGGATCGCGTGTTCGGCAAATACGAGAACGCGATCTCGGCGCTGCACATGTTTCCGGAAAGCGTACGCCCGCGGGTGTTCTACAAGTCGTTTCCGTATCGCAACGGCTTCGGCAACCACGGAGTGCCGTACCGACATGCAGATCTGGCGATGCAACCATTCTGGCGATGTGAGGTCTGGATGCCATCCGCCAACGTGAGCGCGTGCGCGGACAGTTCACGCTCGCCACACCGTCGACGTCCGGAAGGTGAGGTCGTCTTTCGTACACTTCCCGACTCAACCCGTCGGTGGTGATCCGGTCGGCCCGCTATTCGACTCTGAGTGCCTCGGTCGGCTGAATTCGTAGCGCACGACGTGCTGGACCGATTGCCGCGACGAGTCCCACCATCGCAAACGAGCCGACGACCGTAACCAGATTGCCAAATTCCCCGGCGGTCAGTCGTCCGCCGCGTGGACCCGCGATGATCAGGAAGAGCACGGCGATACCGACCGTGACGCCGATCCCGATCTGCATCGCCGCCCGTATGAGAACACTCATGATAACCCGTGTCCCTCCCGCTCCGAGGGCGACGCGAATCCCGATCTCGCGACGGCGACGTGTGACCATCACCGACATGAGGGCGTACATGCCCGCCGCGGAGAGGATCACCACACTCGCAACAACGAGCAGGAGCGCCGTCATCCCGAGCCGAGTCGGTGCCATCTCCTCGTTCATCCGATCGACCAGCGGTGCAACGCCAACCACCCGCAGTGAAGGACTCACCGCGAGCGCGATGTCGCGCAGGGCACTCGTCATCGTAGCGGGCTCACTTCCGGCCACTCGGACGTTGAGCACGAGCGACTGTTCTTCGCTCGGATCGAGCGGCAAGAACATTCGTGTTTCGATCCCCAGGCTTGTGTCGCTCAACGTCGGAAAGTCGGCGACGACGCCGACAATCGTCTGCCACGGCTGTTGGCGCTCATCGCCACGGCGTGCTCTCGTCCAGGGCCGTACGCGCCGGCCGAGGGGATTGACGCCACCGAGGTACTTGTTGACGAAAGACTGATTGACGATCACAGGTTTGATCGCCGCGGTGGCGTCGCCGGCAGTGAAACGCCGCCCCAGGAGGATTGGAACGTCGAATGCGTCGAAATAGTCCGGCTCCACGCCATTGACGCGAAAGCCACGCTTCGTCGGTGCGGCAGCCGAATCCGCCTCGACTTCATATCCTGCCTCGCGTTCGTCGCCGAGTATGGAGGAAGAGGCGACCACACGGACGATGCCCGGCTGCGCCGACAAACGTCGCACCAACTCGGTGCGAAGGTTCGCAAAGCGTGCCACGAGCTCGCGATCGCCATCCTCGGACGCGCTCGGTCTAGCGCCGAGGCGCGCGACTTTGCCCGCCACCGTCCGCGTCGCGATGACTGTCTCACTTCCGCCGTCGATGAACAGTCGGGCGACGAGAAACTTGCTCGTCGCAAACCGCGGATCCACAGCCGCCCGGATCCCTCGGACCGCTGTTGCCGCAAACGGAATTCCAATGACTGCCGCCGCGACCTGTGCCACGATCATCACCGTCCACGATCGACCA
>DATBHD010000141.1:0-7477 GCA_036557635.1 Gemmatimonadaceae bacterium
ACATCGCCCTCGAACTCCACGAACGACTTCGGATCGAAGGCTTTCGGGTCGACGATCGAATTCAGCACGTTCGTGAAGATCCGGAACTCGCGCGCGACGCGCATGTCATAGCCGTAGGAGCTGACGCCGTAGGAGATGACACCGGAGCTCACCTGACTTTGCTCGAAGGGCTCGATCATGCGCGCCTCGGCAGCCATGCGCGTGATCCAGCGGTCGGACATGAGAGACATTTGCGTGAAGCGTGGCGCGTGAAGCGTGGCGCGTTGCGCGTTGCGCGAAGCGTGGCGCGGGAGGACGGCGGGGAACGAGTGAGCGGACTAAGCTAGGGGAAGCCGAACGTTCGGCCAAGCGCGTGGCACAACATTTCGCCGCCGCGATTTTCGCGCGCCACGCGCCACGCTTCGCGCGCCACGCGGTTGACACTGCATCTCGGCCTCAGATAACTTTCGCACACTTAGTGAAAGATTTCACGAAGTCGGGAGATTATGGAACGCGCGTACGTACCGGTTCTGCTGCTTCTCGGATTCGTGGTGCTCAATGCAGTGCTGATATTGGGCTTGTCCGCGCTGACAATCCGCGCGCGGCCAACGCCGGTGAAGCAGGCGGCGTACGAGTCCGGCATTCCGCCGCTGGGAGACGCTCGGGAGCGCTTCTCGGTGAAGTTCTACATGGTGGCGGTGCTGTTCATCATCTTCGACATCGAAACCGTCTTCATGATTCCGTGGGGCGCGTACTTCTGGCAGCTCTCGTGCGCGCGTCCACTGGCCGTCGGCGGTACGTGTCCCGCGAGCCAAGTGTCGCTCTTCGGTTTCGTCGAGATGGTCGTGTTCATCGCGATCCTGCTTGTCGGCTTCATCTACGTGTGGAAGAAGGGAGCGCTGCAATGGGATTGAGCCGACAACCGGAGCCCGCGGCGATCGTGGGAGGCGGCGAGCCCTGGGTCACGACGCGACTGGACTTCCTGGTGAACTGGGCGCGCGCCAATTCGCTCTGGCCGATGCCGTTCGGTACGGCATGTTGCGCGATCGAGTTCATGGCAACGGCGGCGAGTCGTTATGATCTCGCGCGCTTCGGCATGGAGCGACAGAGCTTCTCGCCTCGTCAGGCAGACGTCCTCATCTGCGCCGGGCGCGTTCCGTTCAAGCTCGCGCCGGTGTTGCGGCGCATCTGGCAGCAGATGCCGCAGCCCAAATGGTCCATCTCGATGGGCGCGTGCGCCTCGAGCGGCGGCATGTTCGACAATTACGCCGTGGTGCAGGGGATCGACACCATCATTCCCGTCGACGTGTATGTCCCCGGCTGTCCGCCGCGTCCGGAAGGGCTTCTCTACGGCATCCTGCTCCTGCAAAAGAAGATCATGAACGAGCGCGCGAAGGACAAAACTCTGCGCAACGAGATGGAGCCGGATCCGAGGAGTCAGCTGTACATCCCACCGCCGGTGATCGACGAAATCTCCGAGCCGTTCGGCAACTCGGTGCATCAGACGCGCTCCGGCCTGTGAGCACGAGCTTCACACCAGTGGTCGCCGGGAGCGCGCTACCGAGCGACGCGCCCGCGCCCGCGACACCCAAATCGATCGCGCAGCGTGGCGGCGAGCCGAATCCATCGGCGGCGGCGTTGCGCCAGCAGTTCAGCGGCGCCGTGCAGAGCGTCGACGTCGTCTGGGGCGAGACCACGGTCGTCGTCGCCGGCGCGCAGCTCCTCGAGATCGTCCGATGGCTGCACGACGATCCGGCTCAGCGATATGACTACCTCTCCGACATCACCGCGGTCGAGTTTCGCGATACGGAGCAACCACTCGAGGTGGTGTGGCACCTGCGGTCGTTGCCCTATCGCCGCTTTCTGCGGTTGAAGGTTCGCATCACCAAGGGCGCGCCGCTCGAGGTGCCCAGCGTCTGGAGTGTGTATCGCGGCGCCGATTGGCTCGAGCGGGAGTGCTACGACATGTTCGGCATCCGCTTCAGCGGCCATCCGGATCTCCGGCGGTTGCTGATGTGGGAGCAGTACCGCGAAGGGTATCCGCTGCGAAAGGATTTTCCGCTGCGTGGCCGGTTCAGCCGCTCCGAGCAATTGCGCCAGGCGTTGGACGCGAACCCGGAGGCGCGCTACTCGAAGGAGGAGCTCACGATCGCACAGGCGTTCGAGGATCTTCCCGACGACATGCGGCGCCGGCTCGGCGCGGGCGAGAAGACGGGAGAATAGACGGCGCATGGCAACGACGAAGCGCACGATCGAAGTCGAGTTGTCGACGAGCGGGCTGGACGCGCAAGGGCGGCCTCAGCGCGTGCCGCTCGTGGTGGACGACGGCGGGTCGCCGGTCGCCCTCGAGGCGCCGCCGTCGGTCGAGCCGGATCTCGCTGGTGAGCACATGCTCATCAACATCGGGCCGCAGCATCCGGCAACGCACGGCGTGTTGCGCCTGGTCCTCGAGCTCGACGGCGAGACGGTCGTGCGCTGCATACCGCACATCGGCTACCTCCACTGCGGCTTCGAGAAGATCGGCGAGTATCGGCAATACAACCAGATCATTCCCTGGACCGACCGTGAGGACTATCTCAACTCACCGGGCAACAACGTCGCCTTCGCGTTAGGTGCGGAGCGATTGTTCGGCGTCGAGACCACCGAACGGTGCAAGGTGTTGCGCGTGATGGCGATGGAGTTGTCGCGCATCATGTCGCACCTGGTCTGGCTCGGCACGACTTGCATCGACATCGGCGCCTTCACGCCCTTTCTCTGGTCGTTCGAGAAGCGCGAAAAGATCTACGAGCTGTTCGAGGACTGGATCGGCGCGCGGCTGACGACGTCGCTCACGCGCGTCGGCGGCATGGGCGCGGACGTGCCCGAGTCGTGGGTCGACAAGCTGCGCACGTTCGTGCAGGCGTTCCCGAAGACGCTCAACGAGATCGACCGCGTCGTGACGCGCAACGGCATCTGGGTCGGCCGGACGATCGGGCTCGGCGTGATGAGCGCCGAGGAAGCAGTGAACTACGGCCTCTCCGGGCCGATGCTGCGCGCCTCCGGAGTCGCGTACGACGTGCGCAAGGACTTTCCCTATCTCGATTACGAGACGTACGACTTCGACGTGCCCGTCGGCACCAACGGCGACGTGTACGATCGGTATCTCGTGCGTATGGAAGAGCTGCGGCAATCGACGCGCATTCTCGAGCAGGCAATCGATCGCCTACCGGATGGGCCGGTGAACGTCGCCGACCACCGCGTCATTCTTCCGCCGAAGAGCAAGGCAACGAGCGACATGGAGTCGATGATCCATCACTTCAAGCAAGTGATGGAGGGTCCCCGTCCGCCGATCGGTGAGGCGTACGTCGCGGTCGAGAGTCCGAAGGGCGAGAAAGGCTACTACATGGTTTCGGACGGTACGTCGAAGCCCGTGCGGTGGCGCATCCGCCCGCCGTCGTTCGTGAATCTCTCGGCGATCCCGAAGATGGTGGAGGGGCATCTCCTCTCGGACGTGATCGCGATCAACGCGAGCATCGATATCGTGATGGGGGAGATCGATCGATGAGCCATCGACTCGCCGGGGCCGGCATCGCGGCCAAGCGTGCAGGGCTTACGGATTACTCGGATTTTCTCGGATCTCTCCGGTGCACTCCGAAAGCTCCGGCGACCTCGGTGGAGTTCGAGTCTTTGTTCACAGCGAACCGCGAGTGTCCGCCGCGGCTCAGGAACCTGACGACTCTCCAACAATTCATGCCGGTCCTTGCAACTCGGAATCCGAATCCCCACACGGTGCAATCCGTTCAATTCGAGCGATCCGTGACTCCTGGCTTGTTCGATCGCGACCTCCAGACTGTTCGATGAGCATTCACGAAATGGGCGGCGTCGAAGCCCCTGGTGACGCAGTGCATGCCCGGCACGCCAACGCGCCGTACGAGGCCGTGTTTGTCGGCGCGCGAAGACAGGAGTTGGACGAGCTGCTCACGCGCTATCCGTCGAAGATGGCGGCGCTCCTGCCGGCGCTGTGGATGGTGCAGCACGACCGCGGGTGGGTGAGCGAGGAAGGGATGGCCGAGGTCGCGCGGCTGCTCGACCTCACGCCGGCGTACGTCAAGGGCGTGGTGACGTTCTACACGATGTATCACCAGCATCCGGTCGGGAAATACTTCATTCAGGTGTGCACGACGTCGCCCTGTCAGATCTGCGGCGCCGAGGAAGTCGTCGAAGCGTTCCTGCGCCACACCGGGTGCCAGGAGCTGGGCGTGATCTCGCCTGACGAGAGGTTCACGGTGATCGAGGTGGAGTGCCTCGGCGCGTGCGGATTCGCGACGCCGGTGATGGTCAATGAGGATTTCGTCGAGTCGGTGACGCCGGAAGGCGTTCCCGAGCTTCTTTCGCGATACAAGTAATGGGCTTTCCTCACAAGTCGCACGCGCGGGAGACCGCGGTGCTCTCGCAGTACTTCGGCGACCGCGAAGCGATCACGCTCGACGGCTGGCGGAAGCGCGGCGGCTACGTCGCGCTCGAGCGCGCGTTAGGCATGTCGCCGAGCGACATCGTGAACGTCGTGAAGGAGTCGGGACTACGCGGCCGCGGCGGCGCGGGATTCCCGACGGGGCTCAAATGGTCGTTCATGAAGCCGGGGGACGGCAAGCCGCACTATCTCTGCTGCAACGCCGACGAGTCGGAGCCGGGGACGTTCAAGGATCGCGAGATCATGCGGTGGACGCCCCACGCGCTCGTCGAGGGGTGCGCGATCGGCGCGTACGCGATCGGCGCGGAGACGGCGTACGTCTACATCCGCGGCGAATTCACGGAACCGATCGAGCGGATGGAAGCAGCAATCAAGGAGGCCTACGCAGCAGGCATCCTTGGAAACAATGCGATGGGGACAGGCAAGACGGTAAATGTGTGGGTGCACCGTGGTGCCGGCGCCTACATCTGCGGTGAAGAGACCGCGCTGATGAACTCCCTCGAGGGGAAGCGCGGCAATCCGCGCATCAAGCCGCCCTTTCCGGCCGTCGCTGGGGTCTTCGGCCAGCCGACGACGATCAACAACGTCGAGACGCTCGTCGCTGTTCCACACATACTCAACAACGGCGCCGACTGGTACAAGAAGTTCTCGCGCGCCGACAACCCGAAGAGCACGGGCACGAAGCTCTATTCGGTGTGCGGCAACATCGCGCGCCCGGGGAATTACGAAGTCGCGATGGGATTTCCCTTCAAGGATTTCCTCTACGACCTGTGCGGCGGCCCGCTGCCGGGACGGAAGTTCAAGGCGATCATTCCCGGCGGTATTTCCGTTCCTATTCAATCCATTAACGAGGCCGAAGCCTCCTCGATGGACTACGAGGGTTTTGTCGCGCAGGGCACGATGCTCGGCTCCGGCGGCGTGATCGTCGTCGACGACGCGCAGAATCTCGTGAAGTTCATTGCGCGCGCGGCGCGCTTCTTTGCCCACGAGAGCTGTGCCCAGTGCACGCAGTGTCGCGAAGGCACGGCGTGGACGACCAAGATCCTCGAGCGCATCGCCGCCGGCGAGGGAACGTCGGAGGATCTGGACACACTGCTCGAGATCGCCGACAACATGACCGGGAAGACGATTTGCGTGCTGAGCGACTCCTGCGCGACGCCGGTCGTGTCCGGCTTGAAGAAGTTCCCCGGTGACTTCGAAGCGCTGATCAAACAGAAGACGCATTTGCTCGTGCCAGCCTTAGCGTAACGTCGACCGATAGCATATTGAGATGGTAAACCTGACGATCGAAGGACGTACGGTATCGGTGCCTGAGGGGACCTCGATCCTCGAGGCGGCGAAGGCGGCGGGCGTGCTCATCCCGCACTACTGCTACCATCCGGGATTGCCGGTGGCGGGCGTGTGCCGGATGTGTCTCGTCGAAGTCGAGAAGATGCCGAAGCTCGCGCCCTCGTGCGCGACGACGGTCGCGGAAGGGCAGGTGGTGCGCGTCCACACCGACAAGGCGCTCGAGGCGCGGCAGGGCGTCCTCGAGATGTTGCTCATCAACCACCCGCTCGATTGCCCGATCTGCGATCAGGCGGGTGAGTGCGAGCTGCAGGACTATACGTATCAGGAAGGACGTCCTGAGGGTCGCTACCGCGAGGCGAAGCGATTCAATCCGGTCGAGGATTTTGGCGGCGACGTCATTTACGTCGCCAACAGATGCATTCTATGCACGCGCTGCGTCCGTTTCATGGATGACGTTGCGCACCACCCCATCCTCAACGTGTCCGAGCGCGGCGATCGCGCCGTGATCGGCAAGTTCGAGGGTGAGGACATGACGCACCCCTGGGCGGGAAACGTCATCGATCTCTGTCCCGTGGGCGCGCTGTTGTCCAAGGACGCGCTCAACAAGGCGCGTGCCTGGGAGCTCGATCGCGCGGCGTCGGTGTGCCCGAATTGCTCGCAGGGCTGCAACATCATGATCGAGACGCGGGACAACATGGTCATGCGCCTGCGGCCGAGGCCTAACGACGACGTCAACAAGTATTTCATGTGCGATCACGGCCGATTGAACTATCGGTGGCTGAATCGCCGCGATCGCGCCGACGTGCCGATGGTGCGCCAGGGGCAAACGCTCGCCGGCTGCGACTGGGATCGCGCGCTCGGCGAGGCCACGCGGTTCATGAACGGCAAGCGCGTGTTCGTGCTCGCGTCGCCGATGCTATCGAACGAAGCGTTGTTTCTCTTGTCCGAGATCATGAAGCGCTCGGGCGGCGCCGGCGCCTTTCGCGTCTCGACCGGAACGGAAGCTCGGCTCGAAGGCGTCGAGGATCTCGCGCTCCGCGCCGATCGCGCGGCGAACGTCCGCGGCGCCGAGCTGCTCGGCTTCGCGAGACGCGAGACGCCGCTCGAGGCGCTCGGCGCCGGCGACGTCCTGCTCGTCGCCGACGAAGAGCTGGCGGGTGTGGATGCCGCGGGCGCCGCGAAAGCGGGAACGACGATCGTCGTCGGCACGACGCTCCCCTTCTGGGCGCGTCATACCGCCTCGGTGGTATTGCCGATCGCGAACATGAGTGAGGAGGAAGGGACGTTCACGAACCTGCGAGGGCGCGTCCAACGCTTCATGCAGGCCAAGGCAGCGCCCGGCTTCGCGCGTCCCAGCTGGTTCGTCCTCTCCGACCTTCTTTCCGCGTTAGGCGGCTCGGGGGGCGGCGCGCTGCCGAGCGACGTGTTCGCCGCGCTCGCGAAGTCACGGCCCGAGTTCGGCGGGATGTCGTACGAGACGTTAGGCATGAGGGGCGCAATGATCGCCGGCGCCATGACGGAGGCCTCGGCATGATCCTGGGCGGACCGTTGTTCATTCAGGCCGCGGCGCCGGCGCAGGCACTCCAGTTGGCAAGCGGGCCGGAGCACTTCGGCGCGTGGCTCCTCGCGACGATCATCAAGATCCTCGTGCTCTTCACGATCTACCTTGGCGGCGTCGCGATGCTCACGCTCCTCGAGCGGAAGATCGCGGGCTGGATTCAGGATCGCCTGGGACCGAATCGGGTTGGCCCGGGCGGC
>DATBHD010000142.1:0-30027 GCA_036557635.1 Gemmatimonadaceae bacterium
CCCTCCTCGCGATCGCGCGATGGCGTCGATGGAATCGTAGGCCGTTCGTTTGACCATCGTCCGCTCGGCGATCTCGGGACCGAATTCCAGCAGCGCGTCCGTCTCTTTCGCGTAACGCGGCCACCTCGGCCACTTCTCCGCTGCCGGCGGCCCATTGGGATCGCCATTCGTCGCAAACGCGACCCAGTAGTCGCTCATCGCGTCCGCGAGCGTCGAGTCGTACGGCGTATTCCCCGCGCTCTCCAGTATCGGATGCGGGCGGCCGAACACAAAGGTGATCTCGGCGCTGTGGTACGCGCCACGCCGCTGGTTCGCGCTGTCCTCACCGACGCGTGAGAACATGTACAGGTAGGTCGGGACGCCGTGCGCGGACACGAGCCGCGCGAACGCACGCGTCGGTGCGCCCATCCATTCGTCTCCCTCATCGCGATTGCTGCCGGCGATGACGGGGACGAGGTTGGCCGAGCCGCGCAAGAGCGCCGAGTCGACGGGATGGGGAAGAACCCAGCCGTCGACCACGGGCCAGAATCGCGGTCCGGATGGTCCGATGCGCGCGGCCGCCGCGAGAATCGTGTCGGCGTTCACGGCGCGCAGCGCTTTCGCCACGTCGGCGCCGGAGCCGCGGATACCTAACGATTCGGCGAAGACCAGGGCGACCTTCCGCGCCGAATCGGCGCGTCCAACGCCGATGCCGACGCCCGTCCCGCTCTCGAGAATGGCGCGCTCGAAGAGACCCTTCGCCAACGGCGACGCGATCAATGAGCCGACGCTCATCCCACCAGCCGATTCACCGAAGATCGTCACGCGGGACGGATCGCCGCCGAAGCGCGCGATGTTGCGATTCACCCAGCGCAGCGCGGCGATCTGATCGAGCAGCCCATAGTTGCCCGCGGCATGGCGCGGCGACTCGGCGGCGAGCGCCGGGTGCGCAAGGAACCCGAACGGTCCCAGTCGATAGTTGAGCGTCACGACGACGGCACCCTTCTGCGCGAGCCGCGCGCCGTTGTGGCGCTCCTCGCCTCCAAAGCCGGCGAAGAAGCCGCCGCCATGGATCCACACCATCACCGGCCGCCGCGCGGCTGCCGCATCCACCGACGTCGTCCAGACGTTGAGATAGAGGCAATCTTCCGAAATCCCGGCTGCGAACGGATCGATGTCCGAGTAGGGCTGGCGTTGCATGCAGTTGTGGCCGAGCTGTTGCGCCGGACGTAGGCCGGTCCATCGCGCCGCGGGCTGCGGCGGGCGCCAGCGCCGCGTGCCGACGGGGGGCGCGGCGTACGGGATGCCGCGAAACACGAGCACGCCGGTCGCGGAGTCGACCGCTCCTTCGAGCGCGCCGGTGTCGATCGTGACGCGGGGCGCGGCGGCGCGATGCGTGGTCGCCGCGACGGTCGCGAGAACCGCTGTCACAAGCGCCACAATGCGAGTAACTGAAGTCATCGTCAGTTCGCTGGTTAGCGTTATCTCAAGACTCCCGGCTACTTCCCACTTCGTACGACAGCAAAAGTGCGGAGTACGAAGTTGCAAGAAAGACTCTATCGAGGCCAGCTGTTGTTCGCCTCCCGGCGACCAGATCATGTGCCCGTGCATAGGCTCGGTGAGTCTTGCGCCACCGGAGAGCAGTCAGGATGTGCACTTGTGGAGCGCGATCGTTTCGGGCATGACAATGTTAGGGGACATTCTCACGCTTGCTCCCTTTACTGGGACGAACTTCCCGCAGTTTTAGTCTGCGCTTTCCGCACAGGGCGCCTCAGCGCTTCAGAGCGCCACAGGCTATCTCGGCTGGTCTCCGATATCACGTCCAACTCGAGTGGGGCTTCATAATCCACGACGTTAATAGGAACTATATGGAAGACCCCGTCGGCTCCTCACAATTAAAGAGTTACTTACGGAACACCGTGAGAACTTGTAAAACGATTCAGCCTGATCAATGGTAGGCAGAGACCGACAGCGATGAGAAAGCGCTTGCTCTTCTGGTGCTTCCTCTGTCTCGGCGTGGCGGCGTTGGTTGGAATTCTGGTGATTCCAACCGACGCCGATCGGGCAGCGCTACAGGCCGCGCGCCAGCAATGGCTCACCGATTCTGCCAGGTACGCTGGCGATCTTGAGCGGTGGCTGCGAGATTCGATTCTCATAGACTCGATCGCACAGGCGATTCCGACCGACTCACTAAAGCACCTCTATCACGCCGCCATGATAGCGTCGGATCCAGTACCGATTTTCCGGGCGATCTGGTGCGAGCGCGCGCGCCTTCAAGCACGATACGGTTACACACCCTCGATTTGGGCCATCCAAGCCGCCGAGAGTGTTTCGTGGACCCGCGCAGAGCAGAGCGCGGCAGAGTCGCGACTTCCGCCGCGAATGGTATTCGACGAGGACGCGTGCGGTGATACGGTTAGACGAGGAATTACGCGCGTGGGGCAAACAAGCCTCTTTCTCCAGCCTCCAACGCGCCCGACACTTCCGCCGAAACCGTAACGACGCTCCCTAGCGCTCGCGCGCGGCCCGTGGCTGCAGCATAACGACAAGCGCCCAGGCGCTCTGTCTGGTCGGCGGATCGGTGCTAGGATCGGTTGCGTAAGCAGCATTAGTACTATTCGAAGGACCTTATGGGTGCATGCTCCGCTCTCAATTCGGCTCTGCGCGGCTTGGTAGCCAAGTTATGCCGATTCCACCTCTTTTGGAGGTCGGACTCACTGAACAGTTGAGAGTGCAATGCGATTCCTAAGACGCCTCTACACGAATGTCCGATGCGAAGCGTTGCAAACCGCGTTTCTTTTCGCGACGCTGGCCGCGAGCGTCGCTACCGCGTGTCGCTCCGTAGTCGAGGCGAGTCTACCGGAGGGTGCTGTCGAAATAGTTCCTCCGGGCGTGTATGCCCGCTGGTGGCAATTGACCCAGGTGTGCTCAGGTCGATCGCGAGATATGTCTTCGGTGCGCTGGTATAGTATCTCAGGTGCGAGCTTCACCTCCAACGGCCAGGAAGACGCCGGTCTGTGGTTAGGGAATCGAATCGTCCTGGCCGGTGATGAGATCTATGACGGTCCGGTGGTGCGGCACGAGATGTTGCACGCGTTGCTAGAAACCGCTGCACACCCTCGCGTAGCGTTTCTGGGGTCATGCGCTTCCGTCGTGGCGTGCCTGAGCAACTGCCTCCGTGATGCCGGCGAATGGAGAGCCCCCTCGTCATACGAACTGCTCGCAGCAGACTCACTGGATGTCGGTGTCGATATCGAGCTCCCACTCGCTGAAGCGGACGGAGGGCAGTGGCTCGTCCAATGGGTGAGCGTACATAACGCGCACCAGAGAGCTGTTCTGGCGGCGGCACCAGGCGACCCGCGAACGCCAGAGACGTTCACCTACCAGTTATGGGGACCGTTCGGCGCGATCCAAGGAGGCCTGGTAGCATTGGATTCCTCCACGCTCTTCTTCGAACCTGGCGAGACAAAGCGTTGGTTGTTCGAGTTTCGAAGTGGTCCGCAGCTCTCACAATACGCAAACCCGATCACCCTCCCACCTGGACCGTACGGAGTCCGTGGCGCCTACGGTCGAAACTGGTCAGTGCTGGACAGCGTTACGCTCGCGCCTTGACCGAATAGTCTTGAGGCGACTTCTTCTTCCCTTCCCGATACCTCGGTGAGCCTAAACTGGAACGCGCGCACGGACGGCGACAAACGTCTCCTGACAGGGACACTCTTCAACTGGTCTTCTCCCCTGGTGATGGCTCCCCGCGTGCCGCTGCCCAGGCCGACACAACCTAACGAACGCTGGGGGATGGATTTCATTCATGACGCATGCGTGGACGGCCGACGCTTTCGCTGCCTCACGATGGTGGACGAGCTCACGCGCGAATGTCCGCGGATCGACGCCGACACCTCGCTTCCGGCCGTGCGCGTGATCGCCGGACTCGAGCAGCTCGCCAAGGATCGCGGGCTGCCGCACAGCATCATCGTCGATCACGGGCCGGAGTTCATCTCACGGGCACTCGACATCTGGGCCTATCGCCACGGTGTGGAGTTGGTGTTCATTCGACCCGGCAAGCCGATCGAGAACGCGTACATCGAGAGCTTCCATGCGCGCTTTCGCGACGAATGCCTCGCGGCGCACTGGTTCCTCGATCTCGCGGACGCCCGATTCCAAATCGAGCAGTGGCGCCGCGACTACAACGAGGTTCGTCCACATTCCAGCTTAGGCAATCGAACCCCGAGGGAGTTTACCAAAGAGCACCTGAACAGCACTACGACCCCAACCCATCGACTCTCGGCCTAACACTCCCACTGACTCCGGTCCAGGGAGAAGACCATGAGCAGGAAAGCAGCGTGGTTAGCGCGCGAATCTGTGCGTGTACTGACAACAAATCGGCACTATCGCGGCCAAGCATTGTTAGTCCGATCGATATCCGGGAGCGCATGTCTAGGATCGAGTTCGACGCGCTGCACGCGCTTGTTCTCAGGGACGCGATAGTCGAACCGCGAGCCGAGGTTCCACATCTCGACCGGCAGCCTAACGGTCGACGTGGTTCCATCGGCAAACGTGATCGCAAGCTCGGCGGGCATTATCATCGTCCCCCGATTCTCAAGATGAATGACGGAGGTTCCTCCCGTGAAGCTCGCTGAATCGATCGCCTGGTCGAGGCGCGACGTCGTGAAAATCCAGTCGCGCCAGAACCAGTCGAGCTCCATCCCCGATTCGTCCCGCATCATCCGGAAGAAGTCCGCCGGCGTCGGATGCTTGAACGCCCAGGTGTGAATGTACTCACGGAAGGCGGCGTCGAAGCGGTCCTTGCCGAGGACCTCATAGCGGAGGAGCTGCATCATCAAGGCCGGCTTCTGGTAGCCGCCCCAGAAGAGATCGCGAACCTCGACTGGCTTCTCGATGAGAGGTTGCTCATTGCCGGGCTTGGCGTGATCGGCATAGAGGTGCAACGGATGCACCTCGATCGAGTCGCCGTACGGCGTCCCGGCGAAGTACTTCGCCGCGCCGGCCAGGTCGATGAACGTGTTGAATCCTTCGTCCATCCACGGATAGAGCCGCTCGTTCGAGCCGACGATCATCGGAAACCACTCGTGGCCGAACTCGTGGCTCAGCGCCCACTGCTGGTCCTCTCGCGTCGGACTGTTCGGCACGAAGGTGAGCATCGGGTACTCCATTCCCTGAATCGGCCCCTCGACCGTCGTCGCGTGCGGATAGGGATAGCGATACCACTGGTCGCTGAAGTACTTGATCGCGTCATGCGCCATGCGAATGGCTTCTTCCCACTTGTCCGCGCTCGGGCGGTAAAGCGTCTCGATGAGAATCCCATCATACGACGTCGCGTCCCAGCGGAAGTTCGGGCCCGCGGCGAACGCGAAGTCGCGCACGCTGTCGGCGGTGAAATGCCAGGTGAGCGTGCCCTGCGTCGCCGGGCGCGTGCGGTCCGCGTGTCCCGCCTCATCCTTGGTGATGATCGCGACCGGAGTCCCGGAGCGACGGGCGGTCGTTAGGCGCGCGCGCTGAGCGGCGGTGAGCACCTGCGCCGGATTGGCCAGGCGTCCAGTAGCGGCGACGATGTACGACGCCGGCACGGTGAGCGCGACGTCGAAGCTCCCATACTCGAGATAGAACTCGCCCGCGCCGATGTACGGCTCGTGGTTCCACCCCTTGACGTCATCGTAGACGGCGACGCGCGGATACCATTGCGCGATCTCGTACAGCGGGCCGTCGCGTCCCATCCGCCCCGCTCCCTGTTCGGGTACCCCGAAGTGCCAGGCGAAGTCGAGGTCGATCGCCGCGCCCGACGCGAGCGGGGCCGGCAAGTCGATCCGCATCGTCGTGCCATAGATCGTCCCGCGCGACGCGCGACCGGCGACGCGCACCGAGTCGAGCATCAGCCCGCCATTGAATCCCTGGCAGGAGAAGTCGAACGAGGAGCCGAGAAACTCGAGGGGCGGCTGGTTGAGTTGATTCGTAACGCTGTTCGGCGCGCAGATGTTCTGCTCGAGGTAGAGCCAGAGGTAGGGCAGGGACTCGGGCGCGTTGTTGGAGTAGTGAATCGTCTCGCGCCCACGCACTTCGTTGCGCGCCGGGTCGAGCGTCGCGGTGATGCGGTAGTCGGCGCGCTGCTGCCAGTAGCGCGGCCCCGGTCGCCCCGAGCCCGTTCGATACTCGTTAGGTGTCGGGAGGTCGAGGGCGCGAAAGGGCGACGTGTCGGCGACGCTCGCCGCGGCGGGCCCGGGAGGAGACTGTCCCGCGAGCGGCGTCGCCACCGCGGCCGCGAGCGCGGCGAGAACGAGGAGAGTGAAGTTCACGGGATTGTGGGAGGAATCCTGACGTTGAATCATCGCAGCGGCGCGAGCTTGGGCGGCCGCACGCCGTGCCTAACGGCGCCCGCGACCGGGATGTACTCGAGCTCGCGCCCTTCCTGTACCTGCCGCAACAACAACCCGCCGCGACTCATGTCCCCGCGGCCGACGAACTCTCGCGGAAACACGAGTCGATCGCCGAGCGCCTCGAGCAGCGCGTCGGCGTACTTGCCCGTCGCGATACTGCCGAGCAGCACGACCTCCTCGCTGCCACCGGCGAGTGTCTCGACATCCCGGCGCAACGGACCGAGATAGCGCTCGTCACCGCGGGCGATGTCGACCTCGGCGAACGAACAGAGATCGTCCCGCCTGACGCGCGTCGTCGGCGCGACGAGCCCACGCTCCGTGGTAATTACGCGCATCGACGAACCGAAGGCGCGCGCGTAGGCGAGCTTCCCGCGAAAGTACAGACCGCTCAAAAAGCTGAACACTTCCGCGATCTCCACACCCTCCGGTGCGCGCAGCGCGCGCGCCAACGGAAACTCCGTGGTCGGATTCAGAATCAGTTTGGCCCGCCGGCCGTCGCAGCGCGCGGGGGAGAGCAGAAAGATGCGAGACGCCATTGCTCCTCTCAGCGACTCGCGAGTGACGTGCCGTAGAGCTTCGCCGCGTTGTCGTGCAGCACCATCCGCGCGAGCGCCTCGGCCCGCGGGCGATCGATCTCACCGTCGCGCATCATCCCGGTGAGCGCGAGCGCCAGCGCGCGCCGCGCCGTCGAGGCGGCCAACCACACCCCTTCTTCCCACCCCTGATCGGGGCCGCCGTCGAAGGCGTCGGTGCCGAACAGCACCTTCTCCGGCCATGCGGTGAGCCACGAGCGAAGCGTCGTCGCCAGCTCGCGAGGCTCGGCCACGAGCACCATCATCGAGATGTCGGCGTACACGTTAGGCTTTGAGAGCATCGACTGCGTCTGTGCGTAAAGGGGCCACCCACCGTGGATCATGACGAAGGACGTACCGCGGAGCGTTGAATCGTTGAAGGTCGGCTCGAGCAGGTGCGGCGCGCTCCCGCGCGACGAATAGAATCCGCCGAAGGTGTCGAGCGTGTGAATGTGGACCGGCATCCCCTGCCGTCCCGCCTCGCGTGCGACCTCCTTGAACAGATAGTCCTCGAGCGTCTTGTACTCGGCGTGCGTCGGCGTGCCGCTCAGGACATACCGCGCGTAGATGCGACGTGCCTCGGCGGCGCTCGCGTCGCCGAAGTCGAGCGGTCGCAAGTACGCCGCCTCGAACTTCACCGCGATCGCGCCCTCGCGATGCTGCCGCACCAACGTCGGACGCAACACGTTCGCGACGTAGCCGTCGAGCGTCGCCGGCAGCCTGGTGACATTGAGCTCGCGCATGTACCGGCGCAGCAGTGTCTGTTCCTTCGGGTACAAGCTGCGCGTATCGGGTGTGCGCGCCGCCTCGGCGCGCGTATCGAGCGGAAAGAGCAGTGCGTCGTCGAAGACGACCCAGCGAAAGCGCGGCGGCATGAGACCCGGCCCGACGGCGACGCGATTCGCGAGCATCACGTCGATCCCGGCGCGATCGAGCACCCACGCGGGATAGTCGTCCCCGCGCGACTTCAGCTCCTCGGCGCGACGGCCGTGCAGCGTCGTGCGAAAGGCGTCGTCCGTTGCGGCGCTCGTCGTCGAAATGTCGAACAGCGCCGCCTGCGCCGCGCGCCATTCCGGGTTCTCGAGGCGCAGTCGCCAGGGAAGCGGGAAGGGGGGAATCCGGTCGAGCGGAAGCGCGTCGAACTCGCTGTCCGCGGGCGCGCTATCGCGCACGGGACGCATGGGATGGGCGTGGTTGTCGATCGCACGGATCGACGCGATGTAGGTGACGAGCGCCGAGTCCACGGGCGACTGCGCCGCCATGTTGGCGGAAGCAGCGGTGAGGAGGCACGTGGCTAAGCTGAACGAAAGACGCGGCATGAGGCGGTTTCCTCTTGGCGGGCTCGATCTGATTCTCTGGCTTTGTGGCGCGCGGCGCCAGGGCTGGCTGAGCCGCAATGTCATCCCGAGCGAGACGAGGGATCCAGTCTTCAAGGCATAGGTGCAGATTCTCGTCGCTTCGCTCCTCCGAATGACAGTTCTACACATCGAACAGGCGGGATCTCTCCTCCGAGCTTCTCGAAGTGCGCGGTTGGAGCAGGTGAGCCCGATCACCGTTAGGCACCGAAAAGCCGAGGCGGGCTGGACCTGGCGCCCCGGTCTGCGTAGCGTTCACGCCATGCTGCGGCTCTTCCTCGCCGCGATGCACCTCATCGCGCTCGGTATCGGCCTTGGAGCAGTGTGGGCGCGGGGCAACGCGCTCAGCCGCCCACTCGACCGCGCGGCGATGGTGCGCGCCTTTCACGCCGACACCTGGTGGGGCATCGCCGCTGTGCTGTGGATCTCGACGGGCCTCTGGCGCCTCCTCGCCGGCACCGAGAAGGCCACGAGCTACTACCTGCACAACGACGCCTTCTTCACGAAGATGTTCTTTCTCGCGATCATCCTCGTGCTGGAGGCCGGCCCAATGGTCACGCTGATTCGCTGGCGTCAGATCGCCGGCCGAGGGACGTCGGCGTGGAACCCGAATCCCGCCGCCGCCCGCCGCATCGCCCAGATCAGTTACGTGGAAGCTGTGCTCGTGGTGGCGATGGTGTTCGCGGCGGTCGCGATGGCGCGGGGGTACGGGGCGAGAGGCTGAGGTCCGGCGCCACGCATCGAAAAGCGTGGTCGCTGACTAACACGGACGAAGCAACGGACTCACGTCCGTGATCACGCTTTTGCTGAGCGTCACTTAGCGGCAACTTTCTTCGTCAACGACGCATAGGACGTGAGCGCGAAGTAAACCGGATCGGTCGTCGTCACGGCCGCGGCCATCCCGGTGAGGGCACCGTTCCGCAACCGGAGACTGAACAGGATCTCGTGCGGCCAGCGGCTCGCGTCGCTCGTTGGGATCGTGCCGGCGAATCGGCCGGTGAGCTCATTCTTCTCCCACTTCGTGTCGTTGAGCAGCGTCTCGAGCTCATCGCCGAGATGCACATGGACGTCGCCATCCGGCCTGATCGACACCGTGAGCGGCATCGAGCGATCCCACGTCCGCACCGTGCCGCTCCACTCGCCGACCAACTCGTTAGATGGAACGAATGGCGTTTTCGTCGCCGGCTGAGGCGGCGTTTGAGCGAGACGTCGCGCTTCCGAGTACTTCGGGAGCACGATGCGCTCGATCTCACGGGTGATCTTGGGGGCGTCGGCCACGGCGTTGATCAGCACGACGATCGCGACGTCCTCCGAGGGATAGAGCGTCAGTCCCGTCTGGACGCCCGGCATGCCGCCGGTGTGCGACACGAATTTGAGTCCGCCGCGCTCGTCGATGATCCAGCCCAGGCCGTAGTTCGCCGGCGCGATCGCGGTCTGCATCTCGTCGATCGTCGCGTCCTTGAGGATCGCGCGCTGATCGGAGAGATGGTCCTTGAGGTGAAACATCCCGAAGCGCACGAGATCGTGCGCGCTCGAGAAGATCGCCGACGCGCCGCGATGATCGAAGTCGTAGAACGGAATGAGACGCTGCTTCAGGTCGTAGCGCTGCGCGACGAAGGGCTCGAGGCCGGGCGCGATCCCGACGCTGGTGTGCGTGAGCCCGAGCGGCACGAACACGCTCGCGCGCATGAAATCAGCGTATTCCTCTCCCGATGCGCGCGAGATGATCTGATCGACGATGCCGTAGCCGAGATTAGAGTATTCATACACGTCGCCGGGCGGATTCACGAGAATGCCGTAGCGCGCGATCGTCTCGTCGTTCGAGAGTACCGGGTAGGGCTGATTCACATAGTAGAACTGATAGTGCAGCGGGAGCCCGGCGGTGTGGCTCATGACGCGCCGCACCGTCGCGCCGCTCGCGTCGCCGGCGAGACCGGTGAGCTTGCCGACGCCGAGGTAGTCGTTCGCCGGCTTGTCCAGATCGACGCGCCCGCGCTCGACGAGCTCCATCAGCGCCGTCGCCGTCATCGGCTTGGAGATCGACGCCAGGGAATACATCGTATTCGGCGTCGCGCGGATCATCCGCTCGCGATCGGCCCAGCCGAACCCCTCCTCCCAGAGGATCCGGTGTCCCTTCGCGACCGCTACGGCGACCGACGGGATGCTCGCGCGCGTCATGAGCGCGTGAATCGTGTCGCGGACCGAGCTCCAGGTGTCGCGTACGGGTGCTTGCTGCGCCGAGAGAAGGCTCGGCGCGAGCACGCCGAGGAGGAGGAAGCGTCGTGTCTTCATGGGGTGTCGAAGGCGGGAGGCGACTGGTATACCAAACGGACCAATCTGCATCGTGAGCGCGGCGCCGCAAGGCTTCGGCGAGTGGAGCGCGCGCGAGCAGCGCGCGCGACTCCAAATCAGCTCAGTGATCTGCTTCGAGCGTCAGCGAGAAGCAGATCATTCCTCCCGCAGCGCGACGATTGGGGACACACGCGACGCGCGCAACGCGGGCAGCAGGACGGCCACCAGCGCGCTCACGATCAGCACCGACAGCGCGGCCACGATCGAGATCGGGTCCGTCGCGCCGATGCCGTGGAGCTGCGATCCGAGGAGGCGCAGCGTGCCTAACGCGACCGGCAGTCCGACCACGAATCCGAGCAGCACGACGCGAAGCGCGTCGCCGACGACGAGCCCGATCACCCCCGGGCGCTGCGCGCCGAGCGCGACGCGCAAGCCGATCTCACCGGTCCGGCGCGTGACCGCGTAGGTCATCACTCCGTACAGGCCGATCGCCGCGAGCAGCAGCGCGCCAAGTCCGAAGCCGGTCGCGAGCCGCGCGAGCAAACGCTCCTCGCGCACCGACGCGCGCATCAGCGACGTCAACGGATCGATCCCGTCGATGGGAAGCTGCGCGTCGACCGCGGTCACGACGCGACGCACTTCCGGTCCGATGCGCGCGGGATCGCCGGCCGTCCGGATCTCGAAGTGGGCAATTGTGGGAGCCCCAAGCGGGTGGAGGAAGGGCATGTAGTAGCGCCGCACCGGCGCGGCGCGCAAAGTGTGATCGGTGACGTCTCCGATCACGCCGACGATCTGGACTCTGGTCGTATCCGACCTGAACCACTGTCCGACGGCGTTGCCGCCGGGATAGTAGTAGCGCGCCAGGCTCTCGTTCACGAGCGCGACATAGCCGGTGTGATCGTTGTCGGTCGCCTCGAGGTCGCGTCCCTGCAGCAGTCGCGCGCCGATCGCCGCGGCGTAGTGCGGTCCGACCTGATCGTACGCGGCCGAGGAGTCGGCGGCGCTCCGCGGTGTGAAACCCTCGACCGCGATTCCCGATTCGGATTCGGTGCCGCTGAAAATGCCATTCTCCGAGTAGCTCACGCCGGCGACGTCGGGAATCCGCCCGAACCGCTCGGCGAGATCCTGCATGAGGGCGTTGCGCCGCACGTCGGGATATCCGCGGGAGCCGATATCGAGCTCGACGATGAGCAAATGATCACGGTCGAGTCCCGTCGGGTGCCCCTCGAGCGATCGCAGGCTGCGCACGAGAAGCGCGGCGCCGGTGAGCAGCACCACCGAGAGCGCCACCTGCGCGGTGATGAGCAATTTCGCCGGTGACAGCCGTCGTCCGCCCGCGCTTCCGAGACTGCCGCCGACGGCACGCGTATTCGCCCGCATCGTCGTCGCGAGATCGACGCGCGACGCGCGCAGTGCCGGCGCGAGTCCGAAGATGGCGACGGCCGCGAGCGAGAGCACGAGCGTGAACGCGAGCACGGGCAGGTCGAGCCGGAGATCGAGCGGGATCGTGCCTCCATCCGCCGCCAGCCTAACGAGCAAACGGCTTCCCCAACCGGCGACGAGCAGTCCGCCGGCGGCGCCGGCGAGCGCGAGCACCAGGCTTTCCGTGAGCAGCTGCCTGACGAGTCGGGCGCGGCCGGCACCGAGAGCGAGGCGGACGCCGATCTCGCGCCCCCGCGCGATGGAGCGCGCGAGCAGCAGGTTGGCGACGTTCGCGCAGACGATCAACAGCAGGAGCGCGACGCCGGCCATCAGGATGACGAGGGGCGCCTGGAACGTGCTGCGGACGCGGGAGAACCCGCGCGCGCCGGAGCTCACCCAGACGGTGTCGTTGCGCGCGGCGGCGAGCACGTTCGCCGGCGGCGAGAATCTGAACGCGCTGACGTGATCGAGGATCGCCTGCCGGACGATCGTCTCGACGCCGGCGTGCGCCTGCGCGAGCGTCGCGCCGGGGCGGAGCCGCCCGAGCGCGAGAATCCAGCTCGTCGTCCAATCGTCGACGTACTTCTCGTGCGGGTTGAGGACGGGCTGCATCGTGATGGGCAGCCAGACGTCGTTCGAGACGCCCACGATTTCGCCGGCGTACCCCTCCCGCGCGACGCCGATGATCGTCATCGGCACGTCGTTGATGAGAATCTTCGTACCAACGACGGCGCGATCGTTCGCGAAGCGCCGCGTCCAGTACGGATAGCTGATGACGGCGACCGGCGACGCGCCGACGGCGCGATCCTCGTCGTCGGCGAACACGCGGCCGACGGCGGCCGGCACGCCGAGCAGGTGAAAGTAGTTGCCGGATACGTAGCGCGCGCGGGGGTGTTCCGTCGCGCGCCCGGCGACGCTGAGATCGACGCGGTCGGCGCGGCCCGAGGCGAGCACGCCCTGAAACATCGGCACGTGCTGTCGCACTTCCTGATACAAAGGATACGAGAGGAGGTCGAGCCGTACGCCACCCTGCGACATCGAGGTCACGCGCGCCGGGTTCCCGATCGCGACGAGCTGCTCGGCGTTAGGCACCTCGAGCTGGCGCAGCAGCACGGCGTCGATCAGCGTGAAGATCGCCGTGTTCGCGCCGATTCCGAGCGCGAGCGTCAATACGACGACGAAGGAAAAGCCCAGATTGCGATAGAGCGTGCGCGCGGCGTAGTGGAGATCCTGGCGCAGCTCCTCGGTGTAGTTCCGGCGTCGCATGGTCCGTTCTCGCTCCTCATCGAAGGTGACACACTCACGGCGAACGGACTCGACGTCGCCGAACTGCCGCAGCGCTTCACGCCGTGCCGCGTCGGGCGCCATCCCGCACGCGATGAGGCGCTGCGTCCGCATATCCAGATGGAACGCCAACTCGTCGTCGACGGCGTCGGCGATGTGCGCGCGGCGGAAGACGAGGCGAAGCGCGCGCCGCATCGTCAGGCCGTCGCGGCCGTCGTGATCGCCAGCGCCCGCGACACCGCGCGCGCGTACCGCTCCCAGCTCGTCATCTCGGCCCGCAACTGCCGGCGCCCGCTCGGGCTCAACACGTAGAACTTCGCGCGCCGATTGTTGTCGGAGAGTCCCCACTCGCCGGTGAGCCAGCCCTTCTTCTCGAGCCGGTGCAGGGCGGTGTAGAGCGGCCCCTCTTCGACGAGCAATTCACGGTCGGTCGCCCGCGCGATCCACTCGGCGACCGCGTAGCCGTGCCGCGGCCCCCAACTCAGCGCTTTCAGAATGAGCACGTCGAGCGTGCCGCGAACGACACCGCCATCGGGATCGAGCATGCTGCTCCCCTATGAATAATAGGGGGAAGATAGTGGCGGACCGGGGCGCCGCAATGGCGCGCCGTTCGCTCAGTCGCGCTCTTGGAGCAGTTCCCTGATCTCTCGACTCGCGGCGCTCCGCGCCGACGCGTCCGCCGAGATCTCCGCGGTCAGGTCGGCGACCCGATCCGTCGACGGCGTCCCGCGCTCTACGTTCGACGTGTACAACTCCGCGATCGCCGCCGCGGCATTCGTGAGGCGATCGCGAAAAAGCTCGCGCGCCTTCGCCGCGCGCGCGGCCAGATCGGCGCGCGCCGTGCCCGCGTTCGCGGCGAATTGATCGAGCCGCGCGAGGTCCGCCGCGGTCGGGCAGCAGGCGTCGACGAGACCGGCGACGTGGTCGCGCAGCCGTGCCTCTTCGGTCGCGTCGAAGCGCGATTCGTCCCGGCCGAAGACGAGCCGCGCCTGGTTGACGACGCCGAGCAGGAGACGGCGCGCGTCGCCGGACGGTAGTTGAGCAGATGTGGAACGTACGCGGTTCCGAAGCGCCGGAGGGAACTCGCGGATGTCGACATCGCTCGACGCCGCCAGCGCCGTGTCGCGCAGGGCGCCGCGCAGAATGATCCAGGCGACGATCGCGGTGATCGCCCAGAGCAAGGGAGACACTTGCACCGCGGCGGCCGTGCCCGCGAAGACGACCGCGACGAGCAGAATGGCCGCCGGCCGTTCGATTCGCAGCACCGCCGTCATTGCGGCTCCCGTGGCCGCCGGAGATCGGTCGGCGCGTCGCTGTTCAGGCGCGCCAGCACCGTCACGCCGTTCGCGCGCCAGCCGTCGTTCTCGTGGTACAGGCGCAGGAACTCGGTGAGATTCCGCCGCGCGAGATCGCGCTGGCCGAGCATGTACTCCGCCATTCCGGCGTGGTAGAGCGCCATGTAGTGATTCGGCCAGTAGTCGATGACCAGTTCCATGATCGGCGCCGCCGAGCGATCGTCGCCGGCATCGGCGACGGGATGGCCGACGTCGAAGACGATCCCCACGGCGCGATAGCGCTCGTTAGGCGACAGCTGGTCGATGATCTTGCGCGCGGCGTCGATCTGCCCCGCGAGCGCGAAGCAGGCGGCGTGATACCCGGCGCCGGCGGTCGTTGCCGGTGGCGCCGTCTGCCGCTGCAGCACGCGGACCTCGACGGCGTTGCAGTAGGGGCGCACCCGCCGAAACCAGACCTCCGCCGGCTCGCCGCTGGCGGCGGTCGGCTCGTCGTCGGTGCGGCCGGCAAGGGGACGACCCGCGTCGCCCTTCACGCCTAACAGCAGCGCGAGACAGACCGCGACGAAGCCCCAGCCGACGAGATAGTGCGAGCGCGTCATGACATCATGCTGACGACTCGCGCTCTTGTCCGTGACACGCTCTCCCTCCACAATCAAGCGCGGCCTCTCTCACGGAGAATCCATGACAGGACAGTCCGGCGGCGTGACGCGTCGCGACGCGCTCAGGATCGGCGTCGGCGTCGGCCTCGCGTTGACACTCGATCACCTCGAGGCCCTCGCGGCATCGCCGCGGCAGGCCACGCTCATCGAAAAGCCTATTCCATCGAGCGGCGAGAAGATTCCCGTCATCGGTATGGGGACCGCGCGTTACTTCGACAGCGTCACGCCGGAGCTGCGCGCGGTGATCGAGCGCCTTCCCGAGCTCGGCGGAAAGGTGATCGACACCGCGCCGTCGTACAGCAACGCCGAACAAGTCGTCGGCGACATCATATCTGAGCTCAATGCTCGGCCGAAATACTTTCTCGCAACAAAGGTCACGGGACCGGGCTCCGATCGAGAGTCGGGCGCGCGTCAGATAGAAGAGTCGCTGCGCCGGTTGCACACCGACAAGATCGATCTGATGCAGATCCACAACCTCGTCGGCGTCGGTCAACGGCTGCCGCTCATTCGCGAGGGGAAGCAGGCCGGCCGCTTCCGCTACATCGGCGCGACGACGAGCTTCGCGCGACAGTACGATGCGTTCGAGAAGCTCATGCGTGAGCAAACGCTCGACTTCATCCAGGTCGATTACTCGATCGACGACCGCGAGGTCGAGCAGCGCATTCTTCCCCTCGCGGCCGACCGCGGCATGGCTGTGCTCGTGAATTCCCCCTTCCGCCGCGGACGCACCTTCACGCGCGTGCAGGGGAAGCCCTTACCCGCGTGGACGGCCGAGCTCGAGGTGACCACATGGGCGCAATTGTTCCTCAAGTATCTGGCGTCGCATCCCAGTGTGACATGCGTCATCCCCGGTACCGAACGCGTCCAGTTCCTCGTCGACAACATGGTCGCCACGCACGGGCGACTGCCCGACGCCGCGATGCGCAAGCGAATCGAGCAGTACTACGACGGGTTGACCGCGTAGCGCCGCATTGCGGAGTTTGAAGTGGACTCATCGACCTTTCGCCATTCTTACATATCCCTGCCGCCACCCGAACGACTGCGTGTCTAGATTTCGTAGACTTCTTCCCAGACTCATGAAAACCCTGTCATTCTCGGCACTTGTCCTCGCCGCCGCAGTCGCTTGCGCGGGGCCAGGTCCACGTCCGACGACGGCGCCCGCGCCGGCTCCAGCCGCGACACCGACGCCCGTCACTCCCGCGCCGCAGCCCAGTGAAGCACAGAAGAACTGGCAGCTCCTCGACGCGACGACCGACGGTGTTCCCGGCATCAGCGCCGAGCGTGCGAAGCGCGAGCTCCTCGCCGGCAAGCAGCCGGCGCGCACCGTGCTCGTCGCGATCATCGACGGCGGGATCGACACGGCGCACGTCGATCTGCGCGCGAATCTGTGGACGAATCCGAAGGAAGTCGCCGGCAACGGCCGCGACGACGACAACAACGGCTACGTCGACGACGTCCACGGCTGGAACTTCATCGGCGGCAAAGACGGCAAGGATGTGCATTACGACACCTTCGAGCTGACGCGACTCTACGGCTGGTGCACGAACACCGGCGCCACTCCGGGCCCGGTGGCGCCTGACGAGAAGAGCGAGTGCGATGGTGTCAAGCGAGACTTCGAGAAGACGAGGAGCGAGACGCAGCAGAACCTGGAAGAGTTCTCGAAGATGGACGAGTTCCTCGCGCAGAGTCTCCCCGTGCTTCGCAAGGCGGCCGGCACGGATTCACTCACGCGCCAAAACGTCGCCGCGATTCAACCGCAGAGTCAGCAGGTCGCTCGAGCACGCCAGGTCTTCCTGGGACTCGCCGAGCAAGGCATCACCCCCAAAGACGTCGTCGAGGCGAAGACCGAGTACGAGTCCCGCATGCAGTACGGCCTCAATCCGGCGTACAATACGCGCACGATCGTCGGTGACGATTACAACCTCACGTCGCAGCGCGGCTACGGAAACTTCGACGTCATGGGCCCCGACGCGAAACACGGCACCCATGTCGCCGGAATCATCGGCGCGGTTCGTGACAACACTGCCGGCATCGAGGGGATCGCGCCCGCGGTCAAGGTCATGATGATCCGCGCCGTTCCCGATGGCGACGAGCGCGACAAGGACATCGCCAACGCGATTCGTTATGCGGTCGACAACGGCGCACGGGTGATCAACATGAGTTTCGGCAAGGCGTACTCGCCGCAGAAGTCGGTCGTCGACGACGCGGTGCGCTACGCCGACGCGCACGGTGTCCTCATGGTCCACGCCGCCGGCAACGACGCCGAGAACTCCGACACGAAGTCGAGCTACCCGACGCCCAAGTATCTCGACGGCGGCCGCGCGCAGAACTGGATCGAGGTCGGTGCGTCGTCGTGGAAGTCGGGCGACGCGCTCGTCGCGCCCTTCTCGAACTACGGTCACACGCTGGTCGACGTCTTCGCGCCCGGCGTCGACATACTCTCGACGGTGCCCGGTGGCTACGAGCGCGACAGCGGCACGAGCATGGCCGCGCCGGTGGTGACCGGACTCGCCGCGCTCCTGATGGACTACTTCCCGAATCTCACCGCCGCCGACGTCAAGCGAATCATCCTCGCGTCCGCCGTGCGCCACACCGATCAGACGGTGCAGAAACCGGGCGGCGGCTCGACGAAGTTCGGTGAGCTCTCCGCCACCGGCGGCATCGTGAACGCGTACAACGCGATCAAGATGGCGCAAGAGCAGAGTGTTCGACCGTAAGTATTTGCCAAAAGCGAGATGACGCTTTTTGACTAGGCAGCCTTCCGAAGCCGCCACCTCACAGCCCGCAACACCACCGCCGACACATACGCCCCGCGCTCTGCGTTAGGCGCCGGTACCTGCCGGAGCCACGGATAGGCGGACACGCGCAGCGCGAGCGCGAAAGCGAAGAGCGCGCCGTACGCCGCTGTCGGGCCGTAGCGTGCGTCGACGACGTCCAACAGCGCGCCGCCCAGCATTGGGGAGAGCCCCGCCGCGAGGCCGAACGCCACGCTGTACACGACAAAGGCACGAATGCGCTCTGCTCCCGCTCCAGCGGTCCGCACGAGCGTCATGCTCACCGTAATGTTCCAGCCGCTGTTGCAGATTCCGTAGAGCAGATAGCCGATGAACAGAAAGGCGGGGTGAATGAACAGTGCCGCCAACCACCACACGGGATCGAGCGCGAGCCCCGCGAAGGCGATCGACATCAGTCCCTTGCCGCCGAACCGGTCACCGAGCTGTCCCCACGACTTCGCGCCGATGACGCCGGCGCCCACGGCAATCGCGCTCAGGAACATCACCGTGCCGACCGACACCCCGAGGTGGCCGATCGCGAGCGCCTCGCCTTGCCGCGTCGAGAACCCGATGGCGAAGCCCCAGGCGAGCGCGAATCGGACGAGCCGCCATTGCTCGGGGGTGCGGGGGAGAACGAGCCACGAGCGCGGCGGCGTCTGTGCGCCGTTAGGCGTCGTCGGCGTCGGCGGCGAGACCGTCGGCCCGCCCTGCATGAGCGCGACGCGGCGCGCCCGCGCGCGGAGCCGCGCCAGCGGCAAGGCGATGAGCAGATGCACCGTGACGCCCCCCGCGATCGCCAACGACCGCGCGATGTGCGCCGGCACCCCCCACCGCTCGGTCGCGTCGAGCGCCATCGACGCGAGAATGCCTAACGTGAGCCCGGCCGCCGATCCCCACCTGCTCTTGATCGCGATGTAGCGCCCGTAGGTCTCGGGAGTCGTCGCCTCGCTGTGCAGCGACGCCATGCTGCCGTCGTACAACTGCTGGCCGACGACGCCGATCGCGAAGCCGGCCAGGAATCCGGGGATTGTCAGCTCCCCCGGGCGAACGATTCCGAAGAGTGCCGCGACGAGGAATCCGCCGCGTTCGAGCCACGTCGCGAACAGGGCGACACGACCCGCGTGATAGCGGCGCAGCAGCTCGGGGATCGCGAGATGCATGACGCGCGCGACGTACGGCAGCGCGGCGAGCGTCGCGATCGTGAAGTGCCCGCCGCCGAGGGCGAGCGCGAGTCCCGCGAACATGGCGCCGCTGGCGAGCACGCGTGCGCCGCTGCAGAAGATGGCCTCGTCGTACCCTGGATGCCGTTCGCTCGCCTCGACTGTCACGAGAGAGTGACGATCGACCGCCGGAGAGCGGCACGCGAGCCCCGCGTCATCCCGAGCGAAGCGACGAGGAATCTGCGCCCATGCCTAGAAGACAGATCCTCGCTTCGCTCGGGATGCCATTCTTCAGAGCTTCCCTAGCGCAAATTCGGCGCCTGTTTCGGCGCCGGCGGCAACGCCATCACGCGGCGCTTCATCTGCTGAAACGCCGGCGTATCGGTCGTTAGGCTCCGCAGCTGCGACGGAGGAACCTGGGCCAGCATCCGCTGAATGTCGGCGATGCGGTCCTCGGTCCCCGGGTGATCGGCGAACCAGGAGTTGACATTGCTATTGCTGCTGCTCTGCTCCTCGGCCAGCAGCTTCTGGAAGAAGCTGAGCATCCCCTCGGGACTGATACCGGCGTTCATCACGTTCTTGAACCCACCTTCGTCCGCCTGCACTTCGTCGGTGCGGCTGAACTTCGCGAAGATCGCCGTCCCGCCGACATTGATTGCCGCCGCGGCCGCCTGGTTGTTGCAGATGTTCGTCAGCGTGCAGGCCAGCGCCACGCCGACGTTCGCGCCCTGCATCTGCTCCATCTGCTTCACCGAGTGGCGCCGCACGACGTGCTCGATCTCGTGGCCGAGCACGCCCGCCAACTCGTCCATCTTGTCCGCGTGCTCGAGCACGCCCCGGTTGACATAGACGATGCCGCCGGGCAAGGCGAACGCGTTCACCACGTCCGTGTTCACGACGTAGAACTGCCATTGCAGGTCCGCGCGCGACGTGTGACTCGCGATCTGATTGCCTAACGAAGACACGTACTGATTGATGACCGCGTCCTGCACGAGCGGCAGCTGCTGCTGAATCTGCGCCGACTCCTGCTGGCCGATCTGAACTTCCTGCTGCTGCGACACGCCGCAGGCGCCGAGCCCGAGCGCCATCGCAACACCCATCGCCAACCCGCCCGCGCCATGATTCCGCGTCCCCCGCACCCGCATTCGCTCCTCCTCGAGAAGATTCGGGTGGGTCTCAAGGCACGTCTGGTGCCGAAGCGACCGATCAGGGAGCCGGAACCGGGCTCGACTGACTCAGGGAGGCGGGGGAGGGGGACGCCACTCCCGTGCGCCAAAGCTGTCGCGCGGACCGAACACTTCGCGCGAGCGCAGCGTCCTCAACTTCTCGCGCTGCGCGGGCGTCAGCACCGAGTCGAGCCGCGCCTGACCCGTCGCGAGGAGGGAATCGAACCGCGGCTGCATCGTGGCGCGGATACGACCAAAGTCTTCCATTTGCTGCGCCATGATCGAGTCGACGCGCCGCTGCTGCTCCGGCGACAGATCGAGCTCCCGCGCGAATCGCTCGCGCATCCCCTCACCGCGACGCGGCCCGCCGCGCCTTTCGTCAGCGACGGAACCAAAACCCCGTCCCCCGGGTGCGCCCGGACGACGCATGGTGGAGCGTTGATGGCGAAGCGCCAGCCGATCCGCGGCAAAGCCGAGTCCCATCCCCGCGAGCCCGACGACGGCGAGCAACGCCAGCGCCATCGCTCGCGTCGCCCCCCGCCGCGGACGCTCTGTTCCTAAAACTCTCAACATGCCCGATCTCGGCTCGACGCTGGACACTCTACGCTCCGCCCTCAACGCTCGACGGCTTCCGTGAGCAGCCACTCACCGCTCGGCGGACCGACGAGCGCGTTCATCACTTGCTCCGACGACGCGCCAGCCGCGAGCGCGCGCGTCACGACGCTGTCCAAAGGCGTGACGCCCATCTCTCGAGTCGTGGCCGAGGCGAAAACCGTGTCACTGCCGACCTCACCGCGACCGATCATGGTCGCGCCGCCGAGCACCGCGGCAAACAGCGTCGCCGCCGCCGCGAGCGCGACTTCCCTCCGCGCCCACCGTGCCATCCACTCCCACCACGCCCGGTCGCGTCGCGCTTCGAACGCGGCGGCGGCCGCCGCGGCAATCCGCGCCCGCAACAGCTCCAACCGCGCCGTGCTCGCCGGCGGTCCTTCCGCGGCGCGAATGGCGCGCGCCAGATGCGGATCGCGCTCGGGCTCCGACAGTGATACGACTCCTCGCGCCTCGTTCACATGCTCTCCTCGTGAAATGCTCATCCCCGGAACACAGCCAGCGCGTGGCGGAGCGCTTGCCGTGCCTGGTGATGATGCCACCGCACCGTCTCGCGACTGATGCCTAACGATTCGGCGATCTCCGCCGTCGACAAACCATCCACTTCGAACATCGAGACGACAAGCCGTTGCCGCGGCGGCAGCGCCGCCAGCGCGGCGACGAACCGCTCCCGCAACTCCTCACGTTCCGCCATCTCGAGCGGACTCTCGTCGCGTGACGGATAGTCGCCGCGATCCAGCTCCGCCGCGCGCAGCGCCCGCGCCTTTCGCGCGTTGATGCCGGTATTGATGAGCAATCGAAAAAACCAGGGTGCGAAAGCCCGCGTGTCATCGAACGTTGCGATCCGGTCGAGCGCCCGAATGAACGCCTCCTGCACCAGGTCTTCGGCGTCCTCCAGATTGCCGAGGAGCCTCCGCGCGACCATCGTCGCTCGCGACAGGTGTCGGCGCACGAGGAGATCGTAGGCCGCCGCGTCGCCCTGCTTCACGCGATCGACCAACGCGCGGTCGTCTACGACTTGTGCATCGTCAGACGCGGCTGAGCCCATCATTGCCCTTACTGCGGCCATTGCAATCTTTGCGGTCCGAAAGTGCGCCTTGCCCCTGTTGTAGAACGAAGGCTCGTCTGTAATACACCGGGGAGCTCCTGCGTGTTGGGACGGCGGCGCAACCGATTCGACGCCGCGACCCGCGCCGACGTTAACCGCGCCCGGCTCGCAACCGGCGCTTTGCGTGCGTGCCCTCTCGGCTCGCCGTTCTCGGCTCGCCGTTCTCGGCTCGCCCTTCTCGGCTCGCCCTTCGTCGTTCCCTCGAACTTGCTATCAGTTACGCAGTCGAAATCCGTGTCGTCCTGGACTGATGTTCTTCCTCTCCCCCGACGAAACGCTCGCCGCGCTCACTGCTGCCTTTCTCGGCGGGGCCCTGTTTGGTCGAATCGTCTGGAGGCGGCACTCGTATGACGCACAGATCAAAACGGCCGCCGACGCCCTGCTGCGCCGTGCCGAGGAGCAGCTCCGGCTCGTCCAGGACGCCTCCCCCGACTGCTTTGCGATGCTGCACCCCGTGAAAGGCGGACCTCGCGGGGTCGACTTCCAATTCGTGTATCTCAATCCCGCCTCCGAACAGTTCACCGGGCGGAAGCCAGGTGCCCTCGTCGGCCGACTCGTGAGCGAGACGCTGCCGCACGCGGTCGACTCGAAAGCAATGACGGCACTGGCCGGATTGACCGAGAGCGGGCACTCCTACCGAGACGAGTTCAAGCTCGACGAGGTCGACCAGGGACGCTGGGTCGCGATCACCGCCGTGCGCATCGACGACGCCATCGCGGTCACGGCGTCCGACGTCACGTCGCGGAAACGGGGCGAACGCATGCTTGCCGCCTCCAACGCGGAACTGGAGCGACGCGTCGAACAGCGGACCGCTGAGCTGGCGGAAGCGCGGGAGCGCTACCGGCTGCTCGCCGAGCACGCGTCGGACATGATCTCGACGCATGCGCTCGACGGCAGCTTCACCTACGCGGCGCCGGCGCTGGAAGCCCTGCTCGGCTGCAAGAGTGAGGATCTTCGCGGCCGCTCGCCGATCGAATTCGCCTTCCCGGACGACCGGCCGCTCATCGCCGAAGGGCGCGATCGCGCGCACCGAAAGCGGGGACCCTCGCTCGTGACGTGGCGCTGCCGGCGGGCGGACGGATCCTACGTGTGGCTCGAGACGAACGGGCGCGCCGTCCGCGACCCGAAGACGGGACAGCCGCTCTGGTTCGTGTGCTCGAGTCGGGATATCACGTCGCGGAAGCGCATCGAAGGCGCGCTGCGCGAATCGGAGCAGCGGCTGCGCGCGACGCTCGAGACGCCGAATCTCGTCGCGGTCGCGCTCGATCCCGATGGCGTGGTCACCTTCTGCAACGAAGGGCTGAGCCAGACGACGGGCTGGACGCGCGACGATCTACTCGGCCACAACTGGTTCGACGTCTGCATGCCGGAGCGCGCCGTGCGGCGGGCGTTCGGCTCCCAGCTGCGGCGGGGGAAGATTCCGGCGCGCCTCGAGCGCGAGATCGTCTGCCGCGACGGGAGTCGCCGGCTCATCGAGTGGGACAACAACGTGCTGCGCGACCCGTTAGGCGGCGTGATCGGCACCGTCAGCCTCGGCGTCGACGTCACCGAAAAACGCCAGGAAGAAACGGTGCTGCAGCTGCTGCAGTCGGTGACCGTCGCCGCCGGCGCGGCCGAGGACATCGACTCGGCGTTGGGCGCGATGCTGCGCTCGATGTGCGAATCCATGCACTGGCGCTATGGCGAGGCATGGCTGCCGGAAGTCGCCGGCGCGCGACTCGTCAGGCAGGACGTGTACTTCGCGACGCCGGGCTCCGACGTCGCCGCGCTCGTCGAGAGTGGACGGGGACTGGCGATCGCGCGCGACGAGGGGCTCCCCGGCGCCGTGTGGAGCAAGGGTGAGCTGAAGTGGGTCGAAGATCTCGACGCGG
Source organism: Gemmatimonadaceae bacterium (assembly GCA_036557635.1). Taxonomy (GTDB): domain Bacteria; phylum Gemmatimonadota; class Gemmatimonadetes; order Gemmatimonadales; family Gemmatimonadaceae; genus AG2. The sequence continues at coordinate 23,936 of DATBHD010000142.1, forward strand.
ACCTCGTACGCCCTCGGCGCCAGGTCGCGCTCGCCGGAGCTTTTCGCGCCGCCTGCGCGGTGCCCGTGATGTCCGGGCACCAGGTGACGGCCGTGCTCTGCTTCTTTCTGCACTCGGCGCGACGTCGCGACCGGCGCGCGGCGGAGATCGTGACGACGGTCGCGAAGCAGCTCGGCTCGATGATTCTTCGCAAACGCGCCGAGACGGAGCTGCGCGAGTCGGAGGCGAGGCTGCGCGCGATCATGCGGTCGATGAACGAAGGATTGATCATCACCGACCTCGAGGACCGCATCCGCTTCGTGAACGAGCGCACGCTCGAGCTCACCGGTCGCGCCGAGGCCGAGCTGATTGGACGGCAGGCCGCGGAGCTACTGGCCGAGACCGACGCCGGCGACGTGCCGAGGCTCCGGCTCGAACGGCGGCGCCAAGGGCTCGACGATCGCTACGAGGTTCGGGTGACGCATGGCGCGACTGCCGGTTCCTGGCTCGAGATCACCGGTGGTCCGCTGGCGAACGCCGACGGCGTCATCGTCGGTACGCTCGGGACGGTGACGGACGTCTCGGAGCGCAAGCGGAACGAGGAGGCCATCCTGAGCGCGCGCGACGCCGCCGAGGCGGCGAGCCGAGCCAAGAGCGAGTTCCTGTCGCGCATGAGCCACGAACTGCGCACGCCGCTCAATTCCGTGATCGGGTTCGCGCGCGTGCTGCGCCGGAACGGCGCCGACCGCTTCGCCGCCGACGATCTCACCTATCTCGACCGCATACAGGCCAATGGAGAGCATTTGCTAAAGTTGGTAAACGATCTTCTCGACGTCGCCAAGATCGAGGCCGGCCGCTTGACGGCCGAGCGCGGGATGGTTCGGCTCGATGCGCTCGTGCGGGAGATCGTCGAGCAGCTCGAGGGGCAGCCGCGCGCGGCGGGCGTCGCGCTCACCGCCGATGTCCCCGCGGCCCCGGTCACGATCGAAACCGACGCGAGGCTGTTGCGACAGGTGCTGATCAACCTCGCGGGAAACGCGCTCCGCTTCACCCATCGAGGAGAGGTCGTCATCTCCCTCGTCGTCGACGCGGCGAACCATCGGCCGCGGCGCATCGACGTCACCGATACGGGAATCGGTATTCCCGCCGACCGGCAGCGCGCCATATTCGAGCCGTTCGAGCAGGCGGATTCGACGACGAGCCGGGCGTATGGCGGCACCGGTCTCGGACTGTCGATCGCGCGCTCGTTGTGCGAGGCGCTCGGCTATCGGTTGTCGCTCGACAGCACCCCCGGCATCGGATCCACGTTCAGCGTTCACCTGAGCGGCACGGAAGGGCGGACGAAAGAGGGAGAGGCGGCATGAAGGTGGGCAAGCTGAAGATCGGCAAGATCAAGGGTGGCCGGCAGGTAGGCGCCGCCGTGTTGTTTGTCACGCTGATGGCGGTCGGCGCGCTTTCCATGGGGCGGGTTCCGGCGCTCGGCCCGCTCCTCGATCCGGCGCACGGGGTGTGGGCGCTGGCCCGGACCGCCGAGCTGCCTAACGATGCAAGCGCCGTCGTGTCGACGCTCGGTTCGACGGTGGAAGTCCGCTACGACCGTCGCGGCGTCCCGCACATCTTCGCGACACGCGACGACGACGCCTATCGCGCGTTAGGCTATGTCGTCGCGCGCGACCGGCTCTTCCAGCTCTGGCTGCAGACGATGGCCTCGAGCGGCCGTCTCACCGAGATCGCCGGCGCCCAGGCGCTCCCCTTGGATCGCGAGATGCGCCGCCTCGCGATCCCCTGGTCCGCCGAGCGGAAGCTCGCGCTCGTCGACTCGACCGCGCCCGAGACCGCGCGTCTCGCCCGCGCCTACTCCGACGGCGTGAACGCATACATCGCGCACATGTCGCGCGACGAGTTGCCGCTGGAATTTCGATTGCTCGGCATCAAGACGGTGGCCCGGTGGGAGCCGCTCAACTCGCTGCTGCTCTTCAACCGCATGGGTTGGACGCTGGCGTACATCGTCCCGGAACTGGACCGGGCGCTCGCGGCGTCACGCGTCGGCGTGGCGGCGGCGGCGTCGCTCTTTCCCGATAACTCGCCCATTCAGGAGCCGATTCAACCGAACGGCCGGAAGGCGCCGCGATTCGATTTCGCGCGCCTCACCCCCGCCGGCGCCGCCGACAGCATTGGTTCACAAACGCTCATCGCCGCCCTCGGCGACTTCATGCCGGCCTCGGCGGCGGCCGCCGCCGAAGGGAAGGAGCACCGCACCTTCGCGAGCAACAACTGGGCGGTCGCGCCGCGCCGGTCGGCCACCGGCGAGGCGCTCCTCGCCGGCGACCCGCATCTCGAGCTCACGCTGCCGTCGATCTGGTACGAGGCGCAACTCGTCGTCCCCGGCTCGCTCGACGTCTATGGCGTCACCATTCCCGGGCTTCCGGCCGTGATCCTCGGCTTCAATCGCGACATCGCCTGGACCTTCACGAACACCGGCGCCGACGTGCTGGATTTCTACACGGAGAGGGTGGACGCCGACTCGCATCCGAGCAGGTATTTCGTCGACGGGAAGTGGGTACCGCTGGAACAACGCATCGAGCGATATCGCGGGCCTGACGGCGACGTCCTCGCCGTCGACACACTGTACTTCACGCATCGCGGACCGCTCCGCCGGGAGAACGGACACTGGCTGTCGATGCGGTGGACGGTGCTCGAGCCATCGAACGAGACGGAGGGCTTCCGCCTCGCCGCGAAGGCGCGCGACGTCGACGAGTTCCAACGCGCGATGGGCCCCTACTACCGCTCGCCCGCGCAGAACATGCTCGTCGCCGATCGGCATGGATCGATCGCCATCCGTTCGACGGGACGTTTTCCCGTCAGGCCTTCCGGTGGCAGCGGCTTCGACATTCGCGACGGCACGACGGCCGCCAGTGACTGGCGCGGCTATCTGCCGCCCGAATTCGCGCCGCAAGCGCGCGATCCCGAGCAGGGCTACCTGGCTTCGGCGAACCAGCAACCGATCGATCCGAGAGTCGCGCCGTACTGGTTAGGCGGCGAGTACGAAGCGTGGCGCGCGGTCCGCATCAACGAGCTTCTCCGCGCTGACAGCGCCGTCACCGTCGACCAGATGCGCCGCTTCCAGACCGATCCGGGCAGCGCCCTTGCCGATCTGTTCGTTCCATATTTCCTCAACGCGGCGCGCGCCCTCGCCGCCCATCACTCCGCTGGCATCGACTCGGCGAAGCTGGCCGAGAGCGCGCGGCTGCTCGGCCAGTGGGATCGCCGCTACACGAGGGAGAACACGCGCGCGATTCTGTTCGACCTCGCCTACGGCGAGCTGGTGAACCGCACGTGGGACGAGCTCGAGCTGCCGGGGGCTAGGGCAGGCGGGCGCGTTCGTCGCGTCGTCACGCCGTCCAGCGAGGTGCTCGCCGAGCTGCTCGCGGACTCGACGAGTGAGTGGTGGGACGACCGCCGCACCGCGCATCGCGAGACGCGCGACGAGATCCTGGCGTCGAGCCTCGTTGCCGCGCTGGACAGCGCGCGTTCGCGCTACGGCGACCCGAACAAGAAGGGTTGGACCTGGAGCCGCGTTCGGCACACGAACATCTGGCACTCGCTGCACCTCCCGTCGCTGTCCGCGCTCGACCTGCCGATTCAGGGAGGGCGGGGAACGCTCAGCCCGGGCTCGGGCATCTTCGGCGCGAGTTGGCGCATGGTCGTGGACGCGGGTGAGAACGAGATCAAGGCCTGGGGTACCTATCCCGGAGGCCAGTCGGGCAACCCGGCAAGCTCGCGCTACAAGAATCATCTTCAGGAATGGATCGACGGTGAGCTCGAGCCGCTCGTCGTCCCGAAATGGATTCCGGAGTTGGGCGCGAAGGAGACCGCGTCGCGCCTAACGCTGAGGTCCCGCGAATGACACCCTCTCGTCGGCGACAACGCCGCCCCCTGCCGCTCGCCGGGGTCGTGTGTGGCGCGCTCGTCGTGCTCGGAGCCTGGCTCATTGGCTGGTGGATCATCCCCGCCGCGGCGCTGATCGCGAGCGTGATCTGGTGGGACCGCCCCGCCGTGACGCTCGAGGTGATGTGGGGTGCCGTGGGTGGGTGGGCGGTGCTCCTGATAATCGACAGCCTCCATGGCCGCAGCTGGGCGCTGGCGCGCGCTGCTGGGGGAGCGCTCTTTCTCCCATGGGGTTTGCTCTTTCCGGCGACGCTGCTCTTCGCCGCGGGGCTCGCCTGGAGCGTCGCGACGCTCGCGCAAGCCGCGTGCGCGCGAATCTCGGCGCGCCGCGCCTAACGCGGCCAGGGTTTAGAGAACGTTCACGGCTCGCGCGGCGACGACGACGACGCTCGTGAGCGAGATGCAGGCCTGCACCATCATCATCGCCTTGGCCCAGCGTGAGAGCACGGGCACGTCGGTGGGAGAGAGCGCCGTGCTGGTATTGAAGGCGAGGAACAAATAGTCGACGAATCCCGGCCGCCAGCTCAGCTTCGGGAGCGATTCGTCACCGCGGATCGTCGCGGCCTCCGCGGCGGGCAGCAGCATCTGCGGAAATAGAAACGCGCCCTGGACGTGCGTCTCTCGAAAGTCGCGTTCATTGGGACCGCCGGCGTCGAGACGCCAATACCATCCCGCGAATACCAGGACATTCGTGACCCACAGCAGTGCCGCCGATCCCAGCATCGCCTTCGGTGACTCGAGCCGTCGCGGCAGCGCCCAGAGGAGTAGAATCACGTCGCCGAGCAGCGCCACCGTCAGCACCGCAAGCGCGAGGTAGCCGAGTCGCTCGTTCCAGATCGGCTTTCCGCGCCGCCGTGCGACAATCGCGAGCGCGACGAGAATGGTGACCAGACCGAGGATGATCCAGGGTGGTCCCGGCACGAGCGAGCGCGGCAGAACAAAATGCACGCCAGCCGCGGCGATCAGCGTGAGGGTCGCGGGCCAGCGCGGCTCCGGCGGTCGGGTCACCGCGGTCTGGGTCGAGCCGGTCATTGCGCTCAAGATAACTTTCGCCAGCGAGATTCGAGGAGGGGTATGTCCAACATGGGTGCGCGTGAGGTTGCCACGCTCGGTGGCGGATGTTTCTGGTGTCTCGACGCGGTGTTTCGCCAGCTGCGAGGCGTCGAGAAGGTCCAGTCGGGATACGCAGGCGGTACGGCGCCGAATCCGACGTATCGCGAAGTGTGCGGCGGCCGCACCGGCCACGCCGAAGTCGTACAGATCACCTTCGATCCGACCGAAGTTTCGTATCGCGATCTGCTCGACGTGTTCTTCACGATTCACGATCCCACGACGAAGGATCGGCAGGGTGGCGACATCGGCACGCAGTATCGTTCGATCATTCTCACGCATTCGGACGAGCAGGCGCGTGTCGCGCGCGAGGCGATCGCCGAAGTCACCGCCGAAGGTATCTGGGACGATCCAATCGTGACCGTGATCGAGCCGCTGACGACCTTCTACCCGGCGGAAGCCTATCATCAGGACTACTTCGCGAACAATCCGAATCAGCCGTATTGTCAGATCGTGATCGAGCCAAAGGTCGCGAAGTTCCGGCGGAAGTTTCTCGAGAAGTTAGGAACTGCAGGTACCGCGTGAACGGCGGGGACCGCGTGAACTGCGGGTACCGCGTGAAGTGCGGGTACCGCGTGAACGGCGGGGACCGCGTGAACGGCGGGGACCGCGTGAACTGCGATACGAATTCGGACTGCGGCGCTGACGCGCCGCTTTTTCGCAATCCGCCCTTCACGCGGTCTCCGCTATTCACGCGGTCTCCGCCGTTTACGCGGCATCCGCCGTTCACGCGGTACCCGCCGTTCACGCGGCATCCGCCGTTTACGCGGTACCCGCCGTTCACGCGGTACCCGCAGTTCACGCGGTCTCCGCCGTTCACGCGGCATCCGCCGTTCACGCGGTACCCGCCGTTCACGCGGTACCCGCCTTTCACGCGGTACCCGCCTTTCACGCAGTACCCGCCGTTCAGCTCCAACGTGCCCCGAGCTCTCCCGCGCCCGGCTCGAGGGGCGGCTCGTGCGTCCCGCCGCCGAGTGCTTCGACCGCGGCCGCGCGCAGTCCGAGCTCGGCGGGCGGCATCTCGTTAGGCACCGGGACCGCGTCGGCCGCGACGT
>DATBHD010000143.1:0-18428 GCA_036557635.1 Gemmatimonadaceae bacterium
AGTGGATCGATGTTGCGCGACATCGCGACGGGTATGCTGGCCCACCACTGTCGCCGATATCCGCGCACATTGTACACCGAGTAGCCGACCGCAAGCAGAACACCCGCGATGAGCATTGTCGCGCGCGCGGCGCGCCAACTCTTCAACGACGGATGCCACGCCAGCAGCTCGCGTTGCCCGAGCAGCGGCACGAGAGCGACGAACGGCCAGACGGCCCACACGAATCGCGATGGCGGGAACGGCCAGAAGATAACCATCGCGAAGTACAGCCCGAGAAAGAGCGCCGCCACGGGCGATCGGCGCCAGAGGGGCCTCGCACCGATCACCGCCAGGATGCCTAACGGCAGAAGCGCGGCGACGCGCACCGCCGGCGGCAGCACGACCGCGAACAACACCTCGAGGTTCTGGGCGATCTCGCGTGTCGTCCGCAGCGCGGTGCGCACGAAAAGCGCTGGTCCCGCGTCGTGAAGACCGGCACGCAGCCACGCGCCATAGGATTCGTAGTTCCCGCTCATCGCCGCCGGCACGACGCCGGCGTGAGTCGAAACCCAGATCTGCCAGGGCATCACCATCGCCAGTGTCGCCGCGGCAAAGACGGCCGCGTCGCGAAGGCGACGTCTCGTGCACAGCACGACGGCCGTCGCGCCGATGAGTGCGATCCCCTGCGTTCGAATCAACGTCAATGCTCCAGCGATGACGCCGAGGAGCAGCAATTCGCGCCAGCGTCCTGGCTCTCCGTCAATGACGCGTTCCGCGCCGATGAGCGTCGGTATCAACAGGGCAAGGAAGAGCGGCTCGGACATCACCAGCGCGCCGAGTGTCAGCGTGGGAATCCCGAGTGTGAGGAGGAGCGCGAGAATCGCGGCACCGCGTTCATTCATGCCGAATCGCGCCCTTGCGTAGGCGAAGACACCCACCGCGGCGAGACCCATGAAGGCAGCGTTCGCGAGCTTGAACGCGACGACGCTCGCGGGGAATGCCGGAAACATCAGCCACAGCAGCGCCAACACGGCGGGGTAGCCGGGGGGGTAGTGCGTTGCCGGCGGTGCGCCCGGCAGGTTCAGCCAACGATAGCCGTGACCGGTCGCGAGCGACTTCGCCAGAACGACGTACATGCTGTCGTCGTGTGTGACGCCGACGGGCAAGCCGTCGACGATCAGCGCGCCAACGACGAAGACGACGGCGCCGACAAACGCCGGAAGCGCCCACGCGGGGATCGAGCGCGTGGTGGATGCCGCTTTCGTCGGAAAGGTCGTCGCCGTCATCGGGGCGTCGGCACGAGCACGAGGCCTCCGCCCGGAATCGTGTCCACGAGGGCGAGCACGGGTGGCTGACGGAACGCGAGCTCGCGAACCGCGATGCGCAAGAAGCCGTCGGCCACAATCACCGCCTGCGGATGGTAGCGCTGCACGATCGTGTCGATCGCGGACGCCGCATCCGCCGCCGTCCGTGTTCGGAAATACTCATCGATCGCGAGGCTGCCGACGGGCACGGTGTGGCGCCCCGTGTAGAGATACACGGTTCCTTCCGCTTCGCTCGCGAGCAGGGCGTCCCGCGGCGTGTGGGTCGCGACCCAAACGAGCATCGGCCGCAGATACGCGGCGTACGACGCGCTCGACCACGATCGCGCGCGATAGCCGACGACGTTGAACGCGGCATATCCGCACGCCAGGAGCGCGGTCGCGGCAAGGGTCGTGTAGCGTAGCATGCGTACGTTCGGTCGAGTCGGACGCGCGGCGAGTATCTCGCGCGCACCGGTCACGGGCAGCAACAGAATGAGGGGCCAGACACACCACACGAAGCGGGCTGGCGCGAATGGCCAGAGGACGACAATGAGTCCGTACACGGCGAGAAACACGGTGTAGACAGGCGCCAGGCGCCACGCCCTGCGCGCTCCCAGCGCGGCGAGCGCAACGAACACGAGCAGCGCGAGAATGCGCGCGAGGCTCGGGAGCGAAGGCGCGAGGACGATCTGGAGCATCGACGCGAGATCGCCCGTCGTTCGAAGCGCGGTGCGTCCGAGCAGGGCGACACCATGCGTGCGGAACCCATCGACGAGCCAGCCGGCATACGACTCGTAGTTGCCACGCATCGAGAGCGGAAAAGTGCCGCTGTGCGCCGCGACCCACCATTGCCAGGGCACGAGCACCGTGACGGCGACGGCCGCGAACACGCCGGCGTCGCGGAAACGCCGGCGCATGAAGAGAAGCACGAGAATCGCGGCGAGGAGCGCGATGCCGTGCGTGCGCACCAGGGTTATACAACCGCTCAACACGCCGAGCACGACGAGGTCGCGCGCTCGCGTTTTCGAGTCCGCGACGGCGCGCTCGGCCAGAAGCAGCGCCGGCACGAGCAACGCCAGGAAGAGGGGCTCGGACATCACCCGCGCGACGAGCGCCAGCACCGGCGACGCGAGCAGCGCCGCGATTGCGAAGCCTTGCGCGGCGACCTCGCTCATCGCGAATCTCGTCCTGGCGAGTCGCGCGACGCCAAACGCGGCCGCGCCGGCGAACAGCGCATTCGCGAGCTTGAACACGATGACGTTCCCTGGAAACGCGGGGAAGAGCGTCCAGAGCAGCGCGAGCACGGCAGGATAGCCGGGCGGAAAGTGGATTGCCGCCGGCGTGCCCGGGAGATGCAGCCATCGATAGCCGTGGCCGGTGGCGAGTGCCTTGGCGAGGAGGACGTACATCGAGTCGTCGCGAATGGCGCCAACCGGCTGTCCGTCGACGATCAGCGCGCCGACGGCAACGACGACGATGCCCGCGAGCAGCGGGAGAAATCGACTGAGACTCGCCTGGGTCGCGCGGTCCGCGGGGATGGCTGCAACCGGGGGGCGGGCCGTGGCGCTCGTCATGCCGCGCTCACGCGGCTTCGACTCCGTACCGCGACAGCTTGCGATACAGGGTCGACGGATCGATGCCCAGCACTTCGGCCGCGCGCGACTTGTTCCCCCCTTCGCTCTGCAGTACCCAGAGGATGTAGGCCCGCTCGACCGCCTCGAGCGTTGGATTCGGCGGCGTGCGCGTCGAGACCAGCGGCTCGGCTTTGCGCTGCGTCACGCGCTCGGGTAAGGCGGCAATCGTTATGTCGCTTCCCGTCGTGAGAATCGCCGCGCGCTCGAGGGCGTTCTCGAGCTCACGCACGTTGCCGGGCCACTGGTACTCCTGCAGCACCTCGAGCGCGCCTGGAGCCAGCTGCTTCGGCGCTTCGCTGCGCGCTTCGCCGATGCGATGTAGAAAATGCTCAACGAGCATCGGGATGTCGTCGGCGCGCTGGCGCAGCGGCGGCAGGTGCAGGGCGATGACGTTGAGTCGATAGTAAAGATCGGTACGAAAGCCTCCCGACTTGATCTCCTCCTCGAGGTCGCGATTCGTCGCGGCGATGAGGCGCGTGTCGATCGGAATCGCCTCGGTCGCGCCGACGGGGATGACCTCGCGGTGCTGCAGCACGCGGAGCAGCTTGATCTGCGTCGCCGGCGTCGTCTCGCCGATCTCGTCGAGGAAGAAGGTCCCCGACGCGGCGGCGGTGAACAGCCCCTCCTTGTCCTTCACCGCGCCGGTGAAAGAGCCCTTCGTGTGACCGAAGAGCTCACTCTCGAGCAATCCTTCGGGCAACGCGCCGCAGTTGATCGAGAGAAATGGCCCCTCGACCCGATTCGACAGCTCGTGAATGTACCGTGCGATCACTTCCTTACCCGTACCCGACTCGCCCTGGATGAGCACCGTCGACTCCGTCGGCGCCACGGTCTCGGCGAGCCGCAGCACTTCGACCCAACTCTTGCTGCTCCCGACCGGACGCGTGCCGTTGGTGCGCTCGCGTCGGCGAATCTCCTGCTTGAGCGAAGCGTTCTCGACGCGGAGCTTGCGATGTTCCGCGGCGCGGCGCAGGATCGCGACCAGCTCGTCATTGCGGAACGGCTTCTGGATGTAGTAGAAGGCGCCTTCGTTCACCGCTTGCATTGCGGATTGCAGCGTCGCTTGCGCCGTCATGAGAATGACGGGACAGTCGGGATCGCGTTGCTTGGCGGCGGCGAGGATCTCGACACCCGTGACATTCGGCATGCGAATGTCGGTGAGGACGATGTCGGGCGTCGATGCGAGCAACTGCTCGAGGCCGCGCTTGCCCCCCTGCGCGAGGAAGGGCGTGAAGCCCTCGTTGCGAAGGAGAATGTTGAGCGAATCGAGAATTCCTGATTCGTCGTCGACGACAAGAACGGTGGGTTTGCCGTTGGGTGAGTCGCTCACGAGGCGCCTCCGGTTGCGTAGGCCGTGCGGATGATGGGGATGGATGCCGGTGGCGTTTCCTTCGCGCCAACCTTGGCCGGTTGCGTGCGGGGAAGAACGATGGTGAACCGCGTTCCATTGCCGCCGCTGTCGACGAACACGAGGCCGCGGTGGGCTTCGATCGCGCGTTGCACGACGGCGAGACCGAGGCCGCTACCGCCAGGCTTCGTGGTGAAGAAGGGATCGAAGAGTCGATCGCGGATCTCGATCGGAATCCCGGCCCCGGAGTCGCGGACGCGTAAGGCGACCGTCCCTGCGTCGAAGGCGACGCCAACCGGGAGCGGATCGAACGATCCGGGCGTCACCTCGATGTGGACGACTCCGCCGTTCGGCGACGCCTGCATCGCGTTCAACACGAGGTTGAATACCGCGCGGTGCAGCAGATCCTCGTCGCCGTCGACCATGAGCGAGACGCGCTCCGGCGTCTCGCAGACTATCCGAACGTCTTTGCGCTCCGGGCGCGTCTCGGCGAGTCGTGCCGCGTGCCGCGCCACCTCCCCCATGTCGACCGGTCGCGTGCGCGCAACCCGTACGCGCGCGAAATCGAGAAACTCGGAGAGGAGCCGCGAGAGCCGGTCCGACTCGCGCACGACGAGGCCGGTGAGTGTTCGCTCATCATCGCTCGTGCGCGGCATCCGCGCGAGCTGCTCCACCGCCGAGCGAATCGACGCGAGTGGATTCTTGATCTCGTGCGCGAGCGAGGCGCTCAACTCGGCGATGCCCTCGAGACGCTCCGCGCGCAGGCGCAACGCGTCGATCCGCTTCTGATCGGAGATGTCCTGGAAGATCGCGGTGGCGGTACGATCGAGGTCGCCGGCTTCGCCGTCGGTATACGTCGTCGTCACGCCGATCGGGAATCGACGGACGACGGTCGACACCAACCCTTCGGCCCGCGTGGTGCGAATCTGACGCATTACCGACCGCTCGAGCGCCTGCGACAGCTCGGGCGCGACCTGCCCGATGCGCGTCAGCACCGGCTCGCCGATGTGCGAGCGGAGGCTCGCGCCTAACAGCTGCTCCGCGGTCGGATTGACGTACAGCAGCCGGCCGCCGGAGTCGACGGTGATCACACCGCTTCGGATGTTTCGCAGAATCTCATCGGCCTGGAGCCGGGCCGCCTGGAGCTGCGCGACGAGGCGCTCCTTCCCTGCCCCGGCGCGTTGAAGCTGGGCGCCCAGATATGCGCTGCCCAACGCGACCGTGGCGAAGACGCCGAGCTGCAGCCACACTCCCGTGCCCAGTGAAGTGCCGGAAATGAGCACCGTGTCGGCGACGTAGAGCACGTTTCCCAGCGCGGCGATGAGGAGGCCGCCGCCGACCGGCAGCAACAGGCTCGCCGTGGCGATGATGAGGATGTACAATGCCGCAAACTGCGACGTGCTGCCGTTTGTAACGTGCACGACGGCAGTGACGAGCAGCAGGTCGAACGCCGACTGGAGGTAGAAGAAGTTCGGCTGGAGCGGCCTTCTATATATTTCGCTGTGCCATGCCGAGAGCACGGTCACGCCCGTTGCGAGCGCGAACGCGAGTGAGGCGACAAGCAGTTTGTGCGTATCGGTATCTTCGCGCGTCCACACGAAGACGGCGGCGGCAAAAATTGCCGTCGCCACCGACATGCGACCCATGTACACCCAGCGCAACAGACGTCTCGGGTCGAGCATCGCTTCCAGCGCCGGATGCTCGGCCCGCGCCGTCGCCGACGGTGGTGCCGGTTGCAGCGATGGGGGAGGAGGGGGGGGAGGGGGCGGGGACACGCGCAGCGAGGTGGGAACTGACCGGTTTTTGCAAAGTGCCAGAGGGCAAACGCGCCCCGGAGTCTTGCATTCTGCTATGCCTTTGACGATCACAGCCGACGCCGGTTACCGGACGCATGGCAACGCTCATGGTTAGGACTTTCGGTTCGATCCTCGTCGCCGCCATCGCGACGGAAGGCCAGTCTGTCAGCGCGGGGCAGGTCGCGAGTCGTTTGGGGATCGTGTTGGCCCTGGTGGTGGCGAACGCCTTTTTCGTCGCCGCCGAATTCGCGCTCGTGGCGACGAGGCGCAGCCGGATCGAGAACGGCGGGGTGGTCGGCGAGCGCAGCGCGCGCCTTGTTGAGAAGACACTCAAGGATCTCGACCGCTATATCTCCGTCACGCAGGTCGGCATCACCCTGGCGTCGCTGGCGCTCGGTTGGTTAGGCGCGGACGCGATCGCGGCGTTGATCGACGCCGGACTGGCGCGACTGGGAGTCTCGATCCCGGGGGCGGCCGTGCACACGACGGCGGCCGCGATCACGGCATTCGTCGTGATTGCGCTCCTGCACATAGTGCTCGGCCAGTTGACGCCGAAAAGCCTCGCGCTGGTGCGGCCGGAGCGCACCAGCGCAATCCTCGTCCGGCCGCTCATCGGGTTTTCGGTGATCATGTCGCCGTTCATCGCGCTGTTGAACGGCGCGGCGAACGGCGTGCTGCGCGTGTTCGGCGTGCGGCCGTCGCGCCCCCTCGAGCAGGTCCATTCACCCGAGGAGCTGCGACTGCTCGTCATGCAGTCGCGCGCCCACGGCGCGCTCGACGAATCGGACAGCGCCATGCTCGCGGGTGTATTCGATTTCCACGAGAAACGGGCGCGCGACGTGATGCGCCCCCGCACCGACATCGTCGCCATTCCCGTCGACGCCACCGAGAGCGATGTCTGGCAGCTGATGCGGTCGGAGCGCTATTCGCGGTATCCCGTGTACGAAGAGACGCTCGACAATGTCGTCGGCGTACTCGTGGCCAAGGACCTCTGGCTCGAGGAGCCAGGCAGCCCGTTCGCGCTCCGCTCGCTCATTCGCAAGCCACTCTACGTTCCCGACAACCGGCCGGCGGAGCGCGTCCTCGACGACCTGCGGCGCTCGCGAGCGCACATGGCCGTCGTCCTCGACGAGTACGGCGGCACTGCGGGCATCGTCACGCTCGAGGACCTGGTGGAGGAGGTCATCGGGGACATCAACGACGAGTATGATTTCGCCGTCCGCGAGGCGATCGAGGCGAACGGCGTGCTCGAGCTCGCGGGCTCGATGTCTCTCGTGGACGTGCGCAGCGACTATCGCCTGCCCATCCCCGAAGGCGACTGGACCACCCTCGGGGGTTACACCTTCGCGCGATTGGGGCGCGTGCCGCGAATCGGCGACCGGGCGCAATTCCCCGGCGGTGAGCTCGAGGTGGTGGCGATGGATGGGCGGCGCGTTGCCGCGGTTCGTGTCGTCAGGATCGACGAGCGCGGACGTCGCCGAACGCCGGTGAGCGCGATGCGCACGTCGACCGGCGCGCCGTCGGCGGCGCCACCTCCGCCGAGCACATGAGCGACGGCGACATCGTCGTCTCGCCCCAGCTGACGATTCCGCGCGCCGAGCTCCAGTTTCGCGCTTCGCGCGCCGGCGGCCCCGGCGGACAGCACGTGAACACGTCCTCGACGCGGGTCGAGCTACTGTGGGGCCTCACGCGGTCGTCGGTGGTGAGCGACGAGATGCGTCAGCGTTTGCTCATCAAGCTCGCGGCGCGGCTGGACGCCGAGGGGATGGTTCGCGTCGTCGCCAGCGACCGGCGCAGTCAGTTGCAGAATCGCGAGGCGGCCGCCGAACGCCTCGCGGCCATTGTCAGGCAGGCGCTCGTCGTGCCGCGCAAGCGCCGCGCGACCAGGCCGACGAAGGCCTCACGCGAGCAGCGTCTCGCGGACAAGCGCCGGCGCGGCGAGCGAAAGCGTGATCGGCGGCGCGACCACGAGGACTGACCGTACCGACGCTCGCAACGCGATCGTCGCTCCGTTCAGGATGACAACGCCCTCCTCGCGGCGTCGGCGTTCATCACACCACAGCCGGCTATCGGGAGCGCCAGCGCATATCGAACGACATAGCCGACGTAGCTGCCGCGAACCTCGATGTGCCGAGCCTCCGGATGCCGCATCATTTCGCGGTCCGCGCGCGGGAGGTTGTAGTACGGTATCGAGACCCAAAGGTGGTGCGCCGCGTGATAGTTCATGTTCATCGGCGCGACGAACCACCGCTCGACAGGATTGCTCACGAACGTGATGAGTCGATGCTCATCGGCGCGGTCGTCGGCCTCCGGTTGCGAATGTTCGCAGAACGATCGAAGGTTGTCGCCGAGGTAGGTGAACCAGTACACGGGCACGAGCCAGAGCAGGGGATACGCCCACCATCCGATGCTCGTCGTCAACCCGCCGATCAGCACCACCTGCCAGCCAAGAATGATCGCGATGTCGCGTAGCGTGTACGAGCTGCCACTTTGCTCGGTCGCCGGCTCCGCCGTCGCCGTCTTGGCTTGCCGACGAAAGACATTCCGCGCCGAACGAATGATGCTGCTCGCCCCGACGAGAAACGCGAACAACTCGTGCAGATCGGTTTTGTTGAAGCAGGCGTGACGGTGGCGATCGGGGTCGTCGTCACTGCCCAGCATCTGGTGGTGCCGCAGATGATTCTTGTTGTTCAGCCGCGTGATCGCCGCGAGCGGGCCGATGATGCACAGGTCGTTGAACAGATCATTGGCCTCGCGTCCACGAAAGAGCCGCCGATGCAGTCCGTCGTGACCGATGATGAACAGCGCGTAGTATCTCGCTCCGATAATCGGAATGGCGAGGAGCACCATCCACCACCGCGTGTAGAGCGCGACGGCCGTCCACGCGCCGATGATGACGAGCCACGCGAGCATCGTGTCGACGACCGCGCGCATCGGCCGCAGCTCGCTCAGCGCGCGGATGCGGTCCGGTGACAGGAGCGTCGAGCGATATGGATGATACGGGCTCTCGTGGAGCGGCGCCTGCCTGACCGCGGTCATCGGTCCTTCCTCGCGATCATCAGCATTGCCGACGTTCGCGCCCCGAGCGCGCCCCGCACCTTGTCGAACAACGTGAACATGGCGAGGGGCGCGACATTCCTGAATGGATCGAAGCGCCGGGCGAGACTCGGCCTCTCCGTCGGCTCGTACCGCAGCCAGTGGTGCAAGGAGTACATCCAAAAGGAGTGGCCGGTCTGGAACATCGTCGCGACCGGCGTCAGTCCGGCGCGGACGAGCAGCTTCTCGAGGGTGTGTGGCGAAAAGAGATGCCAGTGCCGCGGGATGTGATAGCCGCCCCAGTATCGATCCCGAAAAAGGCGCGCGTCGATGCTGTCGAGGTTCGGCGTTTCCACCGCGAGCACACCGCCTGGCGCGAGCCATTCGGCAATCCGCTCGAGCACGACGTCCGGGGCGTCGACGTGTTCGATGACATGAAACATCGTCGCGAGATCGATCGACCCAGCGGGGATGCTCGTGCACGTCTCGACTCGCTCGCACCATGCCTGGAAACCGCGCGTCCGCAGCCGATCGACGACGGCCTGATCGAGCTCGAGGCCGTAGATGCGTTCCCGGGGCAGGCCGCGCTTCGCCATCGCGTCGAGAAAGCGACCGGTGCCGCAACCGATATCGAGAAACGAGCGCGGCACACGATCCAGCCGCCGCATGATGCTGCGCATCTTGAGGCCGTCGAGCAGTTCCTTCGACCGCACGGCGATGCTCGAGATGGTCGTTTCGTAGCTGTAGGCGTAATACGTCCGCGGGTAGATGACCGGCAGCGCCGACACGACGGGGCGCGGATTGAGCCACACGTGGCCGCAGTCGACGCACCGCGAGAAGGTCCAACGGTTGCGGCAGGTCTTCAGCTCGTAGTCGTAGCCCTCCGAGAATACCTCACTCGCGTCCCCGCCGCAGACGACGCACGTCGGCACGACTTCGGTGGGGACTTCGGGAATTGAGTAATCACTGAACTCGGCGGGCGCCGGATGGGCGAGGGCTGTCATTCGACGACGTGCTGAGGGTGAGACGCGGACCTTCCTCGATGAGGACGGATTGTCCTCGCGAAGGGTCACCCGTGATGCGGGCGCTCAGCGCACGGCGAGTCCGTGCCGAAGCGGCGTGAGAGACGCGGTCTCCTCGTCGAGGAGGTACGTCGCCCGGTCCGGCGCGAGCGCCGCGAGCTTTGCGTTCTCAGGGCCCCGGTCGTAGACGACCCAAAGCCGGGCATGCGCGATGTCCGGATCGTTCGCGATGAGGCTCTGATGGGGACTGTGCCACGAGGCGTAATGGACGAATAGGATCGCGCGCTGATCCGGGACGGCCGCCATCACTTGGCGGAACCTGAGCGGATACGACTGCAGGGCCGCCTCGACCCGGCGGCCGTAGCGCACGTCGTGCGAGGCAGGCCAGAGCACAATGAGGACCACGAGCGCCGCGCCTAACGCCTGACGAGGGCCCGACTGCCGCGCCAGCTGCGGCCCGACGCGCAGCTTGGGCGTGACGAGCGCGCAGGCAACGGTCCAGATGCCGAGCGCTATGAGGAACGGCACGACGGGGAAAATCTCGACATAGTAGACTGTCCAACCGGGAATGTGCGCGAAGACGAGATAGGCGCCCGTCAGCAGCAGCGCCGTGGCGACGGCGAACCACCCCTCCGCGCCGAGCACCACCAGCCCGACGATCCCGAAAAGCCCCAGCGGCAGCCGCCATCCGCGCAGCGCGTCGTTGATGATGGCGCGCCAGCGCTTCATGTAGGCGGCGGGAACCGCGGCCGGTGTGTAGGCCTGGTGGAGCGGCCTGAAGATCCGGGCGAATACCTGCATGTCGCGCGGAAGCTCGCGCTGGGGCGGGGCGTCGTGCAGCCCGAAGCCGATATCGTCGTACGGGAAATAGACCTTCGAGTAAGCGCTGTACGGCATCGTACGCCAGTCGCCGAGCGTGCGCGCGTTCCAGAGCGGCAGGATCGCCATGATTCCGATCGCGACGAGCGTCGGCCTGACGAGAGAGCGCCACTCGCGCCTCTTCGCTACGTCGATCAGAACGACGACGCCGACGGGAAGCGCGAACGCAAGGGCGGTGAATGGCCGCGTGATCGCCATCCACGCCACACATATCGCGAGCGTGAGGAGCCATCGCGCTGACCGCCCCGCTCGCCATTCGAGGAGCGCCCACCAACCGAGGAGCCAGAGTGCGCTCGTGGTGTTCTCCGACAGGTAACTGCCGCGCCAGCGCAGGTTCTCCGTGAGCGGCAGCCAGAGCACCAGCGTGAGTACGGCGACCCAACCGTTCGTCACTCGCCGCGCCAGCATGAACAGGAGAGCACCGGCGACCGCGCTCAGAAGAATCGGCATCAGCCCCGGCAGCGAGAGCCAGATGCCGGGAATCATCAGGACCGCGTGACCAGGCGGATACTTCGAAGCGAATGTCGGCGTCACGAAGACGTGATACTGCTCGAAGAACTCGGGCAGCGGCGGCGAGGGCATCGCCCAATGGAACGCGGCGAACGTGCGGGCCTGGAGCAGATACGACGCCTCGTCGTGCAGCACGGAGGGGGCGTTCAGTCCGCCCCAGACGTACCACATCACGGCGCCGACGACGACACCGGCGATCACCGGCGCCAGCCGATGCGACGGTAGCGCGAGCACGGGCCCGAGGCGCGTGTTCGGGAGATGCACGCCCAGGACCAGGAGGCCAATGATGACGGCGATGGGAATCAGCAGGATCAGCATGAGATCAGGAGTTGCGCCGCTTCGCCGGCTTGCGCGCGAGGACGAGATACTGGCCGCCAACGGGCATCGCGATCAGTAGTCGCTCAATTGGCCGCAGCCAGCGCAGGAACGCGGGAAAGACGAAAAGGAAGTCCGTCCGGAGAAGCTCGAACCCCTCCTGACGCAGCATCGCGCGCGCTTCCGGCGGCGTGATCGTGATCGCATCGCGGTCGAACGGGACGCGGCTCATGATGTAGCGGGTGCCCGGATTCCAGGGATTGTTCTCCCAGAGCGCGAACACGCCGCCCGGCCGGAGGACCCGCCGGATCCAGCGCAGCGCGCCGGCTCGCTCGGCCGGCGGGATGTGATGAAATACGCCATTGCAGAACGCGAGATCGACGCTCTCGCTCGGCGTTGAATCGTTAGGCGCGCCGAAGGTCACGTTGGCCGCGCCCTGCTCTCGTCTCGCGACGGCGAGCGACGCCTCCGAGATGTCGGCCCCGTGAACGGAGACGCAGCCCGGCAAGTCGAGCAGATACGGCACCGACGATCCGGTGCCGCATCCGAAGTCCACGATCACACTCGGCCGAGCGCCCAACTCGCGCAGTCGCCGGCCGAGCCACTCGGTGCGGCGGCGCGCGAAGTAGTCCTTCGTCTCGCCGGTCGCGCCGAGCCCCTCGTCCAGCGCCTCGTCGTAGCGCGACGCGAAGGCGTCGAACTCGGGGATGGCTCGCGGAGAGAGACCAGGAGTGATTGTCGGCTCGCGCGTCACGGCGTCAGGTCCGCCGTAGCCCGAGCACGCTCAGAAAGAAGCTGAAGAGGATGGTCTGAAATCCCAGCGTCGTGCTCATCATGCCGGGAATCACCCAACGCATGGTGTGTCCGTAGTCGAGCGGGCCGAAGTTGACGGCCCACCACTGCGCGATGGAGCCGCCGAGCAGAATGAGTCCGGCGATCATTACCGCGGCACCGGCGAGCAAGCCGCGCTCGAGCGACGCGAAGCGGCTCAAGGTCGTTAGGCGTGGATCTTCGGGAAGCAATCCCTCGCTGATCGCGAACACCTTGCTCAGCAGCGCGAACACGATCGACTGATAGCCGGCGATGATGCTCAAGCTGGCGAAGAGCAGCGTGTGAACGTCGAAGCGCACGCGCCCGAACTGCAAGCCGGGCAGCGCGATCCCGTATCCCAGCGCACCCAGCAGAACGAGCAGGGCGCCGGGCACGAGGAAGAGCCAACGCGGGCTGTAGAGCATGAAGAAGCGCAAGGTTCGCCAGCCATCCCGAAAGGTTCGGAGATGGGGCGCGTGCGCCTTTCTGCCGTCGGGGTGCAACGTGATCGGCACTTCGGCGACGCGGGCGCCGATGAGGCTCGTCTTGATGATCATCTCCGTCGCGAACTCCATCCCCGTGCACCGCTGCGCCAACCGCTCGTAATGCGCGCGAGTGAAGCCGCGCATTCCGCAGTACACGTCGCTCACGGGCGCGTTGAACCAGCCGCGGGCGAGCCAGGAGAACATCGGGTTTCCCCACCAGCGGTGAAGGAATGGCATCGCGCCGGGGAGCAGCGTGCCGCCGCCGGACGGAAGGCGGCAGCCCTGCGCCAGGTCATAGCCCTCGCGCAGCTTCTCGAGAAACCGCGGGATCTCGCCGAAGTCGTAGCTATCGTCGGCGTCGCCCATCAAGATGTATCTCCCGCGCGCCGCGGCGATCCCGCCCATGAGAGCCGCGCCGTAGCCCTTTTGACGTACCGGCACTACGCGCGCGCCGAGCTCTCTCGCGATCGCCTTGGAGGCGTCGGTCGAGCCGTTGTCGGCGACAATCACTTCGCCGGCGATCCGGTGGCTGCGCAGTGTGTCCATCGCCTTCCGCACGCACGCGCCGATCGTGTCCGCCTCGTTCAAACAAGGCATGACAATCGAGATTTCTATCTCGCGGGGAGCGGCGAAAGGTTCGGTGAGTCGTAACGCGCTGGACAACCGGGAGCTCTCCTGAAGGGAGGGGCTGGCTCTCGGAAGACGATTTAGCCCAGGTGAGCGCCACCTCGTCAGCGCTACTCAGGGTGCCGTTTCCGCAGCTCGGACGTCGTAACCGGTGATTTGGAGAACTCCTTCCGCCGTGGGAGGGTTTACGCGGGGCGAGCACGGCGACTACCCTTGAGCACCAGGATTGCTGTACTCGCTTCGCTGTATCGCGAATTGGCGTAAGGGTCCGGCTTCGACGATGTGTCTTCTTGGCGAGGCGAGGTCGAATAGAAAGCCCAATGAGGCACGTCACTTGCCCGCCTGCACAGGCGCGCCGGGGACACGGGCTGGCGCCCGCGCCCTGCACTTCTTTTAGCTGCGGCTCGTCCGCGAGGACTCGAAATGCTTTCGCATCGCGCGCGTTGGGTGGCCGGCCGTACCTCGCTGCTCCTCGCCCTGCTCTCTCTCATCGCCGCGCCACTGTCGCGAGCAACGGCGCAATACTTCGGACGGAACAAGGTCCAGTACGAGAAGTTCGACTGGAAAATCCTCCGCTCCGATCACTTCGACAATTTCTTCTATCCGTCCGAGTCGCTCATCGTCCGTGACGCTGGACGCATGGCCGAGCGGTGGTACACGCGTCACTCGGACACTTTCCGTCACGCGTTCGATCGCAAGTCTCTGATCTTCTACGCCGACCATCCGGACTTCGAGCAGACGAACGTCATCGGCGAGCAGCTGAGCGAAGAGACGGGCGGTGTCACGGAGGGTCTGCGCACTCGCGTGATCATGCCGTTCACGGGCATCTACGCGGACAACGATCACGTTCTGGGTCACGAGTTGGTGCACGTGTTCCAGTACAACATCGCCGAAGGCGCTCCAGGCGGCGGACTCGCACGACTCAACGCACTCCCCGGCTGGCTCATCGAAGGAATGGCCGAGTATTTCTCACTCGGCCGTCAGGATCCGCTCACCGCGATGTGGATGCGCGACGCGGTAATGCGGAACAAGTTCCCGACGATCAAACAGCTCACGACCGATCCGCGCTTCTTCCCGTACCGCTACGGCCAGGCGCTCTGGGCGTACGTCGGTGGAAAGTGGGGAGATCGCGCGATCATCGACGTGTATCGCACATCGCTGCGCACCGGTTGGGACGCCGCGCTCGTGCGCGTGCTCGGCATCAACGACGATTCGTTGTCGAAGGAGTGGGCCGCCGCGAACCGCGCGATGTATCTGCCACAGATCGCGGGACGGCAGAAGCCGGACTCCATCGGGCAGACGATCATCGGTCTGGGCAGGAAGCTGAGCGAGCAACAGAATGTGTCGCCCTCGGTGAGCCCCGACGGCAACTATCTCGCCTTCGTCACGCAGCGCAATCTCTTCACGACGGACATCTACATCGCCGACGCGCACACCGGGAGGCTGATCAAGAAGCTCGGCGGCCCGGAGAGCGATCCACACTTCGACGCGATCAGCTTCGTCAACTCGGCAGGCGACTGGTCTCCGGACGCGAGCAAGTTCGCGTTCGTCGTCTTCTCGAATGGCAACAACGAGATCGCGATCCTGGACACGCGTTCGACGCACGTCGAGCGGCGCATCAAGATCCCGGGCGTCGGCGCGATGAGCCACGTCGCCTGGTCGCCCGACGGACGCACGCTCGCGATCTCGGGACAGCATGGCGGCATTGGCGATCTGTTCCTGCTCGATATGCGGACGGAGCAGGTGCGGCAGCTCACCAACGACCGGAACGCGGAGATTCAGCCGGCGTGGTCGCCAGACGGCCGCATGATCGCCTTCGCGACCGACCGCGGGCCGGAGACCGATTTCAACATCATGAAGTTCTCACCCCTGCAGATCGCGACGATCGACGTCGCGAGCGGCAAGATTAACGTTTACTCACCATTCCCGCACGCCGCCCACAACATCAATCCCCAGTGGACGCCGGATGGCCGTGAGCTCTACTTCGTTTCCGACCCCGACGGCATCCCGAATATCTATCGCCTCGACCTCGCGACCAACGATGTGCGGCGGGTAACGAACGCCGCGACCGGCATCAGCGGCATTACGTCGATTTCGCCGACGCTGACGGTGGCGCAGAAGACCGGGCGGGTGCTGTTCACGGCCTTCGAGGCGCAGGGCTTCACCATCCGCGCCCTCGAGCCGAACCAGGCGCGGGGCGAGCCCGCGGTGCTCACCGACGGGGCGCAGGTCGCGTTAGGCAGCCAGCTCCCTCCGGGCGACGTGACGCGCAGCCTCGTCTCGACGTATCTCGCCGATCCGGTGGACGGACTCGTCTCCGGCGCGGATTTCAAGGTCACCGGCTACAAGCCGGCGTTCTCGCTCGACGCGCTTGGCCAACCCTCGGTCGGCGTCGTCGCCGGCGGACCGTTCGGCACCGGCGTCGCCGGCGGTGTGTCGGCCTTCTTCGGCGATCAGCTGAGCGATCAGACCATCGCCACCGCGATTCAGGCGAACGGAACGGTGCGCGACATCGGCGGCGCGGTCTACTATACAAACTTGCGAAACCGGTGGAACTACGGCGCGGGGCTGGAGCACGTGCCCTATCTCACCGGCGGCATCTTCTACGACACGGCCACCGTTGGAGGCGTGAACTGTTTCTGCGCCATCGATCAGGTGCTCGAGCGCATCTACATCGATCAGGCCTCCGTGTTCTCACAATATCCGTTGGATCAGACACGCCGCGTCGAGTTCAACGTCTCGGCGACGCGACTCGGATTTCAGGCGGAGCTCGATCGGCTGATCACCGATCCGTCGCAAACGCAGGTGCTGGGTGAGGAACGCACGAACCTGCCCACGCCGCCCGCGCTCTACTACACGCAGCCGGAGCTGGCGTTCGTGGGCGACAACTCCTTCGCGGCCTATACGTCACCGGTGGCGGGGCAACGCTATCGACTCTCGTACTCGCCGACGGTCGGCAATATCAGCTTCCAAACGCTCCTCGCCGACTATCGACGGTATTTCTTCGCTCGACCGACAACGTTCGCAGTCCGCGCGCTCAGTTACGGACGCTACGGCAAGGACGCGGAGAGCGAGCGCCTTTCCCCGCTCTATCTCGGTGAGGAAACACTCATCAGGGGCTACGGCTTCGGATCGATCACGCAGGAGGAGTGTCTCGTCGGTCAGAGCGCACAAAGCTCATGTCCGGTGTTCGACCGCATGCTCGGCAGCCGCCTCGCCGTGTTCAACGCCGAGCTCCGCATTCCGCTCTTCGGCGGATCGGAGTTCGGTCTTCTGAACTTCCCATTCCTGCCGACGGAGATCGCGCCATTCCTCGATGGCGGTGTCGCCTACACGGGCAACCAGGCGCCGGACTTCCGCTTCTCGACCAATCCGTCCGATGCGGCCCAGCGTGTTTCGGCGAACTGCCAGAATCAGCCGCAGTCGACGCAGACCACGTTCGGCATCGTCTGCACCGACCGCATCCCGGTCTTCAGTACGGGTCTCTCGGCGCGCGTCAATTTCCTTGGCTACATGATCTTCGAGGCGTACATCGCGCATCCGTTCCAGCGGCCCGGCAAGAGTTGGGTGTGGGGATTCCAGCTTGCGCCGGGGTGGTAGTCCGAGATCTTCAGTTTGCCATCACGACCCGAAGGCGGCGCGGGCATGACCCGCGCCGCTTTCTTTTGGAACCAGGCCCACGATTACCACTTGTACAAGGCGCGATAGAGCTCCGCGTTTCGCTGAACGATCCTCACGTAGTCGCGCGTCTCGGTGAACGAGATACGCTCCGTGAACACTTCTGGATCGCTCGTGCCGGCCTTGCTCGCCCAGCGCGTCACGCGTGAACCGCCGGCGTTGTACGCGGCGAGCACGCGCGGGAGATCATCGTACTGGCGAAGCGAGGCCGCCAGGTGGGCGACGCCGAGCTCGAGGTTCGCGTCGGCGTCGAACAGCAAACCCGGATCCCAGAGCGGATAGCCTAACGAGCGCGCGACCTGCTGGCCGACACTCGGCATCACCTGCATCAGGCCGCGCGCGCCGGCGACGGAGACGGCGCGAGGATTGAAGCTCGACTCCTGGCGAATGATCGCCGCGACCAGCGTCGGCTCGATGGATCGGGATCGCGCTTGCCGCACGAGCTCGGATTGATCGATGATCGGATACGCGAGCCGATACGCGCGCGCGTCGCGCGTGCCGCCGTCGATCATCTTCCACGCCAGCTTGATCGCGCGCGACGTCTGATCGTGAGCACGCAGCGCTGCCGCCGTCGCCAGCAAGCGATCCGGTGTCGCGCCAGCCGCGCTCTCCAGCGCGTCGTACTCGAAGCGCGCTTCGGTGTCCATCCCCAGCGCCTCGAGCTGCGTGATCCGGCGCATGGCGCTGTCGACCGCCGGCATCTTCGGGAAGCGATCGACCGCCGCGCGGCCGCCCGGCGGCGACCAGGGCGCCAGCCGGAGGCGTTTCGCGCTCGCCGCCGCGTAATACGAGAGGGGCTCGCGCGAGATGACGTCCCGCCAGGCGGCGCCGGCGCGCGCCCTGTCCCCCGCCGCGTCCCAGCCGCGTCCGCTCCAATACCGCGCCGCCGCCAGGCGGCGACCACGGCGCCACGCGCAGCCGCTTCGCGCTCGCCGCCGCGTAGTACGAGAGTGGCTCGCGCGCGATCACGTCCCGCCAGGCAGCATCGGCTCGCGGCTTGTCCCC
>DATBHD010000144.1:0-13627 GCA_036557635.1 Gemmatimonadaceae bacterium
GAGCGGGAACTGATGTGAAGGAGCGACATAGGCCAGTCGCGCGTGCGGTGCCGCTCGGATGCCCGCATCGACGATGAGACCATTCTCATCTACAGGAACCGGCGCGACGATTGCGCCGCCGGACTCGAAAACGCGACGAGCCGGCGGATAGCCCGGATCTTCGATCCAGACAGTGTCGCCCGGCCGTATCAGCGCCTTGGTCGCGAGATCGATCGCCTGTTGTGCGCCGCGACAGAGCACGACTTGCTCGGTCGACGCGAGTACACCGCGCGATGCCGCGGTGTACTCGCCAATCGCACGGCGAAGGGGAAGGTACCCGTTACCCCTGCCGTAACCCAGAAGGCGATATCCCGAAGCCCGTGCTCGACGCGCGTGCAACCGGTTCCACACTCTTGCCGGAAACAACTCGAGCGCCGGCTCGCCAAGGCGAAAGGGACGCGAAGCCGCCGGCTCGCTCGGTCGCGAGTGGGAAGAGGTCACCACCGTCGGACTCTTCTCGGTGGATCCGACGCGGGGCGCAGCCGCCCGCGGAAAACTGAGCGCGGACACGAACGTGCCGGCGGCGCCTCGCCCCTGGATGAAGCCTTCGGTCGTCAGTTGCTCGAATGCCAGCACGACCGTGGCTCGGGCGACGTGGAGATCTCGAGCGAGAGTCCGCGTCGCCGGAAGCTGTGAGCCAGCGACGAGACGGCCGGACAGGATGGCACTTCGAATCGACCGATAGATCTGTTGAAAGAGCGGTTGCTCGGCTGCGCGATCGAGCTCGACGAACAGCGGCGGATTGGCCCGCCGCGAATGGGTGAGCTGGTTGGTCTGGTCAGCGCACATAAGCGCGGCTCTTCGAATAGACCGTGCACGATATGGTCTTTCGCCGGCTCGCCCAATTCAGATGTGACGAGCCGTGAGAAACTCATTGCGATGGCGATTGGTGTGGCCTTGGCATGCTCGGCGGCCGCGCACCTTCCGGCCGAGCTAGGGCTGCCGCCTAACGACCGCGAATCTTCTTCGCCAGCTGTTGGAACATGCCAAGAAGCGGCTGTGTACCGTGCGGTTCGTGGCTCGCATGAGAGGCCGGCCAAAAAATCATCTTCACCTGACCAACCGTGAGGAGCGAACCCGCGGAAAGCATGCGTTCGCCGGCCACACGATAGCCGTCGACGAAGGTGCCGTTCGCCGAGCGCAGGTCCACGGCATACCAGCTGCCCGCCTTCATCAGGATCGTCGCATGTGACGCCGACACGCTCTCGTGAGAGATCACGATATCATTCTCGTCCGTTCGGCCGATCGAGCACACGGCGCGCGTGACGGCGAAGCGAATCCTGCCGAGTGGGCCGCCGACGGCCTCGAGTGCCGCGAGCTCCGTCGGTGCGACGGGGACGACCGTCCGCGGAGCATTTCCGAGCTCTGGAGCTGCTTCCGAATCGGTGGCTGGGTCTGGAAGAGTCACGGAGGGGACGCGCTGAGTTTCGGCGCCCGTGCTGCTTGCGGAAGGAGTCGACCGCTCCAGCCGGAAGACCGTCGTACCGATCCGCAGCTTGTCGCCACGCGCAAGCGTCTGCGCGGACTGCACGCGCGCGTCGTTCACGAACGTGCCGTTTACGCTCTCGTCCGTCACCACGTAGCCGGTTCTAACTTTTCTGATCACCGCGTGACGGCGGGAGACATCCTGCGACGACACCACGAGGTCGCAGTCGTCGTCTCGGCCGATCACCATTCCTTGGGGAGGGATCTCGTGAATGCGACCGGTTTGAAGCTCGATCAATCTCCAGCCCGCATCCGGTCCGGTCGCCGACACGAGGGGCGCAGCCGCCTGGCCCGTCACCAGCTCGGCGGTCGTGAATTGGCCGGTGGACTCCGCGCGATACACCAGCTCCCGGTCACCGATTCGCAACTTGGAGCCGTCGCGAAGCGGTCGTGGCTCGGCGCCTAACGATTCACCATCGATGAGCAGATGAGCGTATTCGGCCAGCGCCCCGATCGTGGCTTGGCCATCCGCGCCCAGC
Organism: Gemmatimonadaceae bacterium; assembly: GCA_036557635.1. GTDB lineage: Bacteria > Gemmatimonadota > Gemmatimonadetes > Gemmatimonadales > Gemmatimonadaceae > AG2. The sequence continues at coordinate 2,004 of DATBHD010000144.1, forward strand.
GTGATGACGGCGAGTGGCGGCAGAGCCGCGAACGCCGAAAAGGCGATGCCACCCGTTCCGCCGATGGTGTTGCGCCCTGGATGCACGTCGCGGCGCTGAGCGCCAAAAATGAGCACTGGCATTGTGGGGCTCGACCTTGGGCGGAGATGCGGGCCTTTTCGAAAAGGGCGGGTCGGGGCGCGGGCGACCGCGTGATTGGGCTCACAAAGCCGCTCACTGCGTGAGCCTCTAGAATGACGACCAACCGGTGTGTTAGTGACCAGTGGGAGGAAGGAGCGTGTGCGGCGTCACGGCGCACGATCCGGCGGTGTTCGTGGCCGTGCCGCTGACGCTGCTCGTCGTCGCAACAGTGGCGAGCCGGCTCCCGGCGCGCCGCGCCGCCGCCGTCGATCCGCGAATGGCGCTCCGTTCGGAGTAGTGCCGCGTTAGGCGAGGCGGGGCGCCTTACGGAAGCCCCCACGACGAGCGCAATCGCTCATATGAGGCGCGCGGCAACTGAACGAGAATCGGAATCGCGTCCGGCTCGAGCCACGCGAGCAGATCGCTCATCGCGTCGGAGGAGAACGCGGTACAACCCGCCGTGTCGCCATCGGGTCCTGGCCAGATGTGGAGGAAGATGCACGAGCCGCCGCCAATCTCGCGGCCATTGAGGTTGTGCTCGACTACCACACCCATGCGGTACAGTGAGTCGGGCCGATGCATGTCTTCGGCGCTCTTCCAATCCACGCGAGCGCTGTCGCTCTCGTAGATCATTTGATTGTAGTGCACGGATCTCGCGTCATCGACGCACTTGTACGCGTCGGTCGCTTGTGCATACGGCATCCGGATCCAGGAGACGGAATCCTTTGGCGCATAGCCAAACGCGGACGTCAGGCGGAAAACTCCCGCCGGCGAGCGATTGTCGCCTTCTTTCTTGATCGGTCCGGTCTCGCCGGGACTGGCAATACCATGCAGACCGTCTCCCCAGCCCAGTCCCGCGGCGCCGACCACAACCGGGACTTCAGGGCCGACGGCACGCCAGAGCGTCCGGACGCCATCACGCTCGTACCGGCGCATGACACCGGGAACCGAATTCCAACCATCGGTAACGACAACGATCATCTGCAGTGACATGCTCGTGGGCCGCGCGTCGCCGCTTCGGCTCGCACCGCGCGCGGCTACTGGAGAAGGCGCGCTGGAGACGCCGCGCGTTTGGCAGCCAACCACTCCGAGCATCAGAAGCATCACAGCGAGGCGGCGCATTCCAGGGAAGACTCCAGGACAGGTGGGACCGGAGCTCCGACCCGGTCGAGCAAACGTACGGGTCGCACGACTACGGCAAGCTCTGGCCGTACATCCGGGACTACGTTCGCAAGGGCAAGACCGAATAGCCAGAGCGCTCTGTCGGGGTTCGGGGAGCGGCTCCGCCCGCGTCAGCCTGCTTGAACCTAACGGGAGTCGGATGTCACGGCGAGCGCGGTCCTCGTCGGAGGGCCGACGCCCGCTTCCCCTTGCGTGGCAATGGTAACGCGTGTACCATCCCTTGTGTCACAAGGGTAGGCACACCATGGCCGACACGGAAACCGACCTCCTTCGCAGCAGTCTCGATCTCCTGGTCCTCAAGGCGCTCAACTGGGGACCGATGCACGGCTATGGCATCAGTGAGTGGATCGAGCACGCGACGGCGTCGCTGCTGCTGCTCGAGGAGGGGACGCTCTATCCCGCGCTCCACCGGCTGGAGCGCCGCGGCTGGATCACCAGCGAATGGGGCGTCTCGGGCAACAACCGTCGCGCGAAATTCTACCGTCTCACCACCGCGGGCCGCGCACGGTTCCGCGCCCAGGCGCCACTCTGGCACCGGCACGCTGAGGCGATCGCCGTCGCGCTGAGGCGCACTTCGCCGGAGCCCGTGTGAGTCCTGGGCATCCCCCCGGCTGGCGGCGGCTGTTGCGACTCCCGCTCGGACACCGCTCCATCGAGCGGGACATCGACGACGAGCTCGCGTTCCATCTCGTTATGCGCGAGGAGAAGCTCCGTCGCCTCGGTCTCGCCCCCGACGCTGCCCGCGCCGGCGCGCAGGATCGTTTCGGCGACACAGCCGGCGTGCGCGACGAATGCCTAACGATCGACCGACAATACGCCCGCGAGGTACGTCTCATGGAGTGGCTCGAGTCTCTCTGGACCGACTTCCAGTACGCGCTGCGCACCTTTCGGCGCATGCCGACGTTCACCGCCGTCGCCACCATCACGCTGGCGCTCGGCATCGGTGCCACCACCGCGATGTTCACGCTCGTGAACAGCATTCTGCTGCGTCCGCTGCCCTATCCCGAGTCCGACCGAATTGTGCGGATCATTCAGTCGTATCCCGAAAAAGGACTCGACACGTGGGGTCTGAATCAGATGAACATCGCGATGTATCGCGACCGCGCCACTGACTTTTCTTCGTTCGCTGCCTATCGAGGCGGAAGCGTGACTCTCCAGGGCACCAATGGACCGCAACGTGTCTCGATTTTGCGCGTGACGGCGGAGTTCTTTCGCACGCTCGGGGTCGGCCCGGCGATCGGTCGTCCGTTCACCGCCGAAGAAGATTCGCCAGGTAAGAACACTGTCATGATTCTCAGCGATGGAATGTGGCGCTCGCGATTCGGCGGTGACCTGTCCATCCTCGGCAAAACGATCGACATCGACGGACAGCCCATCCGTGTGGTTGGCGTCATGCCCGCAAGCTTTGCCTTCCCGCGCCCAGGCATCGGCGCGTACCTGCCGATGGGGCTCAATCCGCTGTGGCGCTTCGGGTTCATGAATTCGGGAATCGGACGCCTGAAACCCGGCATCGCCCCGGAGCACGCCGAGCGCCAGACCACGGCGATCATGTGGGATTGGGCCCGGCAGCAAGCCGTCGGCAGCGGCTCGGTCGATCCGAGCAAGACACGTATGAAGACGATCGTTAGGCCCCTGCACGAAGTCATCACCGGCCGCACCGCGCGTCCGCTGACCGTTCTGCTCGCGGCAGTAGCGCTCATTCTCCTGATCGCGACGGCGAACGTCGCCACGCTGCTTTCCGGGCGGGCCACGACGAGACAGCGCGAGATCACGCTGCGCGCCGCGCTCGGCGCGAGCCGCCGGCGGGTGCTGCGTCAGCTGCTCACCGAGAGCGTGGCGCTCGCGCTGCTCGGCGCCCTCGCCGGCGTGGCGCTAGCCGTCGTGGCGGTTCGCCTGTTCACGCACTCGAGCCTCGCCACGCTCCCGCGCATCGACGAGGTCGCGATCGACGGCCGTGTGCTCGCCTTTGCCCTGGTTGTATCGATCACGAGCGGTCTGCTGTTCGGTCTCCTCCCCGCGATTCACGCGGGGCGCGCGCGGCTGACGTCCGACCTGACGGCGGGACAGCGCGAGAGCTCGCGCGGCGCGTCGCGAAGAGTGAACAACGCCCTCGTCGTGGCGCAGCTGTCGCTGTCCGTCGTGCTCCTGATCGCGGCCGGTCTTGTGCTCAAGAGTTTCCAGCGCCTGACGCAGGTCGATCTTGGCTTTCACCCGGAGGGGGTAACGTCGATCGTGCTGCCCCTGCCGCCGCGCATCGCGACCGACGCGGCGAGGATGAACACATTCGTAAATGCTACACTCTCGCGCGTACGGGCCGTACCCGGCGTTCAAACCGCGGCGTTGACGTGGGCACTGCCGATGGGTGATGGCGGCAACTACGATGGATACCTGATCGACGGCCGGCCGGTGCCCGCGAGCGGCAACGAGGATCAGACCTACCAGATCGGCGTGAGCCCCGAGTACTTCAAGACCGTGGGCATTCCGCTGCTCTACGGTCGTGACTTCGCCGCCACCGACGACTCCACGAGTGTCGCCGTCGGCATCGTCGACGCCACGCTCGCCAACCGCTTCTGGAAGGGCGCCGACGCACTTGGCAAGCGTATTCGTGTTACTGGCGACACCACATGGTTCACGATCGTCGGCGTCGCCGGAACGGTCCGAGACGGCGATCCCGCCCTTCCACCCGAGCCGCACCTGTACGTGAGCATTCCGCAGGTGGGCGGCAATCCGCTGTCGTTGGCGATACGCACGAACGGATCCGGCGCGGGGGTGATTCCGGCGGTGCGGCGCGTCGTGGCCGAGGCGGAGCCGGGGATTCCCCTCGACGATGTGAGGGCGCTCTCGACCATCATCGATCAGACGTTCGCGACGCGCCGCCTAACGAAGCTCCTGCTCGGCGGCTTTGCGCTCGTCGCGCTGCTGCTCGCCGCCGTGGGTATCTACGGCGTGATGTCGCTGCACGTCGCGAATCGGAGCCGCGAGTTCGGCATCCGGCTCGCCATCGGCGCCGATCCGCGCGCGCTCGTCAGGCTCGTGCTCGGCGAAGGAGCTGTCCTGGCCGCGCTCGGCGTCGGTGTTGGCATCGGTGGCGCGATGGCGGTGACCCGATCGCTCGCGAGTCTCTTGTACGACGTGAGCCCGACGGATCCGGCGGTGCTGTTGGCGCTGCCGCTGCTCCTCGCGGGCATTGCGCTCGCCGCGTGCTACGCCCCGGCGCGGCGCGCCGCCCGGAGCGACCCGTTGATCACACTGCGAGCAGACTGATTGGGGCTGCTCGCGACCTGTGCGCACAATGAGTCACTCTGTAATTGTGACGAGAGGACGCAGATGAACGCGGATTACGCAGATTGACGCCGATGAGACAGGCGTAACGCTTCAATCAAAAGTTCGTCACCGCTCTTTTTTCATCTGCGTCAATCTGCGTAATCCGCGTTCATCTGCGTCCTGCTCTTCACAAGTACAGGGTGACCTTCCTGCGACGTGCCCTGACGAAAAAACTGCCGCAGGACACTCGTCATGACGAAAGGGCCGACACGCGGAGCGTGCCGGCCCTTTCATCGAAGTCGTTAGTTAGGCAGCCTTGGCGGTGATGAGCCGAGCCAGCCCCTTCGGCGCCATCTTCTCCCACTGCCATCCAACGGTGATGGTGACCGCCTCGGGGATGGACGGAGTGGTGCAGGTGAGCACCACGTCCTGCCCTCGGCGTTCTTGTGTCCCGCGAACGACGGTGCAGGTCCAGACGCGCCCGTCGGTATCCGTAATCGTGCGCTGGCTTGCCATATGGTTTCCCTCATGGAGTGAACACATGACACGTGCATGAGCAGCAGCCAGTGTTTAGACGACTCGAAACTTGGTAACGTCTCTCCGCAGGGCGAACGCTCGGATCGCCGGGGTAGGGCATCGAGTCCTCCCCGGGCGACAACGGCAGGTGCCTAGTGTCCCGTCGCTGCCGGCAACACGGAGAGCAGTCTCTCGTCGCTAGATAGGGTCACGTCCATTTGGTCACCCGGCGCGAGCGTGAACGGTCCGGTCGCGACGACACGGCCGCTCGGAAAGATGCGCGCGATGACGTTGACGCGATCGGCTCCGCCGGTCACGGACGACGACACGCGGAGCGCTTCGGTCCGCCCCGCGAAGACTGTCCCGATGCGTTGCGGATCGCCGCCGGGTCCGAGGGCGTACACGTCGGCTTGGTCAGGCGACTGATTGTGGAAGACGACCGCCGCCTCCGGCTGGCCCCCTCGGTGAAATGGACCGCAGGCGGTTGACGCGAGCGCAACGCCGAGCCAGGCGATCGTGCGTCGAAGTTGCGTATACATGAGCTTCCTCCCGACGAATGAACCGGGGTAGGGAGGTTGCAACTCTCGCGCTCGCGCACCGGACGACACGGCCTGGAGGGTGCGTTGTTTGTAACATGCTCATCAAGCTGCCGAGCTGCCAAGCGCACATAGCAGAGGTGGGTTGTTGAGCGTTACGCGACCGGAATCTGTGCCGAATGGTTCAGGACGGCCGGAAGACCCGAAGTGCTCGGAAGCTTGCCCGCACGGAAGGGTCGCTCGCTGATTAGCTAGGGCTTCCACTCCGGGATTCGCCCCGGCGTCCACGGCGCCCCCGCCTGCTCGGCGGCAGCCTCCACTGTTCTGAGACGGGTATCGGCGATCGCGCGGAGCTTGCCGAGCACCGTCGCGAACTCGGCCGACAGAATCTCGTATTGCCGCCGCTGCGTCGACGTCGGTGGCTCGAGCGATCGCGCGCCCTGAGTCATCACCTGCATGCGACCCATCAGGGACGGCGGCGTCGGCTCCTGCCGGCGGCTCAGTGTGGGATCGCCATTCAGCTGCTCGCGAATGTCGCGCAGATCCTGATCGATCGCGCGGACGTCGCTCGGCAGCCGGGCTGGCGCGCTCGGCGTCTCGTCGAGGGCGCGGCGGAGCGCGGCGACACGCGTCGAGAGCTCGCCGGCGAGTGCGTTCGCTCCCATCATCGCGCGCTGCAGCTTCGACGCCTGCTCCTGGAACGCGATCACGGCCGCCGAACGTCCGGCATCTTCGTCGGTGTCCATGAGGTAGACCTCGAACCGCTGCGGCGCGCCTAACGAGGTCGTGACGCCGTCGATCCGTTTCGCGAGCGACACCTGGTATGTGCCCGGCGGGGCATAGGCCCCGAGCCCGCCGCGCCCACCGAAGCCGCCTCCCTCCTCTTCGTCGTTGGGGTTCGCCGGTCGTCCGGCGAGGGCGACCGTCGGCGCCGGAAGCCGGAGGTCCCACGCGACGCGCTGAAAGCCCTGTTGCACCGGACCGGTGAGGCGCCTAACGACGTGCCCCTGCGCGTCGCTGACCGTCAACTCGATCGCGGGCGCGTCTTCCCGGTCCTCGATTCGCAGCGAATCCCACGAGGGCGGATAGACATCGCGACCCCGCCGTGCCAACACGCGCTCGGCTTGTTGCCGCTGCTCGTGCCGACTCCGCAGCGTCGTCCTGAGATAGTACGTGAACATCGCGCCGAAGGGCGGATTCGGGGCGGTGAAGGCCCCAGCGCCCTGCGAGCCGTTGTTGCCAGGCGCACCGAAGTTCGAGACGGCGTAGAGGGGTGTGCGGCGCACGGGGAACAGCGTCGACTCGTCGGCGAGGGTCGCGCGTGTCATCGTGCGCAGCGGCGTGATGTCGTCGAGCACGTAGAACGAGCGGCCGAAGGTGGCGACGACGAGGTCGTTCATCTGCTTCTGAATCACGAGATCGCGCACCTGGATCGTCGGCAGCCCGCCGCGCAGGCGCGTCCACGTCTGACCGTTGTTCTTGGTGAAGTAGAGTCCGAACTCGGTGCCGGCGAAAAGGAGCGTCGGGTCCGCCGGATCGTCGATGATCGCGTAAACGGTGCCCTGGTCCGGCAGATTGCCGGCGATCGAGGTCCAGCTGCGGCCGAGGTCTTTGCTCTCGAGGAGGTACGGCTTGAAGTCGCCGGACATGTGGCCGTCGAACGCGGCGTAGACCGTGCTGGCGTCGTGCGACGATGGCACGACGCGCGCGACCTGTGTCGTATCGGGCACGCCCGGGAAGTGGTCGATCTTGCGCCACGCTTGTCCGCCGTTCTCCGACACTTGAATCGTCCCGTCGTCCGTGCCGATCCACAGTTGACCTTCCTTGAGTGGCGACTCGGCCACGGCGACGATCGCGCCGAAGAATGACGACGAGGTGTTGCGCGCGACCGCATCGATCGACCAGACGCGATCCATGAGCTTGATCCGGTCGCGATCGATCTGTCGCGAAAGATCGGGGGTGAGCGCCTTCCAGGACGAGCCCTTGTCGTCGCTCCGATAGAGACGTTGCGCGGCGAAGTACAGGCGCGTGTTCGAGTGCGGCGAGATGATCAGCGGCGAGTCCCAGTACCACCGTAGCGCAGCCTCTCCAGGTTCCGGTTGCGGCACGATATTCACGGCCTCGCCGGTGCGAAGGTCGACGCGCTGCAGATTGCCATGTTGCGACTCGTTATAGACCGTGAATGGATCCTTGGGGTCGACCTTGGAGACGAAGCCGTCACCGCCACCGGTCACCATCCAGTCGGCGTTGCCGATGCCTAACGGCGAACGCGTGCGCGCGGCGCCGCCGACCGACCCATTGTCTTGCGTCCCCCCGTGAACCTTGTAGAACGGCCCGTTCTGATCGACATCGACGCGGTAGAATTGGCCTAACGGGAGATTCGCGAAGTATTTGTACGTCTGCCCCCGGTCGAAGGACTCGTACAGGCCACCATCGCAGCCGAGGAGCAGATGGTCAACATCCGACGGATCGATCCAGATCACGTGGTTGTCGACATGCTTGTTGCGTTCGCCGACGGGGCGGAAGGTCCGGCCGCCGTCCTCGCTCACCATGTTGCGAACATCGACGGCGTAGACGCGATCGACGTCGACGGGATCCGCAAACAGCTCCGAGTAATAGAGTCCAACCGTGTTGTAGCTGGACATCTTCTCCCAGGAGACGCCGCCGTCGCGCGAGCGGAAGGTGCCGCCGCGGTCGTTGGACGCCTCGAGGATGGCGTAGACGACGTCGGGGTTGGCCGGCGACATCGCGAGACCGACGCGGCCGAGCTCAGCGTCGTTAGGCAGGCCGGCCTGGGATCGGCGCCAGGTGGTGCCGCCGTCGGTGGAGCGCCAGACGCCCGATTCCGGGCCGCCGGCGATGTAGCCGTACGTGCGGCGGATGCGCTGCCAGCTCGTCGCGACGAGGACGTCGGGGTTGCGAGGATCCTGAACGACGTCGCTCACGCCGGCCCACTTCCCGGGATCGAGCACCTTCGTCCACGTGCGGCCGCCGTCAGTGGATTTGAACAGTCCGCGATCGCCACCGGCACGACTGAGCGGACCTTGCGCAGCCACGTACACAATATCGGAGTTCCGCGGATCGATGATGATCTTCCCGATGTGCTCCGATTCGCGAAGACCCATGTTCCGCCACGAGCGTCCGCCGTCGGTCGAGCGGTACACGCCGTCGCCGTAGGCGACGGCGCGCTGCGCGTTGTTCTCTCCCGTGCCGACCCAGACGGTGTTCGGATTCTTCGGGTCGATCGTGATGGCGCCGATCGAGTAGGTGGACTGGTTGTCGAACACCGGCGTCCATGTGGTGCCGGCATTGGTCGTCTTCCAGACACCCCCCGCGGCGACGGCGACGTACCAGATCTTCCTGTCACGCGGATGGACGGCCAGGTCGACGATGCGACCGGAGATCATGGCCGGCCCGATGGAGCGGAGCCGGAGGCCGGAATAGGGGTCGGCGCCGCGCCCACCGTTAGGCGCGCCGGTCGAATCGCCGGCGGCCGACGTGTCCTGATTCGCGCGGCCCGAGTCCGACCGCGTTGTGCGCGGCGCGGGTGCGGGTTGTCGTCGCGGTGGCTGCTGGGCGAACGCGGAGGCATGCGCCACGGTGAGCCAGACCAGTGCGCCGAGGGTGACGCGGGTCAGGCGAAGGCGGGGAACGGAGGCGATCATTGTGCGCTCGAGCGGGGGTCGCATTTCGGGACCTGAAACATGCCCGCCGGCCGCGCCGCGCGCGAGGCGCCCTGGCCCGAACCGGAACGCTGACTCAGCGCGACGACGGCGCGATCACGCGTCGACGGCCGCGGCGGTCTCGACTTCGATTGAAATCTCGGCTCCGCGATCGAGGGTATTGTGCGCCGGGCAGCTCCGGACGACGCGCTCGAGCAGCGCGGCATAGGGTTCGGGCACCTCGGCCGGGAGCACGACCCGCACAGCGAAGCGTCCGATCCGACTGGGGGGCGCGACGCCATGGGTCTCGACCTCGACGCGCATGCCTTCATGGGCAAGCCCGCGCGCGTGGCAGAATTGCTGCACATAGTACGCGACACAGGTGCCTAACGATGCTCCGAGCAGCTCGATGGGCGCCGGCGCGCTGTCTTCGCCGCCTCCGTACACCGGTTGATCGACGAGCACACGATGCCCGCGCACCTCGGCGGCGAACCTGACGCCGCCCCCGTGCGTGACGACGATTGGCTGACGTGGATGCTGATCACTCATGAGACGCCCCGAAAATGGCTCCGCCAAACTGTGCCCGGCGGCGGCACGTCCACGCGGCGCCGGCAGGCAACCAATCTGACCCCGAAGTTGACATACCCGGGCGCGCACGTCTGTCGGGGGTCAGCTATGCGGCGGGAAGGGAAACCTGTACAGGCTCGCGACGTCTCTCTTGGTGGCCACGCCATTGGCGTTCGGGGGGACTCCTCGCGCTACCATCGGTCGTTCCGTGTTTCTCTCAGACAACTTTCACTGTGAACTCGAGCCCACCGTCGAACGGGAGCGTCATCGTACTCAACCCGTTCCGCGGCTCATGAATGAACGCGAAGTATTCTCGATAGGAGTCGCTGAACTGCTGCGTGTTGTCGCAGATGACGACCGCTCCCTGCCTGAGGTGCGGTGCAACGAGCTCGAGTGCCGGACGTGCCATCGGCGTCCAGATGTCGACGAGCATGAAGTCGATCGGACCGTGCACGCCGATCAACGTTTCCCGTAAGTCACCTTCGCGGAGATCGACAATGTGCGAAAGCCCAGCTTCCGCAAAGTGGCGGCGCGCGATCTTCGCCTTTTCCGGCTCGTATTCCGTTCCGATGACGACCGGAGTATCGCCAGTCCCTTCACCAGGGGCCCAGTTGTCGCGCACGGCCGATGCGAGAAATAGCGTCGACACACCGAAGGACGTACCCGCCTCCACCACACGGTGCGCGCGCAACGCTCGACACACGAAGTAGCAGAATTCCGCCTTGGGACGATCCAGCGCAATCAACTTGTCTCGGAGGAATGCATTCGTTCGGTCGTCGAACTTGTTCCAATCGAGCGATTCTTCCGAAGCACGCTCCGAGAAGTATGCCTCGACGGCGACGCCCTGCGCTGAATGTTGCTCGTAGAGGCGGTCCAGCAACGACTCGACGCGCGAATCAAGGAGCACGTTCTTGGTCATCTGACACCACTCGTTAGGTACTCGGCCGAGCGCGGCGGTGAACGAATCGCCGACACGCGCGGGGACATGAGCAATCGACGATGTCTCATCAACGCTCCCTCGCGAACGCGGCGTCGAACGCGACGCCGGACGCGGCGAAGTCGTATGCCTTGATTCGCGCGCATGCCTCGCGCGCTCCGAACTCCCGTTCCATCCCGATGTCCTCCCACTCGACGGAGAGAGGACCCTCGTAGCCGACGCGATTCAAGGCGCGGATCACCTCCTCGAAGTCGATGCGGCCACGGCCGATCGAGCGGAAATCCCATGCGCGATCGCGGTGCCCGAACGCGAGGTGGCCGCCGAATACGCCGGAGCGCTTTGGTGTGCTCGACCACCACACGTCCTTCATGTGCGCATGGAAGATACGGTCGCCGAACCGCTCGATGAACGCGACGTAGTCCACGCCCTGGTAACCGAAATGGCTCGGGTCGTAGTTGAAGCCGAACGATGCATGCTGAGCGAGCGCGTCGAGGGCGCGCTCGGCGGATGAGATGTCGAACGCGATCTCGGTCGGATGCACCTCGAGCGCGAAGCGCACCCCGCTGTCGCGAAACACGTCGAGGATCGGGCGCCATCGGTCGGCAAAGTCACGATAGCCCGCGTCGATCATGTCGGGCGACACAGGTGGGAAGCTGTAGAGAAGATGCCAGATCGACGACCCAGTGAAGCCGTTCACGACCGGCACGCCGAGTTTAGCCGCGGCGCGTGCCGTGTTCTGCATCTCGTCGGCGGCGCGTTGCTGCACGCGCTCGGGCCGGCCGTCTCCCCACACACGCGACGGCAGGATGCTCTTGTGCCGCTCGTCGATGCGGTCGCACA
>DATBHD010000145.1:0-20560 GCA_036557635.1 Gemmatimonadaceae bacterium
TCGTCGAAATGCACGGGCGTCTCGCCGATCGGTTGGACGCGAATGAGCTTTCCGTCGTCGTGCACGCTCGACACCAGCGCGTGCCATCCTCTCACCACCGCCGGCGCGAAGGTCGAGCGATCGAGCAGCCCGGCGTTCACCCCCCAGCCGAGTGCGTAGACGTAGAAGCCGGTTCCGCTCGTCTCCTTCATGGGATAGCTCGCCGGGTCCAGCAGACTGGCGCGCCAGAACCCGTCGGGTTGTTGCAGGGTGACGATCCGGTCGGCCATCTCGCGAAACTGCCTAACGAACTTCGGCCGCGCGGGATGATCGCGCGGCAGATCCTGGAGGATCCGCGCGAGGCCCGCCATCACCCACCCATTGCCGCGGCTCCAGAAGACCTTGCGCCCGTTCGCCTCGCGCCGGGCGAAGAACCGGTCGTCGCGAAAGTAGAGATGCTCGATCGGATCGTAGAGATAGTCCGACGTCTGCCACCAATGCTGCATCATGAAGTCGAGATAGGCGTCGTTGCCGGTGGCCTTGCTGAGGCGCAGCCACGTCGCCGGCGCCATGAAGAGCGCGTCGCACCACCACCAACCCGTCCCCGCGTCGGGATTGCGTGCGCGATCGGTACTCAGATTGTCGTTCGTCGGATGCGCGAGGATCCAGTCGAAGCGCGCGCGCAGCGGCGCGATCATCGTCGAGTCGCGGTGCTCGAGGTACAGTTCGGCGTAGACCTGTCCGACGCAGTGGTCGTCGGCGTGATAGGGCGAGCCTTCGGTCCCCAGCTTCCACCCGTTGCTCGCGCCCATGCGCAGCATCGCGTCGTGAAAGCGCGGCGAAGGGGAGATCGCGGCGAGCGCCATGAAGCCCGTGTAGCCGGCGCACTGGGTCCAGGTCGCGGGATCGTGGCTGGAGGGATGGGCGAGCTGCCAATCGGCGACGCGCTGCATGACGTCGAGAACGTCGTTAGGCGGCGCTGGACTGGTGTGCATCGCCGCGGCGCAGGCGATACACAGGCTCGAGCACGCTGATGCCAGCAATGCGGCGGCACGCCTCGCAATCACCACGGGGAGTCACTCGATAGGCGAAAAGACTGGACGCGGATGAATGCAGATTGCGCGGATGCACGCTGATAAAGCAAGAGCGAACGACCTTTGAAATGGAATCGTCAACGCCGTTTCATCTTCGTCAATCAGCGCAATCTGCGTCCAGCCGTTCAACCACAGAGGGCCCCGTCCGGCCGAGGTTTCACCTGAGTTGCGCAAACACTAGTGCGGTGTGACGATCCCCTTCCCTTCGCCAGGACGACCCGCCGGCAATCTTTGGGGAAGACGTTCGTCGAGGATCCTCGCGGCGTAGCGCTGCCCCTCGCCGATCCGCTCCAGCTCCACCGCGAGCGTCTCGATCGCCTGCTCGAGGCGAGCGATGCGATCCATGTCGACCGCCGGCGGCGGAGCGGCCCGCTTCTGACCATCGTGGCGGTGCGTCAACCATTTCCCCCACGCATAAGCTGCCGCCCACGCCGTACACGCGAGGCCGGAAAAGAACGCGACGGCCATGACTGCGTCTGAACCCATGTGAAATTCTCACTCGTGAGGGATGTCGCTTCATTCGGCCTTGAGCACGCGCGCCGGATCCACGCGACTCGCGCGCCGCGCCGGCAACAGCGACGCGACCGCGCCGACGGCGATGAGCAGCAGCGGCGCGCCGACGAACGTGAGCGGATCGGCCGCCCGCACGCCGAAGAGCAACGCCGCGAGCAGCCGAGTCACGACGAGTCCCAGCGCGAGCCCGATCCCGGCGCCGATGACGACGAGGGTGAGCCCCTCGCGCATCAGCAGCCTAACGACTGCCGTCGGCGTCGCGCCGACGGCGAGCCGGATGCCGACCTCGCGGGTGCGGCGCGCGACGGCATAACTGACGACGCCGTAGACGCCGAGCACCGCCAGCGCGAGCGCGAGCCCGGCGAAGAGGGTGAAGCTGATCGCGCCCAGCCGCGCCGGCAGCACCATCGCCGCGATGTGCCGCGCCATCGTCTTCGTCTGAATGACGAGGAGATCGGGCGCCGTCTCGCGCAACGTGCCGAGGAGCGCGATCGACGCGCGGTCGGCGTTGGCGTCCATCCGCGCCACGAGCGTCAGGTTCGCCGAGAACTCCTGCTGCACCGCGGTGAAGAGGAACGGCTTCGGCTCCTCGCCTAACGAGCGAATCTTCGGCACATGCGCCACGCCGATGACGCGATAGGTAGTCGTGTCGCCCTGGAAGGTCTCGCCGATCGGGTCCCGATTCGGCCAGAACTGTTGCGCCATCAATTCGTTGATGATCGCCACCCGCTGCTTCCCCGCGAGGTCCGCCGAGCCGAAGTTGCGGCCTCGGACGATGCGCACGCCGGCGGCGGCGAAGAAGCCGGAATCGGCGCGCGCGTAGTCGATGTCGAAACCCAGCTCTCCCTTGGGCGGTGAGAAGCCGGGGACGTTCACACGTCGCGACTGCTGGCTGAGCGGATTCAACAACATGTTGTCGATCACCCCGACCGCGCGGACGCCGGGGACGGCGGCGCTCCGCCGCTCGATCTCGTCGAGCAGGGGGAGACGTCGCGTCGAGTCGTAGCGGTCGGCGGGGATGGTGAACCAGACCATCGCCGCCGGCGCCCTGCCGAAGCCGGGATCGACGTTCATGCGCGCCTCCAGGCTGCGCAGAAAGAGCGAGGCGGTCACGAGCAGGAGGAGCGATATCGCCACCTGCCCGACGACGAGCGCGCTGCGAATCGTTAGGCGACGCGCCGGACCGCCGCCGACGTTCTCGTTCTTGATCCATTCGATCACCGCCGGACGCGTCGCCTGGAGCGCCGGGAGAAGACCGAAAAGCACACCGGCGAGCGCCGAAGCACCGATCGCGAAGGCGAGAACGCGCGCGTCGAGCGAGACATCGAGCGCGATCGGAAGCGGCAGCGGCAGGTTGGCGCCGAGGAGCACCTTCAGCGCCACGCGGGACAGCAGGACACCGGCGATGCCCCCCGCCGTCGCGAGCAGAAGCGATTCAGTTAAAAGTTGCTGAACGAGGGCGCGCCGGCTCGCGCCGATGGCAAGTCGAATGGCGATGTCGCGCTGCCGGTCGCGCGCTTGCGCGAGCAGGAAGCTCGCGAGGTTCGCGCACGCCACGAGCAGCACCAGCCCGACGACCACCATCAGCGCCGCCGCCGCCGGGACGACGACGCTGTCGAGCATCGGATTCACCGCGATCTGCGTCACCGGGAGAACGACGAGCGACACTCCCGTCCAGTCCTTTGGATAGCGCTTCTGCATGTCGGCGGTGAAGCGAGCGGCGACCGCGCTCGCCTCCGCCATCGAGACACCGGGGGCGAGCCGCGCCCTCAAGAACTCCGAGTGGTTGCCGCGCGCCTTGAGCTCATCCGTCATATCGGCGTCGATCGCGTTCACCATTTGCACCGACGCGTAGAACCCAGGGGCGATCCCCGCGACCGAGCCCATGTACGACTTGGGCGCCACGCCCACGATGGTGTAGCCGCGACCCGCGAGGCGCATCGTCTGGCCGACGACGTGTGGGTCGCGGTGGTAGTACCGGTCCCAGTAGTCGTAGGACAACACGAGCACAGGATGCGCGCCTGGCGCGACGTCGTCCTCGGGTCCGAGCAACCGGCCTACCACCGGGGCGATGCCGAGCAATGGGAAGTAGTCGCCATTCACCAACTCGCCCATGATCGTCTCGACGTGATCCCCCATGTCGCGCGCCGCAACCGTGTACTGCGCGATCGAGAGTTGAGAGAAGATGGAACGCGTCGCGTCGCGAAAGTCCCGATAGTCGGGATAGGAGAAGGGCGCGTAAGAGAAATGCGCCTGACGCTGATAGACCTCCGCGACTTGCTCGGCGTGGGGCACCGGCGTTCGGCGCAGCAGGATGGCGTCGACGAGGCTGAAGATCGCCGTGTTCGCTCCAATGCCCAACGCGAGGGACAACACGGCGACGACGGTGAAGCCGACGCGCTTCCGCACGCGGCGCAGGGCGACTCGAATGTCGGCGATCAGGCGCTCCATGTTCGCTCCGAGGCTATTGCAATGACCGGTGGCCTTTTATTGTACGCGCCGAGCACGAAAGAGGATTCGACATGGGCAGACGACTGCGCTACCAGGTCGCCGCGAGCCTCGACGGCTTCATCGCCGACCCGAAGGGCGGCTACGACTGGATCGTAATGGACCCCGCGATCGATTTCCGCGCGATGTATAAAGAGTTCGATACTGCGGTGATGGGGCGGAAAACTTACGAGGTGGGGCTGTCGCAGGGGGGAGAGGACATGATGCCGGGCATCGACGTGCACGTCTTCTCGCGAACGCTGCCGGGGAGTGAGCGACGCGGCCTGCGCGTTACCAGCGAGGACCCGGCAACGGTCGTCGCGGCGCTGAAGGCGAAGCCCGGTCGAGACATCTGGCTCTTCGGCGGTGGGGAGCTCTTTCGAACGCTCCTCGATGCCGGGCTCGTGGACACCGTCGAGCTGGCGGTGATGCCCGTGCTCCTCGGCAGCGGCATACCCGTCCTGCCTCGAGGCGCGTCGACGACGCTGCGACTGTCCGATCAGAAGCGTCTCCCGGCCAGCGGAATCGTCGTGCTGGCGTACGCGGTGCCGGGTGGTGTCGGTCCGGCGCCGCGCATTCGCTATGTGAAGTCGCCCAAGAAGACGAAAGCCAGGACGCGTAAGCGTTAGGCGCCGTCGCCGCCCTTCAGAATCTTCACGATCGTAAGCATGGTGCTCCAGCTCCGCGTCGTCGCCGGAGCGCCGAACAGCTTGTCGATCTGCCCCAGGTAGCCGATCGTCTTCATGTGACGGCGATACTCACCGAAGACGAATCGCTGCTTCGACCCGATGACGCGCACGAACCACTCGCCATTCGGCGGGAGCGACACGGGCAGCGACGTCGGGATGCGACCGGCACGTGACAGAATGCTCACGAACCGGACGATGTCAGCGCGTGACGAGCTGGTCCCGAACGGATTCTCCCCCTCGAGCGCGATGAGATCGCGACCCTCGCAGAGCGCGACCTCTGCCTCGAAGGGCAGTTGCTCGAGCAGCGCAGCGCGGAATTTCGCACGCCCGCCGGGCCTCCGAACGACGAACGTTCCCGTCGCGCCGACATTCACGACATCGTAGGCGCTCAGCGCTTTCGCGAGGACGCTTGGCCGAAAGCGCCGGTGTCCCCCGACATTGATGCCCCGAAGGAAGGCGACGAGTGCCATACGGGGATCAATCGACAATCGCGTGCAGCCGCGGTCAACCGGAGGATCGTTGGGAGTAGCGTCGGCGCCCGCCTCCGTGCATTGTTGCGCGACTCCGAAGAAAAGCCAAGGACCCTCGACGAATTCTCCCGAGTGGACGCTTCGAACGACTCTCCCCGGCGGCAGGACGATCGCATCGGCATGAACGAGCCGATCTCGCGGCGCGACTTTGTCAACGGGACCCTCGTCGCCGGCGCCGGCCTTCTTTGGCGCGGCCAGCTGCCTAACGTGACGTCACCCGCCGACGCGTGGAATGGCTACGGCGGCATCGGCGATTACCGGCGGTCGAACGGCAACACCTGGGAAGTCATGACCGCTGCGCACGCCATGCGCGATGGCGTCTTCGAGCGGTCCGTCGCAAGCGCCATCGACACCGGCGAGACCTACGACCTCGTGAGCGTGGGCGGCGGGCTGAGTGGCCTCGCCGCGGCGGTGTTCTTTCAGAAGAACAAGGGCGGCCGCTGCCTCGTGCTCGACAACCACCCGATCTTCGGCGGTGAGGCGAAGCGAAACGAGTTTCTCGTCGATGGCGAGACCGTCGTTGCGCACCAGGGCTCGGCGATCTTTCTCGTGCCGCAAAAGGGCGGCTACACCGATCGCGCTTATGAGCTGATCGGGATGGATCGCTCCTCCTTCGAGTATCAGCGGTGGGGCGGGCGCTCGCCGGAAATGGCGCTGAACAAGAGCCCGTACGACGAGCCGAAGAACTACGGCTTTTACTTCGGTCCACAGTTTGGCAGTCGTCCCGGCGTGTGGGTGATCGAACCATGGGAGCGCGCCCTCGACGGCGCGCCGCTCGGCGACTTGGTGAAACAAGAGCTCATGCGTTGGCGCACAGTGCGCGACGAGGGACCCACGCCCCAGAGCGAAGGAGACGCCATCTCTCGCCAGCTCGACACGATCACGCTCGAAGAGCATCTGATGGCACGACATCACATCAGTCGCGAGACGGTGCGCACCTTTCTCTCTCCGGTGGAAGGCGGGGGCTATGGGTTGGGGCCGGATGTGCTGTCCGCATACTGCGGCTACGCGATCGAGACACAGTTCCCCGGCGATGGCGACGAGTCGTTAGGCGACCAGATGTTCCCAGACGGCAACAGCGGCTTCGCGCGCCTGATGGTGAAGACGCTCGTCCCCGATGCGTTCGCTGGTCCACGGACTGTCGACGCGGTGTGGCGAAATCGCGTGCGATTCCCCGCGCTGGACCGCGCCGGTCGGCCGACGCGCATTCGTCTCGAGGCAACCGTCGTGCGCGTGGAGCACGAGGGTGATCCGGCAAACGCGCCGTACGTCCGGATTACTTACGTGAAGGGCGGGCGACTGCTTCGCGTACGCGCTCGCACTGTCGTCATGGCGGGTGGCAGCTGGACGACGAAGCACATCGTCCACGATCTGCCGGCGAGTCACCGCGAAGCCTATGCGCAGTTCTATCGGTCGCCGTGTCTCATGGCGAATATCGCCGTCCGCAATTGGCGCTTCCTGTACAAGATGGGAATGTCGGGCTGTCGCTGGTTCGAAGGGCTCGGCAACTACCTGTCCGTGCGCAAAATGGCTCTCGTCGGCGGCGAGCGCCGAGACTTCGGCCCCGACTCACCGACGGTGCTGACGATCAAAGTGTTGTTCTCGAAGCCAGGCCTCCCCATCGGCGAACAGGGAAGCCGAGGACGCGCTGAGCTGCTTGGGACGTCGTTCGCCCAGTACGAGCGCGCATTCCGCGAGCAGCTCGGCGACATGTTCGCCCCAGGCGGATTCGATCCGCGCCGCGACATCGCCGGGATCATACTCAACCGCTGGGGTCATGCGTACGTGAATCCGCAGCCGGGCTTCTTCTTCGGCCGCGGCGACCAGCCTGCGCCGCGCGACGTGCTGCGCGACCGACCGCACGGCCGAATCGCGTTCGCGAACACCGACCTCGCCGGCGCGATGGATCACCGCAACTCGATCCGCGAGGCCGATCGCGCCGTCAAACAGCTCCTCGACGCCAGCGCCTAACGTCATGCCGTCCCCGGATGGCCGGGACGTACCCAACGTCTCTCGTCGCTCCTTGGTTGCGACCGCGGCGCCGGCGGCGGCAGCCTGGCTGCATCAGAGGCGGAAGCCGCAGATTCCACTCCGCGGCCAAACGCTTTTCCTCCGGCGGTTGTCCCATCACTGACGAGAGGCTCGAATACCCGGAGGATCCCGTGCTGACTCGACTTGTCCGTGAATTCGCCGCCGATGTGCGACTTGCCGTTAGGCAGATGCGCCGCCGGTTCGCCTTCAGCGCGGCGGTCATCCTGACGCTGGGCCTCGGGATCGGCGCGACGGTCGCCCTCCTCAGCGTCGTCAACTCCCTGCTCCTCCGGCCGCTCCCGTATGCGCACGAAGACCGCGTGCGCGTCTTCTGGATGGACTACGACTGGCGCGGCGAGGAATACGACTTCGTTCGCGGGCGCCCAGGCGTATTCGAGGCGCTTGCCACCTTCTCCACCAACGGCGCGCCATATCACGCGAGCACGCGCGCCGAGGGAAGCGCGAGTCTGCTCGGCTATGTCGAGACGACTTCGTCGCTCTTCGACGTCCTCGGCGCGCGTCCATATCTCGGCCGCACGCTGCAGGTCGAGGATGATCGGCCAGGTGCGCCCCAGGTGATCGTGATCAGCTACGGGATGTGGAAGCAGGATCTTGGCGGTGATGCGAATGTCATCGGTCATCGGATCCTGATCGACGGCAAGCCGGTGACCGTCGTTGGCGTGATGCCCAAGGCCTTCTACTTTCCGAGCCCCGACATGCGTGCGTGGCGTCCGCTGCAGCTCGATCCAGCCACGGACTTCTATCACAACGTCGGGTACCTCGTTGTCGTCGGACGCGTGCGGGCCGGCGTCGCGCCGGCACTCGTGCAGGGAGACATCCAGCGCATCGCTCGCTCGTTAGGCGAGCGGTTCACGTACACCGCGGGCTGGGACAAGTCGAAGCACGCGACGTCGCTGCCGGTGCGCACGTATCTCCTCGGCAATGTGCGCGGCGCGGTCCTGCTCCTCTTTGGCGCGGTGACGCTGCTCCTCCTCATCGCCTGCGGCAACGCCGCCGCGCTCATCCTCGCGCGGACGAGCGATCGCACGGGCGAGCTCGCTGTGCGCGTCGCGTTGGGCGCCGGCCAGCGCCGCATCGCGCGCCAGATTCTCAGCGAGTCGTTCGTGCTCGCGCTCGGCGCGGCCGTGCTCGGCTCCGCCATCGCCGTCGGCGGATTCAGTGCGTTGGTCGCGAGTCTCCCCCTGCAGGGTGGACTCGCCGACGCCGTGACGATGGGATGGATGACCTTCGTCGGCGCCTTCGGCCTCGCGCTCGCCGTCGCGGCGTCGATCTCGCTCGCGCCGATTCGCGATGTGTTGCGCGGCCGTCTCGACGCGATCGGCGGGCTCAATCGCGAACGCGGCGAGACGGGCTTGCGGCGCAGCACGAGCCGTGTGCACGGGGCGCTCGTCGCCGGCCAGGTGACGCTCGCGGTGCTGCTCGTCGCCGGCGCGACGCTGCTGATCCGCTCCGTCGAGCATCTGCGGGCGATCGACCTCGGCTTCGATCCGAGCTTTGTGACGACCTTCACGCTGGTCGCGAGCCGCGAACAGCCTGACGAGTCGCGGCGACAGTTCTTCCGGGACATCGTCGCCCGCGTGAGCGCGATGCCGGGCGTCTCGGCGGCGGGCCTGACGAATCGACTCCCCGTGCGCGACGGCGGCTACCAGGGTCCGGTGCTGCCGGAGGGGCGCCCGGACCTCGAGGGACCGAAGCGGCCGAACAGTCTCTATCGCACGGCGACGCCCGAATTCTTCCGCGCCATGAGCATGCGTCTTCGCGAGGGACGGGGCATCGATTCGACGGACGTCGCGCGCGCGCTGCCGGTGACGGTGATCAGTGAGTCGTTCGCGCGGCGGATGTGGCCTGGCCAGCGCGCGATCGGAAAGCACATCAATACGGGCTTCTCGGGGACGATGACGTCGCGCACGATCGTCGGCGTCGCCGCCGAGACGCGGATGACGGGCGTGACGGGCGACGCGCCGTTCACGATGTGGGTCCCCTTCGAGCAGTCCGGCGCTCCGGAGGGCGCGGTGCTCGTCGTGCGTTCGAGCGGCGATCTCGCGAGCCTAACGACGGCCATCCGTCGCGCGTCGGCGGAGCTCGACCCGCGGGTCGCGGTCGCGCGCATCGAAACGATGGATCAGGTTGTGGCGACGGCGCTCGCGCAGCCGCTGCGGCTGCGCTTCTTCCTCACATTGTTCGGCGGGCTCGCGCTGGCGCTGGGTGGGATCGGTGTCTATGGAGTCGTGTCGTACGCGGTGGCGCGTCGTCGCGCGGAGTTCGCGATCCGGGTCGCGCTCGGGGCGTCGCCGGGGCGTGTGCTCGGCGAAGTGTTCCAGCGGGGGCTCGCGCCGGTCGCGTTGGGCACCGTGGTGGGGGTGGCGGCGGCCTTCGCGTTTGGCCGCGTGCTCGCGGGCGTCCTGTTCGGTGTGCAGCCGACGGACCCGATGAGCATCGCGACTGCCGCCGGGCTACTGCTTCTTGCCGGCGCGGTGGCGACGTTGGCGCCGGCGCTGCGAGCCGGGCGCACCGATCCGGCTGGGGCCTTGCGCGCCGAATAGACGGCGTGAACGTGGGCACGAGGCGAGGGGCTGGAGCGGTTTCGGCTCCGGCCCCACTCTTCTATTGACCCGCGCCGGGCGTTATCATCGCGGCAGCGTCACGTCACCTCGTCGCAAGCCTAACGGTTACGACATGACTGCGTGCACTTGTCGCGTCATCGTTGTCGCTCTCGTGCTCGGCCCGCTCGCCGCGTGCGGCGGCTACGATGACATGCTCTATCGCATCGTCAGCAAGGAGGACGATGCATATGCCCGCGCCTACTTCGACAGCGTGCGTGCCGGGCGGATCGACTACGCGATGAGCAGACTGTCGCCGAAAGCGTACGCGATTCCCGGAGTCCGCGATAGCATCGTCGCGCTCGGGAGGTATTTGCCGGCTGGACCACTCGATTCGATGCATCTCATCGGCGCCAACCGCTTCCGAACCGCGTCGGTGGATCGCACCAACTTCACCTACGAATACCACTCGGCGGAAGGGTGGGGCGCGGCGAGTGTCACCGTGGTCGGTGAGCTCGGCATTCGGTATGTCGACGCGATTTCCCTGACGAAGCTCGAGCGATCGTTAGAGGACGCTAATTCCTTCACCTTTCACGGCAAGACCGCGGGCCACTATCTGATTCTCGCGCTCCTGACCGTCTGTGTTGGAGCCAGCTTCTCCGTCGCTATTCTCGCGTTGCGAACGCCGATGCCGCGCCGTTGGTTGTGGGCCCTGCTCGCGCTCGTCGGTGTGACTAGCTTGTGGTTCAACTGGACGAACGGCGCGGCGGGCCTCGAGCTCTTGACGGTGCACCTGTTCGGCGGAGCGTCCGTGCGCGCGGGCCCCGCGGCGCCGTGGATACTCAAGGTTTTCTTCCCGATCGGCGCGCTCATGACGTGGCGACGCATTCAGCAGGCCCGACAGCCCGCGCCAACTGCCGACACGCCTCCCAGCGCTCCGCCGAGCGACATCCCCGCACAGCGGCAAGCCTAACGACTCATGATTCTCGGTTGCTCAATAACGAAGAAGGCGAGCGGCTTGGATAAGGGTTGCGTTGTTCGCGGGAATCGAGCGTCGTGTTACAAAGGAACCCGGGATCGTTGCGAATCTCTGGCGCTACGAGCCTATTCGGGTGATGCTGCTTCCTCGTATTCCTTGGTAATGCTATCGTGACGTCCTCGCGCGTATCCCCTTTCACCGGCAGCGGCGAGACGCTCTGGGAAGCGGCGGTGCTTTTCGTCTTCGTCGTCGCGTATTACGTCGTGCTCGCGACCACGCTGCCGCCGATGTGGGAAATTCAGGCGGTGTTCGGATTCCTGGCGTTCGGCGGCGCGCGTTGGCTTTCCCGTCGGTGGGGACGGCTCAACGCACCTGGCAAGGAGCCGATCGCCGTGTTGATGGCGGCCTTTTTTCTGCTGGTGCTCCCAGCGGCTGGAGGACCTGCGCCGCGCGGTTGGGCGTTCGTCGCCGCGGGCATTGGTGTGCTCGGCACGGAGGGGATCTGGGCGGTTTCCCGTTATCCGAGTCTGCGCCGCAGACCCGGCCAACGCTCGATCGTCGCGGACTTACGCTGGGGCGTCGGTTGGGGAATCGGAATGGCCGTGATCTTCTCGCTGTACGCCCTCGGAGTCTTCGTCGTGTTCTCGATCACGAAGAAGCACAATTTGTTCGCCGACGTTACGCTTCCACTCATCGCTGGCTGTTATTTCGCGGGTGGCATTGTCGGAGGATTCATCGCGGGCGTGCTGCGACCCGCCGCGCGACGTCCCCTCGGGGCGATGGCGATGGGCGCGCTCGTCGCGTTCCCGGTCTACGAAGCAGTCGCGCTCATCATACCACTCCTCGGTTCCGACATCCGCACCGTGACGTTCCGTGAGCAGCTGCTGATCGGCTTGGTCTGTGCGATATTGGTCGGTCCCCCCGCAGCGCTCTCGATGCGAACGCCGTACGAGAGCTCCTAGCGCAGAGTACTCGCGTCATACCGAGTCGAAGCATGCATCCAATGTTCTTGCGAGGTCGAGTCCTTCCGGCAACGGGAAGCCGTTGATTTGCCGTAGCGACCGCTGCCAGTCGAGGTCGCGGCAATGCAATAAGGAACGGTGCTAAGGGCGCGTCGCCATGCCAGTTTCGAAGAGCTATCGCACGTTCGTGCTCGAACAGCTTGATCGCGCCCTGTTGTCCGTCCGCGCGCGGGCCATGTTCGGCGGCGTCGGCCTCTATGCGGGCGACGTGTTCTTCGCGCTCATCGCCGATGACGTGCTCTACCTTCGCGCCGACAATTCGACGCGCTCGGAGTTTGAATCGTTAGGTATGGCGCCCTTTCGACCGTTCGACGAGCACGGGCCGGTGATGCGTTACTACCAGCTACCGGAAGAGATTCTCGAGGAGCCGGAGACGCTCCGACATTGGGCGGAACGCGCAATCGATGGCGCTCGCGCGCAGCGGCAAGGCCCAAAGAAGCGCCGGTGATCATTCCGCTCCACGCCAACCTTCAATTCACAGGCGCATGGCGTTATCATCGCGAATGATCTCGCCCAATCGCCTTGCCGTCGCGCTGATTTTGGTCGGGGTCGTGACGTGCTCCCGATCATCGACTTCGACGCCCGACGCGAACGCCGGCATCGACTCGTTGAATGCTCGCCTCATCGCCGCATACCGAGATCGCGACCCGCAAGCGTACGCCGCGCTCTTCACCGATTCGGCGGTGTTCGAGTGGCCGGCGTTCAACAGTCCGCGCGGACGAACGCAACTCGCGAGTATGGCGCGCGATAACTGGGCCGCCGAGCGAGAGGTCGATCTCCGACTGGATGTGTCGACTCGACGGCTCACGAGCGATCACGCGACGGAGTTCGGCGCCTTTCAGCAAGCGTGGACTGACACGAGTGGCGTCCGCATGATCGAGTACGGTCGCTATGCGGCATATCTCGTCCGATCCCCAGACGGCACGTGGCGAGTGGACCGTTGGCTCGGCTTCGAAGATTCCACGCGGCGCGCTCGGTGATGTCGGGCGTCAGCGATCGTCGCGGACTGCTTCAGGCGCTCGTCAAGGACGGGCGGCCACTCGTTATGCTGACGGCGTTGACGCTGCTCTTCAGCGGCGGCTTCGCGCTCTTTCTCTCGCTCATGCGTCAGTTCCTGCCCCACGACCTCGCCTTTCTCGGCATGTCGGCGAGCGAGCTGTGCGCGCTCGGTGAGTGTCGCGTCGTCGGCTTCATGGTGCACGATCGCGCCAGCTTCGGCGGCGTGTTGATCGCGATCGGAACTTTGTACCTGTGGCTCGCCGAGTTTCCCTTGCGCCGCGGTGCCGCATGGGCGTGGTGGACACTGCTCGTCAGCGGCGTCGCTGGCTTTCTCAGCTTTCTCGGCTACCTCGGCTACGGCTACCTCGACACCTGGCACGGGATCGCGACACTCCTCCTCTTCCCTGTTTTCGCTGTCGGTCTCGCGCTTACGTACCGAGGACTCCGCACGCCTCGGAGCTGGCGGACCTTGCTCACACCGGGATGGACGCCGCGGAATTGGCTTGGACGCGATGGTCTTGGGCGGCTACTGCTGCTGCTCACCGCGCTCGGGATGGTGGCCGCGGGCTTGACGATTCAACTCATCGGCGTGACGCATGTCTTCGTTCCGCAGGACCTCGCCTTCATGCGAATGACCGTCGAGCAGCTGCATGGCATCAGTCCGCGACTCGTTCCATTGATAGCGCACGACCGGGCCGGGTTTGGCGGCGGATTGATCTCGTGTGGGATTGCGTTCGGATGCTGCGTCTGGTGCGGTCGGCCGTCACCGTCGCTCTGGCAAGGGCTCGCCATTGCCGGCGCGGCGGGATTTCTATGCGCGCTCGGCGTGCACTACCTGGTTGGCTACGTCGATCAAACGCACCTCGCGCCGGCGTTCGCGGGATCGGTGCAGTTCGCGATCGGTCTCGCGTTGAGCGCGCGATGCATGCTGCGCGCTGAGACGGCCAGAGCGCTGATACCTCGTGATGTCCGGAATGACATGGGCCCGTCGGTGCTGGACTGAGCACTGCGACTCCGCGCCTCACGAGAGATGATTCGCCCTGCTCCATGCGCGCCACGAGGATGGCGCGACCGCGCTCCATTCCGCCGCCTTCTTCGGACGTCGCGCCATCGTGGAGCTCCTGCTCGACGCGGGCGCCGACAGCAACGCTCGTGACGCGACGTACGGCGCCACACCGGCCGGATGGGCGATCCATTATCTTCGGGAGCGCGGCGCGCTGCTCGCGATCGAGACCGAGGACGTTCTCTTCGCCCTTCGCCGCGGCGACGCGGATGGGCGGAGCGGCTCGCGACGCGGCATCCATGGGTCGTCGACGCCGTCGACCGCGAGGGAAAACCGCTCGCTGCCCACGCGGCGAACTCGGGCGATCCAAAGATTGCTCGGCTCTTCGCCCGGCACTCGAGCCAGACCTAACGACTCCATGTTCGTTCACGCTGTCTACTTCTGGCTTCGCAACGACCTGACGTCCGCTCAGCTCGAGCGCTTCGCGGCGGGTCTGGAATCCCTTTGCCGCATCGACGGCGTTCGCGCCGGCTACATCGGCGTACCCGCGCCGACCGACCGGCCCGTCATCGAACGCGGCTACAGCCGCGCGCTGGTGCTCGTCTTCGCCGACCAGGCGGCGCACGACGCGTATCAGGATCACCCCGTGCACGACCGCTTTCGCAAGGAATGCGGGACCTTCTGGACCACGGTCCGAATCTTCGACTCGGTGACTGAGCCCGCGACGTCCAAGAAACCTTCCGTCATCGGTGGTTGACGATGGGTGTTCTCTCAACCATGGATGGCCGCAACCAGGTGACCGTCTTCTTCGCGAGTGGAGCGGGGCTGACGAAGTTTGCCGCCATCGTCGTTCAGCGAGTACTCAACGAGCGGAAGTCCGGTGGGAAGCAGCGCTTTCGGCAGAGTCTCCGGGAAATGCTCGTTGACTTCTTCGCGACCCCCAAGCGGATGCCCGTCGCGGACGTCCAGCTTCCGCAGGGGTGGAGCAGCGCCGCTGGCGCCGGAGGGCCACACGAGGTGCTCTTCAGCGAGTCTCGCCGACTCGTGCGCGTTGGTGGACGCGACTTCGCTCTTCCACCGGATGAGCGCGTGCTCGTGCTGCTCGCCGAGGAGCCGGCGAAGCGGAGCGATCCGTGGACGATCACCAGCCATACGATGGAGATCGCTTCATGCCCGTACCGAGGCGTCGATCACGCGCTGGACAAGAAGGCCAACCTCCTGCGCTTGGCCGAAGACAACCGCGAGCGAGAGCATGCGTGGCGCACGGCGGTCGAAGCCGACCCGACCGTCCAGTCGTTCCTGCACGCAACGGATCGCACCTCCTGAACATGTCCGAGCGCGACCGCATGCTCCGCTGGAATACGTTCGCGCAGCGTGTCGCGTCGAACGCAGTCTGCAGGGCTCTTCAGACGAAGATTGGTCCGCGTTAGGCAGCTGGACTCGGAACGTGAGTTGCAGCACGTAACAGCACTGGATCCGACCCTGCGTATTGCGAAACGGGCTGCCTGCGATATCTTCGTGGCAGGTGCCTGTCCTCTAGGTGAACGCCGGCTCCACGCCGTGTGTCCGAGTGACCCTCGGACCTAGCCTAGGGGACAGGCATCAGCTTTTCGAGGGTAAGTGGATACTTCGCGTTGTAGTATTCACCATATCCAAATCGGCGATCGTCATCACGATCGATGACTAACCGGTACTTGGCTGCGAGGAGCGCGAAGAATCGATCCTCTCGCCGCTCGACCATCCGCTGGAGTGCCCAAAGGAAGTAGTCGACGACCTGCAGGCATGCGGTTTCGGAGGGTGTCGACGACGTGATTGTCGTCGGGCGATCGATCGTGCCCGGGACGACGGGCGTCCGCGATGGCCGTCCGGTGCTGAGCGACGGCCGGTCACTCGACGTCACGAACATCGTCTGGAGCACCGGCTACCGACCCGGATTCTCCTGGATCGACTTGCCCGTCTTCGGCACGGATGGCGAGCTTGACCAACGTGGTGGTTTCACGCGTGATCCGGGGCTGTTCTTCGTCGGCCTGCATTTCCTCTACGCCTTCTCGTCGACGATGATCCGGGGCGTGGGCCGCGACGCGAAGCGGATCGTCGACGCGATCGCGTCCCGGCCCGAGGGCGCCGCCGTGTCGGAGCGGGGCATGGCCGAGGTGGCGTGATGGGAGAAAGATCGCCAACGTAGGCGCGACCCTCATCGGGACGCGAGAATGAAAACCAGCGCCAATCGAATGTCGGCTCGTGACGCGGAGGCGCGACTTGCCGGCTTCATCGCGAAGTTCGAGCCCGAGTATCAAATGCTCATCGGCAAGCTGCGCAAAGCGCTGCGCAAGCGCTTCCCGACGGCGAACGAGCTGGTGTACGACAACTATAATTTTTTCGTGATCGGCTACTCGCCGACCGAGCGGCCATCGGACACGATTGTCTCGATGGCCGCGGCGGCGAATGGCGTCGGGCTCTGCTTCATTCAGGGCGCGCGACTGGCCGATCCCCACAAGTTGTTGCAGGGATCGGGCAAGCAGACGCGGTTCATTCGCCTCGAGTCGCCGGCGGTGTTGGCGCGGCCGGAGGTCGAGGCGCTCATCGGCGCCGCGATCGATCAGTCCAAGACGCCGCTGCCGGCGACGGGGCGCGGGGCGCTCGTCATCCGATCGGTCTCGAACAAACAGAGACCACGGCGGAAGGTGACAAAGCGCGCCGCTCGTTAGGCGGCGAGCGACTCCGCGCGCGATGCTCTACCGCCTCGCCGCCGACGCCATCCTCGTCGCTCACCTGGCGTTCGTGCTGTTCGTGGCCGCCGGTGGCCTGCTCGTCCTGCGCTGGCCGCGCCTCGCATGGCTGCACGTCCCCATCGCCCTCTACGGCGCGACGATCGAGTTCGTCGGATTCATCTGCCCGCTCACGCCACTCGAGAATTGGCTCCGGCATCGCGGGGGCGAGGCCGGCTATAGCGGTGGGTTCATCGCGCACTACGTCACGGCGGTCGTCTACCCGAACGGGCTCACGCGCCAGATCCAGCTCTGGCTTGGCGCCGGCGTGCTCGCCCTCAACGCGATCGTCTACACGATCTGGTGGCGGCGGCGCGCGCGATAGGATGTTCGCATCGATCGTTCCGAGCGGTCCCCACGGAATGACACGACAACCCATCTACTCGTGCCCGTTGCTCACACTGATCGGAACCGCCATCGTACAAGGAACCACTGGCTCGCTGATCGGGCCCGTGTTCCTGACGCTCGGGCTCATCGTCAAGATCATCAGGAAGAGCATTTACTCATGACGCATTTTGGCGATGCGTACAGCGCCTATCGAGCCGAGCTGCCGCGCTGATTCCGCGTCTCACACGCTGACGGTGGAGGTACCATGTCCCCCCAGTCCCCATCATCGATTCAGACGACGCTCGCTCCCTGGCTCTCCGTCCGCGGCAGTGTGCGCGCTCTCGAGTTTTACAAATCCGCATTTGGCGCCGTCGAGGTCTATCGAATGGACGCGGGCGGCGGTGTCGTGGCGAGGCTCTCGATCGATGGCGCGGAGTTCTGGCTTGCCGACGAATCTCCCGAACACGGGAACTTCAGCCCTGAAACGACCGGCGGCGCCACGACGCGCCTGATCCTCACCGTCACCGACCCCGACGCGACGTTCGCGCGCGCGATCGCCGCCGGAGCCAAGCAGGTGTATCCCGTCGGTGAAGAATATGGCTGGCGCGTCGGCCGCGTCGTCGATCCGTTCGGCCATCACTGGGAGATCGGGCATCCTCTCGCGTAGATGCTCGCCTGGAAAGCGCCTCCCGACGCCAGGTCCCCAGCTTGCTACCGCAGACGCAGAGGGACAACAAATTGTGTTTGATTTGTCAAATGTCCCTCCGCGTCCTCCGCGGCGAAAGCTCGGGGAGGGTAGGTCCCAAGCGGAGCCCGACGCGCCGATATCCGCCTAACTCCGCGAGAACAGAAACTCCTCGAGCTTCCCCTCGGGCGTCCGGTACATCAGCCCGCGCGCCGTCGTCGCGCCGACGTTGAATTGCACGGTCGCGACTTCCAGCCCGCCGCGCTCGCCGAGGTTCGCGATACGAATATTCGAAATGGGACCGAGAGCATTCAGCGACCTCCGCGCCGTCGCGATCTTGTCCGCCGTCAGATACGCATCGAAGTCCGGCGACACCGTCGAACGATCGACGCGTCCCTGCTCCAGCTCCGTGAGGAACTTTTTCGCCGCGTCGAGCGCCGAGAGTCCGCGCACGACCGGCACGTCCACGCTCGGCAACAGCTTCGCGAGCAGCTCCTGATTCAGCGCGCCCACCGGTGAGAAATCGCTGTTGGAGAGCACGACCAGCGCCGACTTGGTGCTCGGGATGATCGTGTTCTGCGCGACGAATCCCGACACCGCGCCGCCGTGAGAGAACGTCACCGCGTTCCCGCGCTCGTTGATCCCCTCGCCGCAGCCATAGCCGCTCGAACGGCCGTCGGTGAGACGCTGCGGCGTCGTCAGCACGGCGTACGACGCGGGCGAGATCAGCGTGTGATTCAGGAGCGACAGGTCCCAGGTGAGGAGATCGCTCGGCGTCGACCAGATCGCGCCAGCCGCCCCCGCCCATCCCTTCGCCTCGGGTACCGCTTCGATCGGGTCCGAGAGGCCGAATGACGTATACCCGGTCGCCATGTCTGTCCCGTTAGGCGACGGCTCGTACTTCGTGCGCTCGAGCTTGAGCGGGGTGAAGATATGCGTCTGGAAGAACGCGCCGATCGGCTGGCCGCTCACTTTCTCGACGACGCGCCCGAGAATGAGGAAGCCGGTGTTGCTGTACGACCAGCGCGAGCGGGGATCGAAGTCGAGCGGACGCATCGCGTAGCGCGCGATGATCGTATCCGCCGGCTCGGCTTTCGCCATCTCGCGGTCCACGTAGTCGAGCGGATAGTAGTCCCGGTATCCCGACAGATGCCCGCCGAGGTCCTTGAGCGTGATGTCCTTGGCGCGGGTGAGGTTCGGGAAATACTTCGCGACCGGATCGTTGATCGAGAGCTGATTGTGCTCCTGCAGCATCAGCACCGAGCTACAGGTGAACTGCTTGGTGACGGAGCCGATGGCGAACATCGTGCCCGGCGTGACGGGCGCCTTGGACGGGATGTTGGCGACGCCGTAGCCGCGCGCGAACACCACCTGTCCGTTCTGCATGATGCCGACGGAGACGCCGATGATGTGCTTCTCGGCGATGTTGCGACGAATGATGCTGTCGACGTCGTTAGGGTCGATGCGCGTCGCGCGTTGCGCGCCGGCGGTTAGCGAGAGCGCGCAACTGGCAAAGAGGGGCAATAAACGGGCGTTCACGATGAGTCTCGGGGAAGGGAGTGGCTGGAGGGCGAAAGCGGCCTGAGCACGTCAGATAGATTGCGGTGCTCGCCGCCCCGGCCGCAAGATGAGGGGGGTCGCCTAACGACGAGCCGAGCCGCATGGCCGAGGCGTACGCGTCCGCCGGCACGAGCAACCGGCTCGGCGAATACAAGGGTGATGGCTCGCTTCAGACTTGCGCGTAGCTTTGTCGCGGCTGATTATGGATCCCCGGTTTCTCTTGCCTAACACTCAGGCCGAGGCGGCATCATGGCAGACCCACAACCCATGTACCCAAAATCGCGACGGAGCGATCTCCTCATCGATCAGGTCGGCGACGAGACGATCGTCTACGACCAGCTCCGCCAGGAGGCACATTCGCTCAATCGGCTGGCAAGCATTGTCTGGCGCCAGAACGATGGAACGCGCTCCGTGGAGGAGCTGGCCGAACTCGCTGGCGCCGAGTTGGGAGCACCCGCCGACCAATCGATCATCGAGTACGCACTCGACAAGCTGGCCACCGCGCATCTCCTCGAGGGCGGAGCGATTACCCGGCGCGACGTGGTTCGACGAATGACATTCGCCGGTGCGGCAGCCGTCGCCTTGCCGGTGGTGCTCTCGATCGCGGCGCCGACCGCGGCGATGGCGGCGAGCGGGCCGACACCGCCACCGGACCCAGGCGAGGACTTCTGATCGCATCAGTGCCGACGAGCGAGGCGCTCTCGGATAAGCCGAGCCCTTGCATGGAGCGCCTTGCTCGTCGACCGCTCGAACTCACGAAGGTACCGCTCGACGACCGGTGCCAGCTTCTTCCGGCGCTGAGCAAGCGTCGCGAGGGCGTCGAGTGCCCACGCGCGCACGAAAGTCTGGGGAAACGCAACGTTCTCGAGAAGAATCGCCTCGACCCGCTTCGACTGCGCCGGCGTCCAGCGAAAGAGCGGCAGCGCACGCACGATCTGGAGGCGGATCTCCCACTTGTCGCTCGCCGCGACCTGGCCGATGAACAGCGCCTTGTGCGGCTCGACCCACTGCGGATGATCGTGCGCGAGCTTCTCGAGGAGATCGAGCACGCGCTGCAGGATGAGCCAATTCTCATCATCGACGAGCGCGGCCAGCTCGCCGACGCGAGCCGGCTCCGCTTCGATCAAGGCTCGTACGCGATTCGAATCGGCGATGCTCCGGCGATCCCCACCGCTCAGCAGTGCGTGGATCTCACCAAGCTTCATGCCGCCGAAAGTACTTCGATCTTCCCCGAAGCTCCATCCACCCGCACCCGATCGCCGTTCCGCAGCCTGCCTAACACACCGCGCACCGCCATCACCGCCGGGATGCGCATCTCGCGCGCGGTGACCGC
>DATBHD010000146.1:0-18867 GCA_036557635.1 Gemmatimonadaceae bacterium
AGGTCGTGCGTCGGCTGAAACGGCGCGGAGTCGGCGGGATAATCGTAGGAGTAGTGCGTGGACTTGTAGAAGGCGAAGCCGAAGAAGGGTCGTTGGCGCTGCGCCTGGGAGGTCATGAACGCGAACAGCCGGTCGGTCATGTCGCGATCGTTCTCGTGGGCCGTCACGCCGCCGAACGACTCCTCCACGTCGATGTCTCGAAAGACGGCGTCCTTGATCTTGTGCACCTTGAAGTTCGACTTCGCGAAAATGCCGAACGCGAATCCGTTGTCCTCCATGGCGTCGATGAGGACGGGGTTGTGGATGCGCACGTTGTTCGCTTTGACGGCCTTCCAGTACGTCGAGTGAATGCCGTAGAAGAGCGGGAAGACCCCGGTAGGCGTCGAGTTCCCCGAGCTGAAGTGCTCGAGAAACGTCGACGCGGCCCCGCCCCTCGCGAATGCATCCATGTGCGGGCTCACCACCGAGTCCATGGCGTCCGCTCGCCAGCTCTCCAGGAGAAGGATGAGGACGTTCCTGGGAACGCGATCGGACCGGGGGTCGCAGGCGACATCGTGAAGCGGGTACCGCATCGACGCACTCCCGCCGTCGGTTGCATCGGCTTCCGACGCCCGCACGAAGGACAGCCGGCTGCCGTATTTCACGGCGTTCGGGTGCGACCTGACGGGAAAGTAGAACGGCAGCTCGGGAGTGATCGAGGTGAAGCGGGTGTCGCTCACCTCGTAGGCGACGATGTGAATCGACTGCGTCACCACGAAGCACAGCACGCAGACGATCGCGAGCCCCGTGCTCCAGCGAACGGGGTGACTGATCCGTCGCGCGAGTCGCAGGAGGAAGACTTCCAGCACGATCACAAGCGCCAGCGCGGCGAGGGCGGCGGCGATTTGCGCGATGTCGATCCCGAGGCCAGCGAAGGTGGTGAACAGATATTGGAGCCAGAACGCGTCGACGTGCATCTTCGCCACGTGATAGACGATGCCGTCGACGGCGAAGTAGTAGACCGTCAGCGTGAGGATGGCGGTACTCGCCGGAACGAAGGCGCGCCGCCACCCGCCCGTGATCACGAACGCGAGCGTGAGGAGGGCATAGACGAGGAAGACGTAGTAGCCGGCGAAGACGAGGATCGTATAGACGCCGGCGGGGCTGGTCCAGCGCAGATCCTGCGGATAGCGGCAGAGGGCCGCGATCATGAGCGGAGCATTGAGCGCCAGCGCAACGACGGCGTCCAGATAGCATCCCGCACGAGTTCGTGGAGCAATCATCGGAGTGTTGAAGCTGCGTAACGGCCGCGCGTTCAGGGACGCTCGTGCTCGCCGCCTGTCGCGCGCGTGCTTCGCGAACCCAGGTCAGTAGAATTGTCTCCGGGCTTGGGCTCGTGTCATTGACCTTTCGGCCATTGCCTGATCTCGTCGGTCTGCTGGCGGAGCTTGCTGGCGCCGGGGCGCTGGCGTCCTCGAGCCGGCAGGCTGGGCCCTGCTCGCCGACAGCGGTAACTTGATGATGCGTGTGCCAAATCGATGCCTGTCGCTCCGGGAGGCAATCGTATGATCGATGACATGGGAATCTTCCGGACGACCGTCGCCGTCGAGAATCCAGCGCGACCCGGTGTTACGTCGGAAGTGCCTAACGTCACGGTCGACACCGGTAGTGAATACACCTGGCTGCCTCGCACCGTCCTCGAGGCCCTCGGCCTCCTGCCGATTCGCACCGTCCGCTTCGTCACCGCAGACGGGCGACAGATCGAGCGCGCGGTCTCGTTCGGCAATGTCTACGCGGGTGGCAGTTCCGCGCCCGACATCCTCGTCTTTGCCGACGCCGGCGACATGGTGCTGCTCGGCGCACGCGCGCTCGAAGGGATGAACCTTCGCATCGACATCCTCGCCAACCAGCTCGTTCCCGCGGGGCCGGTCCCCGCCGCCGTCGTCTAGCCTGTCGTCAAGCTGAGCCTCACGGCGCGGCAGGGCACGCGATGGGGCTCCGTCTACGCGTGCTCATTCCACATTGGGTTCTTCGTGGAATTTCGGGAAAGGAAGGTGATCAGCCGTGAGCCTACGGCACCGAAAGAGTCCAGAGTGCTTGGGACGCGAATGCCGCAAAACTGAGCGAATCCAACCGAGTGGCGTAACGACTCCGTCGCACCGGTTCTTGTCTATCGTGTTCTTGGTTGAAATTCGACAAGCGAAGAACCTTCATTGGGCGCGAACATCTCGATCCGGGCACACCAAGTTCCGAGTGGCGGCGCGCGATGCGAGGAATTTCGAATCCCGTCTCTTGCCTCCTTCGTGGCGACAATGCCGTTTGTCCATGGCCTGAATAAATCGGGAGCGGCGCCGCCGCGTTAGGCGGTTGTGGCGGCGTCGGCCGTCCTGTCCTCGGACGACATTAGCAACCTCTCGACACAGTTACGCGGTCACTCTGACCTGATCGCTCGCGAAATGTGACGGTCCTCTCGCTTGCCCGTGTTGACCAGGTACATGCACGGGACGCCCGGGAGGAACCTCCGATGTCGAAGCTCGCTCTTTCCCTACTCGGTGTCATCACGCTGGCCGGCGCTCCGCTTCGAGCGCAGGACGGCCCGCTACGGGTTCTCCGGCACTCGCCAAGCGATACGGCGAGCCCCGGCAACGTTGTCACCGTAACATTCGACCGGCCGGTCGCGGGACGACTGGATGCCACCATCGACCCGCGTCGGATTTTCCGCATCGAACCGGCGACTCCGGGGCGCGTTGCGTGGCGCGACCCGATCACCATCCGCTTCGTGCCTGACGAGCCGCTTCCTCCTGGATCGACGTTCATCGTGAGCGTCGACAGTGGATTCACCGCCCTCGATGGAAGCAAACTGGCGTTGCCCTACCGTTTCTCCTTTCGCGTTCCGGGGCCGCGGCTACTCGCGCGCTCGTTCTTTGGCGACTACTCGGGACATCCGGATCAGCTTCCCGTCGACGGCAAGCTCGAATTGCTCTATAGCGCGCCGGTGGATCGCACTTCGCTCGCGCGCGTGCTCCGCCTCGAGCTGACGACGTGCGAGACCGGCGCGACGCCCACGACAATCGCGATGCGGCCGGTTCGTCAGCGAATGCTCACCACGAAAGACCCTTACCCATTTCTGGATGCCGGCGGCTGGGATCGTGACACCGTCGGCGATCGCTTCCGCCGTGTGGTGGAGCTCGAGCCAGCAAATCCGCTTCCGACCAGCTGTCAGGGACAGCTCGTGCTCCCGAATACAGCGGACGACGCGAAGTTCGGCACCGAAGAGCGCTTCGCGATGCGGACCGCACCGCCATTCCAGCTCGTCCAGTTCAATTGCAATGGCATCCTCAAGTGCTCGCTGACCAATCTGACGCTCGCGTTCACGGCGCCGGTCAAGGGCACCGACGTTCTCCGTTACGTGCATCTCGAGCCGCGATTGCCGTTCGAGATCGGCGACAGCACGGCGCAGACGAACAGCTTTGCCATCAAGGTTCACCTGACGCCACACTCGAGATTCGACGTCAGGGTGGACGGCGCCATCCGCGACATCTATGGGAGAAAGCTCGAGCCGCCGTATCACGCGGAAATCACGACTGGTGACTACGCGCCATCGATCGGCTATCCGCGTGGACTCCTGGCGCTGCCGCGCGCCGATCTCACCATTCCGCTGCGACACGTCAACGTCCAGCAGGTTCGCATCATCAGCTTTGCGATTCCCGATTCGCAGCGAGCTCGAATGCTGGCGGTGGCTCCGTCGCTCCTCCGCTTGGAGCTCGATCGGCGGTCGTGGCTCCGCCCGGAAACGACAGTCGTCACACTGCCTGGCGAGTACAACGTCGAACGGACGACGCAGCTCGCGCTGCCGGCGGCCATCGTTGATCACCGGCTGGTCGCATTCCGCATGGAGGTTGTACGCGCCATTCCCGCGCCGGGTGCCGACTCTATCGCGCCCGTGATGATTTGGGCTCAACGCTACTCGCCCTTCGAGCCGAGCCCGTACGCCGTCCTGCAGATCACAAATCTCGCCGCGCATGCAAAGATCGCCGCCGGTCAGGGAATAGTGCTGATCAGCGGAATCGCCGACGGCAAGCCGCGCGCTGGCGTCACCGTTAGGCAGCTCGACGACTCCGGACGTGTCGTCGCCGTCGGGAAGACGGGAGACGACGGTGTTGCGTTTTTCCGGGTGCCGGAACACGCCCCGTCGGCGTCAGCGCCAATCTCGAACGATTGGCCTCCTCGCGTCGGTGTCGTCGAGGCCGAGCTCGGGGAGGATCGCGCGATATTGCCGCTCACGACGCGGGCAATCGGGTACGAAGCGTTCAACCCACTCCAGCCCGGGCAGCTCGGTGCCCGACCCGGTTCGGTGCCGGCGGCAGCGGCTACGCTCTTCGCGGATCGAGGAATCTATCGGCCGGGTGAGATGCTGTACCTCACGGGAATCGTCCGCGACGGCCCGTTAGGCGCGCTCGATCTCCCTCGTGCAGGTGACTCGGTCCGCTCGACGGTGACCTATCGTCCACTGCAGTGGAGGAGCGAGGAAGACGTCATCGTCCGTGACACGGTATTGAAATTGAGCGAGTTTGGCGCGGTGACGGATTCGTTCCGCCTGCGCGCGGGGCTCGCGCTGGGATCGTACGATGCCGAAATGCGCGTCTGGCGCAACGGAGCCTGGCAGGTGGTCGCGACGGCAAATGTACGAGTCGCGGAATATCGCGCACCCGAGTTCCTCGTCAGCGCCACCAGCGACAGCGGAATCCATCACGCCACGGACACACTCCGTGTGCGGGTCGGCGGAAAGTATCTCTTCGGCGCGCCGATGGGCCGCGCGACGCTCGATTGGAGCGCCACGCTCCGCGAGTCCAAGCCGTGGGAGGTGAAAATTCCTGGCGCGGATGGATGGATGGTCGGAGTCTGGGATTGGCTCTCTCCGGAGAGGGACGACGCGACGCACACCCTCGGCGGCCGAGATAGCCTGGATGGCACCGGCCGGCGAGAGTTGAGCATTCCCTTATCGAGCCTCCGGCCATCCCGACCCGGACACGTCACGATCGACGTCGCCGTCACGGACGTGAACCGTCAGGTCGTCACGGCAACCACCGAGGCCGCGATCCACGCGACCGATCTCTATATCCTCGCCCGCAACCGATCCTCTGCCTGGTACTGGACGACCGGTGAGCGTCAAGCGATCGAGCTCCGAACCGTTAGGCCCGACGGGTCACCAGTCACCGGTGTGCCCGTGACGGTGACTGTGGTGCGACGTCTCTGGAAGCCCTGGTCACCCAACAACTACACGGGCCCCTGGGTAGACGACTCGGTGAGGACGGACACGGTACGCTCGGCCGATGCTCCCACGGCGTACTCCTTCGTGCCTGGTGCCGGTGGGTTGTACGAGTTCCGCCTCGCGGCGGCCGACGGCCGTGGTGGAGTCGCTCGCACGACCATCAGCATTTACGTCCTTGGCGCCGGCTATCGATGGAACACCACGAGCCCGTTCCAGCTCCACCTCGTCGCCGGCAACGGCGAGCTGGAGGTCGGAAAGACGACGCAGGTCGCATTCGACTCGCCGTTCGACGAGGCGGAAGCGTGGGTCACTGTCGAGCGCGAGACCGTGCTCGAGCAGCGGCATGTGGCGGTGCACCGCGGTAGCAACTTGCTGAACTTCGTGATCAGTGACGGATTCCTGCCTAACGTGTTCGTGGGTGTCGTGCTCGTGAAGAGTGGGAGCGCGGCTGCCCAACGGCCGGACTCGGCGGCGCAGACCATTCGTGTCGGCTACACCGAGCTTCACGTCAAGACATCGACAAAGCACCTCGCCGTGACCGCGATGCCTACCCGACCCGAGTGGCGCCCGGGCGACACGGCGTCCGTCCGGGTCCAGGTTCGCGACGCCGCCGGGCGCGGGCTCCGCAGCCGTGTCACCCTGTGGGCCGTGGACGAAGGAGTGCTGGCGCTCACTGGCTACGCCACACCCGACGTGCTCGCGCGGATGTACGCGCCGCGCGGTCTCGGCGTGGGCATCTGGA
The DNA here is from genome assembly GCA_036557635.1 of Gemmatimonadaceae bacterium. Taxonomy (GTDB): domain Bacteria; phylum Gemmatimonadota; class Gemmatimonadetes; order Gemmatimonadales; family Gemmatimonadaceae; genus AG2. The sequence goes on from DATBHD010000146.1 coordinate 5,994, forward strand.
GCACGCTGCCTTCGATTCTCACCAGCGACCCGGGATTGGTTGTCGAGCTGCTCCGCGGGAGCGCAATGATGCTGTCAGAGGTGGTAGTGGGGGCAAGTGCTTACATGATGGCCGCGCCCGAAAGGCCGGGCGTTCCCATGCGATCGCTATTTCGCTCGACCGCATTCTACGTTGCGTCGGCGTCGACCGACGAGCATGGTGACGCCACGATCCGCGCCCGCTTGCCGGATAACCTAACGACGTATCGTGTCATGGCCGTCGCAATGGGCGCCGCCGATCGCTTCGGCAGCGGCGAGTCCACACTGCTCGTCACGCGTCCGCTCGTCGCGCGACCGACACTGCCCCGCTTCGTCCGTCCGGGCGACTCGTTGGTGGCGGGCGCCGCGGTGAACGCGCGCGATGGCCAGCCGCGTGGCGTCACCGTGAACGCGGCAACCGATGGCATCCGTGTGCAGGGAGACGCGCGCCGAGACATTGTGCTCGAGCGAGGACGCGGCGGAGAGGCGCGCTTCTCCTTCCGTGCGCCACCACGCGACAGCGCGCCTGATAGCGTTACGGTGCGATTGCGAGCATCGGACGGGACCAATGCCGATGGTGTGCAGATCCGTTTGCCCGTGCGCCCGGATTTTCATCCGCGCACACATGTCGCCATCGGCCTCGTGCGTGACAGCACGAGCATCGTCATCCCACTCCCGTCGGACATCGACGCCGCGCGGTCGCGGATGTCGCTCCGACTCGGCACCTCGCCACTTCCGGCGATGCTCGCCGCATACGACTGGGTTCGTGTCTATCCGTACGACTGTACCGAACAAATCACGAGCGGGGGCCGAATATTGCTCGCCGTATGGAAGGCGACGCGCGATCACGACCCGAAGGCGCTCGGCGGCGATCCGCGGCCGCGACTCCAGGAGCTGATCGAGGAGCTTTCACGGCGTCAGGACGCGAACGGCGGCATCCGGTATTGGTACGATCACCAGTGGACGACCCCATGGCTCAGCGCGTACGCGGGCCTCTTTCTGCTGGACGCGCGCGATGCCGGCTTCGCCGTCGACAGCACGACGCTCGTTAGGCTGGCTCGCTATCTGCGCCAGCACAGCGACACCCCGATCGACACCGGTGGCATGAATCGCTACGAGCGAAGCGCGCGGCGGCTCGCGCTCGGCGAGCGAGTCGCGGCAATCGAGTACTTGCGCCGCGCGGACATGCCTGACGAGAATGCCGAGAATGCGCTACTGAAACTCGCCTTCCTGATGACGTGGGAGGATCGGCTTCGTCTCGCCGAAGCGCTATCGACTCGGGCTGACACCCGCGGCGCGGCGGCGTCGCTCGTCGACGAGACGTGGCGTGCCGTCACGCCCGCGGGATTGCGCGTCGATCTCCCGGATACCGCGTATGGACCGCGTGAATTTCCATCGCGTGTCGCGCCAGTTGCGCGTTTGCTCACGGCAACGCTCGCCTTGCGGCCAGCGCAGCCGCGGCTGGGTGGTCTGGTCGAAAGCGTGCTCCAGCTGGGCCGCGCGGAAGGCCGATGGGCGTGGAGCACTCAGGACTACGCCTCGGTGGTGCTCGCGTTGTCGGCTCTTCCACGAGACGATGGCTCCGCGCGGCAGATCGTCGTGCAGGCGCAGCATCGAGACGTGCTCGCGCGACGAGTCGGAGGGCTAGACGTCGATTCGATGGCCGCGGTGCCGTTGACGGGATTGCTCGAGCGCGGAAGCGATGGTCGGGTACAGCTCCGCCTCCACCTAACGGGAGGTAGGGCCTATTTCGCCGTTTCTGTCGACGAGGTGCCCTCGAAGCCACCGGTCACGCCCGACATCAATGGCATCGTCGTCGAGCGTTGGTACGAGCGCTTCGACAACGGTCGGCCGGTGACCGCGGTACAGGCCGGTGATCTCGTACGCGTGAGGCTGCGGGTGACGGTGCCGGCGGATCGCGCGTTCGTAGCGGTGGAAGACCCGCTGCCGGCAGGACTCGAGGCGGTCGATTTGAGTTTGCGAACGTCAGGCACGCTCGCGCCATTCGTCACGCCGGAGTCTGAGCAGGCGCGCCAGGCAGGAGATCGCGACCGTGACGGGTCGCGGTGGCAGTCATGGTTGTACGGCCGTTGGGATGACGGCTGGTGGAGTCCTTGGGAGCACAAGGCGATCTACGACGACAAGGTCGTCTACTTCGCGCGGATGCTCTGGACTGGTAGCTACACAGCGAGCTACATCGCTCGCGCGACGACGTCGGGCACATTCGTGCGACCGCCCGCGCATGCGGAAGAGATGTACAATCCCGGAGTTCAAGGGCGGAGCGACGGTGGCCGATTCGATGTTTCGGAGGGGTTTGGAGCTGACCGAGATCAGAAAACTATCTTGGGCGATCCTACTCGCCGAGGATCTCAGCGAAGTACCGCTACAGATCCTCGCGCGCGGTCCAACGGCGCGTTCTTTCGCGATCGACACCCACCCACGGCCGCGCCGGACTCGAGCCTGCTCCGAGCCAGCGACGGCCCGTATCATAGTCGATCCGGGCCCCTCGGCCTGCGCGTCCTGAGGCGTTAGGCGCCTGGGTGCCAGACTGGCGCGGTTACCGAGCACGTTGATGACAGCGCACAGCGTCGCGGTGCGGCCCGGCGAGCCGGCACGCCTGATCCCGCTCTCCGGGCGGTGGCGCGACGAACGGTCGCCCGGGATCCAGATACGAGTTCTATTCCTTTCCCGGAATTCTCTGACGATCCCAAATGTGGAATGAGGTCGACGAGGGTCAGGCGACTACTTCTCCATCTCGAGATGCTCGAAATCGTTTGACGCTATCGGCGATTCGCTCGGCGGCGTCCCTGAGTCCCGCCGACCGCGTCTCCCCAACGGGTCAAAAACGCGCTCACGAACGCCTGTTGCTGCGGCGGTTCGATGGCGACACTCGCCAGCGCCATCGCGACCGTGAGGGCCAAATGGTATCCGTCGGCGTGCGACGCCAGTGCGCGCCGATACGCGGGGTGGGCATCGTTCACCCACACAGTGCTCTCGACCAATCGACCGAGGTTGTCATCCTCGGGACGCGACTCGAACTGGATGGAGAGACCGAGACGAATCGGACGCTTCGGGCCCCGGCGACCCGGCAGTTCGACCGGCGCGGGCGGCATTGAGCGTTCGCTCACTGGCGGCTCCGGCGGCGGTGTCTCCTCGCCGTTAGGCGCTGGAGGCGCGAGGTCCACCGGCGTCATCTCCTCCAGCACGTCACCGAGGCCGAGCGACAGCGTGAGTGACTCATCACCAGCCCGCGCGCGCCCAACGGGGAGCTTCCGGTTGCCGCCGGCACGATGCTGGACGAGCGTCGCGAGCAGTGGAAAGGTGTTCGACAGATCGGCGAGAACGCGCTCGAGGTCGCGCTCGATCGGCCGCGTCGTCTTGTGACGCGCCCTGTCGGAGGATTCGTCGGCATTGCCCCACTCGGCCAGCTGGCTCGTCACGACTTCCTGAAGTGCCTTACGATAGGCGAGGTATGTCGCGCCGCGCGGGCCGCTCCGGAAGAAGTCGACCTTGTTCAGCGTTAGGCATGCGGCGAGCGCCGGGATCTCGACGACACCGCGCACGCGATCTGGCGCGGACGGGATGACGCCGAGCCAGTCCCAACCGCGCTTGATGACTTTGCCGAAGGTGCTCACGGCGATGCCGCGAAGCTCCTCGGGCAGCGGTCGCTGCTCACGTATGAGATATCCGAAGGCGCTCGGCTTGCGCCGGCCGGCGACGCGGACAGCGATCGGCGCCACATCGGGCCCCGCAACGCGCGGGACGGACCGAGAGATCTCGCGGCCATTGATCGCGAAGGTGATACCGCGCGGGTAGTGCGCGCGAAGCACCTCATCGAGCGATTCATCGAAGAGGGGCTCGAAGTGACGCCGCAGCGCATTCTCGACGTAGGCGGCGTCGACGAGCGGTGACAGGGCAGTCGTTAGGCGAAGGCGGACGGCCGTCCCTCGCTCCGAGACGAGTCCGAGTGGAGGCATCCACTGCCACGGCGCGCGCTGGCGGCCGGCGAGCGCCCACGTCGTCGCGAGATGATCCTTGCCACGGCGCGTCTCGGTGACGACCTGGTCGCTGACGAGGAGGCCGAGCTTGATGCCGACGCCGGCGAACCCGATGCCCTCGCCGCGGGTCTTGGACGTCGCGGCGATGTCGTGAAAGCGCCGCAAGTCGGACCGGCGCATTCCTCGTCCGTCGTCGACGACGCAGAAGGTCGGCGCCGTCGGATCGATCGTTAAGGCGATGCGCGAGGCGCCCGAGTCGAGGCTGTTCGCTACGATCTCGGTGAGAATCGTCTCATCGAGGTCGCCGGGGTATGCGTCGGCAAGGTCCTCGAGGAGGTGGAGAAGGTCAACGCGGGTTTCGCCCAACGTCGGAGAGGCAGGGGACTCTCAAGTCTACTTCTTCTCATCAAAGCTTTCGAGTCGCCAACCGTCGTCATAGCGTCGAAAGTGGCCTGTCAGCGTCGTTGAGAAGAAGCGCGCCGACGCTTCTGACCACTTCGGCCGATGAAGAAGCTCGCCCATGGGCGTCGGTTCCTGTGTGATCTCGAAGTCGGCAACCGCGGAGTCGTTCCGAATCGAATCCTCGGGAATACCGATCACTTCGGCTTTCTTGCGCGCCGTTTCCACCGTCCAATAACTCGTCCACGGACTCTTGCTCGTATCCGGAGCTGCCTGGAACAACGCCTTGTTTGCTTTCGCAGTGAGGATGGCCCGACAGTGTTTCTTCTGTCGCGGATCGGATGGCGCATCCACATCGGCAAGGTCCATCAAGCCAGCAGTGGACAAGAGAATCCAGGCCGAGTCGCCAGCGATTGCCGCGGTGTCGGGATTGCTGCTATAGATCGCTCGACAGTTCACAATAGTCTCATGCGCGACGCGTTCACTATCCGGCTCGACGAGGCGGCCGATAGTCTCGTGGGTTTCAATTGCAGCAAGGGCATCCTCTCGCGTGAAGGAATGCTGACATGCGGCCGAGACAAGGGTGACGAGAAGAACGAGGTAGCGGCCCCGCCGAGCTTTCATTGCAAGGCTCCGTGAAGCGTTTGCCTCAAGGACGCGCGATAAAGCGGTCGGGTAATCTGCCTAGGCCGCGAACTTGGCGCTTTGCTGGCAGAGACGTCAATCCGATCAGATACTCGACCGAGAGACTAGCCGAGCGTCCGGGCAACCAGAAGCTGCCGGGCTCACGATTGGTCAGAGAAGTTCTCTCTGGTCCAAAAAGTCTCGTTGCCGGCACCCTCGAGGCGATACGTTCGCTCGCACTCGCTGCAGGCCTTCCAGTCGCGGTCAATGCAGAGGACCAACATGCCTCACGAGCGCGGCGCGAGTAGCATACTCAGCCAGATAGCAATCCAGCGTGCGTCGTCGATCGAGGAGCGTGTCGTCGAGATCGAAGAGAATAGCGGCTTTCATCGATGTCGCGTGCTCTTCGTCAACTCGCTCGAACTGACAGCGGGGGTTGCTCCGGAGTCCATCCAACATCCGGTGCGGCGGGCGATGCCTGCTCGGCGGAAACGTTATCTGCACGAACCGCGGCGAAGATGAAGTTTTCGGGCGCGACGGGATCACCTGCGAGGCGCCTCAACATCGCGAGCTGCCCAGCATGCGTCATCGCATCGGCGAGGGGCCCTTGCAGAAATTGCTCATCGCTGATCGAGGCGGTGAGGCTGGGGTCCGCGAAATCGCTGTGCAAGGCCTTCAACGTTTCGTGAAACCGCATGATCTCACCTTCGAACGTGGGTTGAGCCGGCGGCTTGAAGTCGCCTCCTCGAAACATGGTTCGCGCGTAGCCCGTGACACGGGTCATGTGCCACACCAATTCATGCGGTGTGCGGACGTTGGTCCCGGCGCGATAATCACCGAAGCCCGACGGGGCATCGCGCAACGCTTTCTGCGTGCGGTACGCGAGTGCAGCGAGAAAGTGTTGAAGCAAGCGACGAGACTCGGTCATGAGCGGTTATGTTCTGGTGCGTCTATCTGAATGCGAATGGCTTCAAGCTGGGGATACAGAAGAACATCGTCAGCCATCGGGCCGGTCGGTGGCAGCATCAGAGAGAAGTTGCTCAACGCGCGTCGAGAGAGACGTCTCTTCCCGCTGCCCGATCGTCGAGCCGCAACGCGAGCATATCGTCGAGATCGAAAAGAACGCCGGCGATCACATTGTTTGAAGAAGCTTATCGAGCTCCGACGTGACCAGCTCGACACTGGATCCGGCTCGCATAACGAGATCGCGCAACAACGAATGCTCGACATCGATCAGCGCGCGAAGCACGTGAAAAGGTGTCAGGACGTCGTGCTTCCGTTGCCGAGCGAGGTCCGTTGCGACGCGGAGCACGTCGCGCGCGGCGCTGTCGAGCGGCAACTCGGTTCGTTCAACGCGGTCGTCCGCTGACAGGACGCGCGTACCAATCTGCGCGCGGAGGCGCTCGTGATCGACCCCCGCGCGGCGCATCATGCCGATGATGTCGGGCGCGGCTCGCAGTATGCCGATGAGGAGATTGTCCGGACTGACCTCCGTCTGTCCGCGTCGCGCGGCGTCGTCGGCCGCAAGCTCGAGCGCCGGCTGCATTACGCCAGCGGGCTGCGGCTCCGGCGCCGGACGAGCGTCGAGCTCCGCAATCACCTGATCCGGATCGCCCGCGCCGCAGAGGTCGAGAATTCGCCGCGCCGTCGGGGCATTCGGCAATTGTCCGAACCGCTCGCGCGCCATCTCGCGCGCCGTCGTGTCCGGATGGCGGCCACGCAGGTCGAGATTCGCGCCGCGTCGCACCAGGCACTCGACGATTTGCAAACGCTGATTCCCGACGGCGAAGCTCAGGAAGGGCATCTCCCAGCCGAGGTAGTCGACGGGGAAACCACGATCGATCATGTAGTCGAGGACATTGACGCGATCGTTGAGCATCGCCACGAAGAACGCCTCGGCGAGAATCTCCGTGGCGTCCGGCGCCGGCGCGGCCGACATGCTGAGACCAATGGCAACGAAGTCTGGCCGGTCACGATAGGCGGCCGCGGTTGGTTTGCCATCCTGATCGAGAAAGCGATGTACGCCTTCGACGTCGCCCAATCCCGCCGCGATCCAGAGCGCGCGCCGGGGCGTCGCGCGACGCACCATGAGATCGACCGCCTCACCGTTCCAGTAGCGCAAGAGGGCGTAGTCCAGCGCCGAGACGCCGTTAGGCGTCGTCCAGTTTGGATCGGCGCCGCGCTCGAGCAGAAAGCGCACCCGCTCCGTCGAGAGAGGGGGCGGCGCGAACCAACGCTCATTGAGCGCGCGTTCGACATCGACGCCTTGCGACGCCAGCCAGTCGGTGATGGCGCGAGCGCCGGGGACGCCGCCTTCTTCCGCGGCCAACGCGACAGCCGCTACGGTGTGTATCGCGAGTTGACCGTCGTCAGGGCGATCGAGCAGCTCGGGATGCTCGGCGGCGACGCGCGTGAATGCCTCGAGATCGCCAGCGTTGATCGCGGTGCCGGCGAGGCGGAGCGTCATTAGAGACGTCATCCAGGGGTCGGCGAAGCGGGCGCGCTGGGCGTCGACCGCCTGCATGAGCAGATCCCAATTGGCAAAGCCATTTTGCCGAGCGACCGTCAGGCGCGCGTCGTCGTCGGTAACGTCCGACGCGAGCACGGCGTCGATCGTTAGGCCGTAGAAGCGTGGAATGCTCGCCGCGAATGCGCGCCCGGCATTGGTGCCCCGACGCCGATGCTGGGCGAGGAGGGAACGCGACATGCCCTCGTACATCTGGCGATCGTGCAACAGATAGGCACCGCGCGCCCCGCTTTGACGCTCGACATCGGCGAAGTACCGCACGAGTCTTGGCCAGCTCGCGAATCCGTACTCGCGGGCGATGACGAGCTGCGCGTCGGCGAGCGTGACGTTATCTGCGGCAGGGGTGCGCAGCGCAGGGTGTCGCGCGCCGGCACGCGCGAATGCATCCGGGTTGCCCGAGCGCAACTGGCGCAGCAGCGCTTTGGCTTGCTTGCGCTCATAGTCGAGGCTCGGCTTCGGCGGGAGCGGGCGCGTCTCGGACGCGCCAGGTCGGCGATGGGACATACCTCCTCCTTTCGCTGTGGCCCCGTCCGCCTGATGGGCCCGAAAAGAGAAGGAACGATCGATTGTCATTGGCGACTTCGTCGGATGGGACAGTCCCTGCCCGCGGACCGGATGCGCTCCGATGGCGCCGTCACACGTTGGCAAGGCTCTCCCGTGGCGTCAAGATTCGGGGGTAAGTTCCAGACGCCCCGCTCGCCTGACAGGACGCCCATGTCGATCCACCGCGCCATCGTTGCCGGAAGCATCGTCGTTCTCCTGGCTGCGTCCAGAACGCTGGCGCAGCAGGAAGACCATCGACACGCCGCCGCACAGCAGGGTACCGGCGCCACGCTTGGCACCGTCGTTTTCCCAAACTCCGGCTCCTCCGCCGCGCAGAAGTCCTTTCTCCGCGGCGTCGCCCTCCTCCATAGTTTCGAGTATACTGAAGCCGCCGAGTCGTTTCGTGAGGCCCAGAGAGTAGACAGGAGCTTCGCTCTGCCATACTGGCTCGAAGCGTTCACAAACTCTCATATCCTCTGGAGCGAGGACGATCCGGCCGCGGCGCGCGCCGTACTCGCGAAGCTCGGCCCCACGCCCGCCGCGCGCCTAGCCGAAGCCAAGACCGATCGCGAACGCGCCTACGGGGCCGCGATCGAGGCGTTTTACGCCGAGACGACGCTCGACGTCCGCTCGCGTGCCTTCGCCGACTCGATGCGTCACCTCACGGCGCGCTATCCGAAGGACCTCGAGGCCGCGGCATTCGCGTCGCTCGCGATTCAGATCGCCGATCCGCGCGGCGTCAATCGTGAGGAAGCCATCGCCCTAGCCGAGCGCGTCGTGCGCGAGCGCCCGAACCATCCGGGCGCGCTGCACTATCTCATTCACGCGACGGACGCGCCCGCGTACGCGGCGCGCGGGCTCGCGGCGGCGCGCGCGTACGCGAAGGTCGCGCCGGAGTCAGAGCACGCGCAGCACATGCCGTCGCACATCTTCCTGCAGCTCGGGCTGTGGGACGAGGCGGTTGCGTCAGACGAGCGTGCGTGGAGGGCCTCACGTGATTGGGTGAAGCGGCGAGGGGCATCGGCCGCGGATCTGGACTTCCACGATCTGCAGTGGCTCGAGTACGTGTATCTGCAGCAAGGTCGTTACGCGCTCGCGCGCTCGATCATGGATACGGCGCGTGCCGTGCTCGCAGGGGTCGATCTGAGCGAGCACCCGGACGCGCAGTACGTGATCGCCACGCTCGCCTTCCAGTACGGCGCCGAGACAGGCGACTGGATTCCGATGCTGGAGACGGGAACCGTGCCGTCACGCGGCACGCCCACGTCGCGGCGTGCATTCATGTTCGCAATGACGGAGCTGTATCAGCGCGGTTACGTTGCGGCGGCGAAGGGCGACACCATCAGCGGCTCGCAAGTCGCCAAGCGCTTCCGCGACACGGCGCCGCCTAACGCCCCGACCTACGGCGCCGTCGGCGCGCGTGAGATCGAGGCGGCGATCGCGACGAAGCGCGGCAATTATGGACGTGCGATCGAGTTGCTGCAGGAGGCGGCGACGATGGAGGACAAGTTCCAGTTCGTCGGGCCACCGATCATGCTCGTCGCGCACGAGTTGCTCGGTGCGGCGCTCATCGAGGCGCATCAGCCCGCGGAGGCCGAGGCGGCGTATGAGCAAGCACTCAAGCTCGCGCCCAACCGCTCGGCGGCACTGTTTGGTCTCGCGCGCGCGCGCGCCGCTCGCGGAGACAGCGCGGGCGCAGCCGAGGCGGCGCGACGATTGCTCGCGAACTGGCATGCTGCCGACGCCGATCTCGCGGCGCTAGCGGAGGCTCAGCGGATTGCGGCGCTCGGTCCGCGAAGAATGGCACTGCCGCGTCCTCGGGAAAAGCTTGCGCATATACGTCCGGACGCGCTAACGCAGTTGCGGGATCGCGCGGCATCGTAGTGTCGCCCGCCACGGAGTCTCGCAGCCAGGCGCCGAGCAGCGCTCGACTCGTAACGAGCACGGTGGTGCTGCCCGGGGAGTGGTAGGCTATCCCGTCGATGGCGCCGAAATGCACTTGAGGCACGAGCGTGGTCACGTTGCTCGTCCCGGAGTCGGCGAAGCCCACCGCCTGGAACGGGCCCACGATCTTTCGCAACTGTCCGGCGAGGTCGCGCAGCGCCGCATCCTCATGTGCACCCAATACCGAATCCGGCGTGCCGCGGTTCCGATCTGCCGCGAGCGACGCGAGGTAGGCGCGCTTTGCCGTCAGGTAGTTGGTTTCGGCGTCTGCGACCGATGGTTCGACCCGGCCGGGCGACGCCTGGGCGGCGCCTTCCCAGCTTCGCAGGCACCAGCGAGGAGAAGGAGTGGCGCGGCGGCGACTAGACGCTGCACCACGATCAATAGATCACTCATGAGCATCAGCGCTCGTTATGGTGTGGCGATACAGACTCCGTCGCGAGAAACGGCCGCATCGCTTCAGCGACCTCGCGTGGATGCTGCAAGAAACAGTGGTTTCAGCGCCGTATGTACGACGATGCGCCACGCTGACGTGTGTGACCTCAGCGAATTCAGGCCGACCGAACCGAAATGATGTGGTCGCGCTGCGTCCCCGCGAATACGTTTCGAACTTAGAATGCCGTATTCGCTGAACCTGTCTCGACGCACCCTCGTCGTCGGCGCAATTGCCATCGTTGCCGGCGTCGCGGTTGTAGCAACCTTGCTCTCCGATCCGCGCTTCCTCTCGCGACGATCGGTACTGAAGGACGCGACGTCAGGAGTGCCTTCTATAGATCGTGGTTACGAGCTTCGGCAAGTCCGCCTCACGGCGACGAGCGGCCTCTCTGTCGAGCTTACGCTGCGGCGCGCGGCGAGCGATACCGGACGCCTCCCACTCGTCCTCATCCTCGGCGGCCATTACAAGGGGCGCGACGCGGTGAAGTTGCTCCCCGACACACGCGGCACGCTCGTCGCCGTGATGTCGTATCCCTTCGACGGCGATCCGCGGCCCGACGCGTTGACTTTTCTGCGCGAGATCCCGACGATCCGCGCGGCCTTCCTCGACACGCCGCTCGCGCTCATGCTCTCGCTCGACTATCTGCTCGGCCGGCCTGACGTCGACACGACGCGGGTCGAGGCGATCGGGGTCAGCCTCGGCGCGCCCTTCGTGACTATCGCGGGCGCGCTCGACTCGCGCATCACGCGCGTTTGGGTGCTGCACGGGTCGGGCGGCTCGTTCGCGCCGCTCGAGCAGAACATGCGCCGCAATATTCCCCTCGCGCTCGTCCGCTATCCGGCGGCGGCGCTTTCGAATTTGATCATCGACGGACCTCGCCTCGCGCCCGAGCGGTGGGTGGCGCGCATCGCACCGCGTCCCTTCGTGATGGTGAACGCGTTAGGCGACGAGCGGCTGCCGCGCGAGTCGGTCGACGCGCTCTATCGCGCCGCGCGCGAGCCGAAGGAGCAGATCTGGATGCCCGGCCGCCACGTCCACAGCGACTCGGCGACGATCAGCCGGCTCACCGAGATCGTCCTCGCGCGCATGCGCGAAGTACCTTGACTGCTTACTCGCCGAAGCAGTACGCGAAGTAACGCACCAGGTGTAATCGGTGGGGCTCCCGCGCCCCGGACTGAAGCCACAGCAGCAGCTGTCAGTCTTGTCGATTGCGGAGGCGAGCGGCTAGGGTCTGGACGCGCTCGTTGAGCCGCGGATGCGCGACGAGATCGAAGCGCGATAGCACGAGCGGGTCCGACACGTCGTTGTCTTTCTCGAGATCGTCCGCCACTCGCCGCGCGAGCACGGGCCAGTCCGAGACGGCGATCGGACCGCGCGGCCAGCCGTTGTTCCGCGCGTCGATCCAGCCGTCCCAGAAGGTCAGCGCGATGTGGAGTCGCGCCAGCTCGGGTGCGGTTCCCGTCGGAAAGTCGTGCTCGACGCGGTCGAAGCGGCGGCCGATCGCGTCGAACCGCTCGGCGTCGTGGTCCGCGGCATTCGCGCGCAGCTCGGCGACGAGCGTGTCACGCGCTGATGCGTAGGTTAGCATCATCTCATAGAGGCTAGGGACGTATCAGGCACATTGCGGTGGTGAGGTGATCGTCCGTGCTGGTCCGTGATCACGCTTTTGGCGAGATCGACCCCTCCATGACGTTACGCGAGGAGTGAGCTCCTTGCGAGGGCGGACACGGCACGCTCTGCGAACGGATCCTCCGAATCACCAAACCAATGCCCGTGATGATCTGCCTCAAAGGGCAGATCCTCGCTTCCCTCGGGATGACATTCTTCAGAGCTTCCCTAGTGGCGAGGGGTCGCTGTCTTGCTCGGCCGGAGAGGTGCCCACATTCTTGTGACATGTACACGGTCGACGACTTCCGGACGCGCTACGCCCGGTCGTCCGATGAGGACTTACTATCTCTCCTCGAGACGGAACCGGACCACCTGACGCCCGAGGCGCGCGTCGCGCTCGCCGAGGAGGCGGAGCGGCGCTCGTTGCGTCTCGGCGACCCGGTGCGAGGCCTGCCAACCCTCACCGAACCGCTCACACCGTCGCACGACGGCAGCCGTCAGTGGTACTACGCCAAGGCGCCGCTCTGGAATCGGTTCGGCGCGTCGATTATCGACGGGATCGTCGGGGCCGGGCCGGTGATCTTCGCCGTGGTTGCGGGGTGGGTATTCGATTTGGGACAGCAGAGCCACGCGATGCAGATGTTCAACCTGGCCGCCACGTCCGCCTGGGCCATCTATTATCGGTTTACTAAAGATGCGCGTCCCAATGGACAGAGTGTTGGTAAGAAGATTGCCAACCTGATGGTCATCGACGTCGCGACGGGCGCTCCGTGCTCGC
>DATBHD010000147.1:0-2456 GCA_036557635.1 Gemmatimonadaceae bacterium
TTGCCGCCAAAATGCTGCTTCCAGAGGCGATCGCTGATCGTGACGACTGGGAGACGTTCTTCGTCTGCGCGCGGCAGACGTCCGATCAGCGGCCGCGCGTCGAGCGCATCGTAGACCTGCGGCGTGGCGATGATCGCGCGCGCTTGATCGATGGCGCCGGCGTCGGACAATTCATATCGGTTGAATGCATATCCGCCGAGCTGGGAGAACACGGTATTCTGCGCGCGCCAGTCGGCGAGGTCGGGATATGACGTCGGACGTCGTTCGCGCGGCGATCCGGCTGGCGAGATCCAGATCGAGTAGAGGCGGCTGGGATCCGCGTAGGGGAGCGGGCGCAGAATGACCGCGTTGACGACACTGAAGATCGCGGTGTTCGCGCCGATCCCTAACGCGAGAGTCAGGACCACCGCGAGCGTGAAGGCAAGATTGTGTCGCAGCACGCGAGCGGCGTACCGCACGTCCTGCAGAAAGTCGTCGAACCAGCCAAGGGTCCACATGACGCGCGTTGCCTCACGGAGATAGGTATGATTGCCGAGTTGAAGACGAGCGGTGCGCCGCGCCTCGAAGTCGGTTGCGCCGTCGATACGCCGGTCGCGCTCGAGCATGGTCTGATGGAAGCGCAGCTCGTCGTCCAGCTCGGACGCGAGTTGCTCGCGGCGGAAGCGGTCGCGAAAGCGGTTCCAAAGCTCGAGCGCGGAAAACGGCATGGGACGACGCGAGACAGAGCTAGATCGAGCGCATGACGCGCTGAATGGCGCCGATCAATTCGGTGAAGCCGACTTCTTCCTGGCCGAGGCGTTTTCGTCCAGCCGCGGTGATCGTGTAATAGCGCGCGCGCTGGTTGTTCGGCGTTTGCCCCCAAGCAGCAGTGAGCCAGCCGCGCTGGCGCATGCGTTGAAGGGCGGGATACAGCGAGCCTTCGTCGACCTGCAACACGTCGCGCGAAAGCTGCTTGATCTGCTGCGCGATGCCGTACCCGTGGAGCGGGCCCCCGGAGATCGTCTTGAGGACGAGCATATCGAGGGTGCCGGGGAGGAGATCGCGTTTCGTCGGAAGCTGAGGCATATAGGTTGTCTATGGGATAGACAATCTATGTCCCAAAAGGGTTGCCTGCTTTCCGGATCGAGCTTAGGCCCCTCGGGCGAAATGGGCGCTCACCGGTGAACCCGCGGCAAGAGGGACTACGAGACGAATGGCGGCCACGTTCGACGATTCGATGCGTGCGGAGCAGCGTGCCGACTCCGGCCCTCCCATGGTGAGCGGCAGGTTCGACGCGCCTCGGGTGGTCGTCCATTGCGCGACCGGAACGCCGAAACGCTCCAGGCCATGCGGAGAGCGCTCGGTTCCGTTCAATCGCTCGACGCCGTTGCCCCACGAGTAGCGACGACCGTCGGCGCCGCGGGCCGCGCACTCGAGCTCGTCCGCCGTGGGCAGCGACGCCGCCGCTCCGAGCTTCGACGCGATCGCCTGTGCGATTGCGACGGCGTCGTCGAACGCTGCGACGATCGGAGCGTCGGGCGTTGCAGCGAGCCGCTCGGCAAGCGATTCGTCGAGCGGCTCGCGCATCGGCGGCAACGGAACGCCAACGCGCTCCGCGTCTTGCTCGGTCACCGGTCGGCGCGTGATGAAGAACGCGCGCGGCGTGAATGACACGCAGTCCGGCGGCTCTCCGATCAGATGCGGCAGCGCCGAAACGCGCGTGAGATCAACGGCGCCGCCGAGCGAGCAGTGGCGGCCGTTCGCTTCGATGCCGGAGGGAAGCACGCTGGGCAGTGGATCCTCGAGCGGCGTCGGAGTCACCAACGCGTGGAGCAGCAGTTCGGCCTCGGTGCGCGGGACGCCGTCGGAGAGACCGAGCAATGGACGCACGTCGGCATTGGGCGCGAGCGTCGTGTCGTCGAGTAATTCCACACACCGCTCGCGCGCGGCGATGAGCAATCTCACATCGAGCTCGGTCAGGCCGAATTGGTGTGGGGATGGCAGCGCCGTCTCGTTTACCCGAGAACGCAGCCGTCGCGCCCGCACTCGGACCGCGACGAACATTGCGGTGGCGCGCACCTCCCAATCCGGATCGACGAGGGCGGCCGCGAGCGCATCGAGAATCCCGGGCGTCGGTTCGGTGAGCTCCTCACCGATCCAGCGGAGCGTTTGCCGCCGCATCCGCGCGTCTCCCAGCAGCGGAAACACGGACGAAGAACGCGCACGCTCGCTCATCTCGCTCATGGGTTCGTGAGCAATTTGTGAAGTTCGGCGGCGACTTCGTCTTCGGGGAGCTTGCCGATCGTCGCGTAGACGGCGCGAGCCGCCCAGAGGAGCGCCGGCCAACTCAACGTGTCCGCCTCAAGCTTATATGGAAACCGGTGCACGAAGTCGAGCCACGCGAGCTCGACATCCTGATACGACGCGCTCGTGTCGATGGCGACGGCCAGATATCCCGCGAACGCGGGCACGTTGAA
>DATBHD010000148.1:0-2309 GCA_036557635.1 Gemmatimonadaceae bacterium
GTGCGGCATTCCGTATTGGTGCGCGGCGTTGTTGATCTGTCGTCCCGCGATCAAGTTGCCGACGAAGTCCGCCGAGCCTTCCATGAACGCGTGCTCGAGCAGCTTCTGTGACGGGTAGTGCTGCTGGAAATGGATCAGCTCATGCGCCACGATCCCCGGCAATGCCGCGGGATCGCGGTACATCTCGGCGCCGATGAGCAAGCCGCGCGGCGACGCGGTGCCGCCCGTGTTGAACCGGCCGATCACGAAATACACATCGGGGAACACCGCGTCGGGGTACAGCTCCTTCAGCTTGCGAAACGCCGCGCGAATCTGCGGCTCGGCACGGACGACGTCGAGGTTCGCGGCGCGAACGCTGTCGTATTTCACACGATTCGAGCGCACGGCGGTCGCGAGATCCTCCGCGCTCATGATGCGGCCCTGAATGAAATCGCGAACGCCCACGCTCGCCTTCTCCAGGTACTCGCGCTGGAGATACTCCGCGAGGCTGTCCGCTGGCGCGCGATCCAACGTTCTCCAAAACAACGGAATGTCGCTCGTGACCAAGCGCGCGGAGTCAGGATTCGCCGAGGGCGGCGGCGCCTTGGGGACCGACGCCGCGAGCCGATTCGCCGCGTCACGCGACCGCTCGAGTCGCGTCAGGCTCTCGGTGAGCGCGGCAGCCTCGGGACTCCCTGCGCGCGCGGCGCTGACTGTCCCGCGCGCCTGTGCTTCTATGATGCCGGCCATCTGCTTTCCGTCGCTCGATATCTTCAAACGCAACACCGCATTTTGCGCTTCGGCCGGAAGTCTCACGATGAGCGAATCCTGATTGCGCACGACGGCCGACATTGGGAACGGCTGCGGTCTTGCCGACGGCACCAGCACCATTCCGGTCCAACCCACGGCGCTCGAGTCGAGTGTGATGGTCACGCGCATGATGCTCTGACCGGGCAGACGCGCCAGGCCGTCCCATTTCCCGGCTTCAATCGGCGTTTGCGCGACGACAGCGCGCGTGGTCAGCAGCAGCAGGACGGCAACCTCGGTGCGGCGGAACATGGAACGCTCCCGTGTTGATGCCTTGACCTTCGACAACAGAAACTACCATATTGTCGATGGTCAAGGTATCCCCCTCAAATCGCTCTGTCACGTTTCATGGCCGACCGCGCAGACCTGCTCCAGGGGACTCTCGATCTCCTGATTCTCAAGAGCCTCGTTCCAGGCCCGTTGCACGGCTGGGGCATCTCTAAGCGCATTCGCCAGTTGTCGAGCGACGTCCTTCAAGTGAATCAGGGCTCACTCTATCCCGCGCTCTATCGCATGGAGGAGCGCGGTGAGGTGAAGGCCGAGTGGAGCACCTCCGACGAAGGACGTCGAGCGAAGTTCTATCGCCTCACCGCGCTCGGCAAACGACGTGTTGCGGAACAACAGAACGATTGGCGGCGCTTCGTGCTTGCGGTCGAACAAGTGATCGAGGGATGATGATGCTGATCATGCTGCAGCGGATTGGCCGCCGACTCGTCGCGCTCCTTCGCCGGAAGGAACGCGAACGCGACATGGACGACGAGATGCGCTTTCATCTCGAGATGGAAGCGCGCGATCTCGAGCGAGCCGGCCTCGCGTCCGGCCTCGCGCGGCGTCAGGCGCGAATCGCATTTGGTGGTGTCGAGCGCCACAAGGAAGCAGGCCGCGACGCCTGGGGTCTGCGTCTCGTCGAAGATCTCGGACAGGATCTTCGCTACGCCGTCCGCCAGTGCCTCTCGAATCCTGGGTTCACCGTCGCAACGCTCGTCACGCTGAGCCTCGGCATCGGCGCGTCGACGATCATGTACAGCTTTACCAATCTGACGCCCGTGCCGTTCGACGGTGGCGACCGGCTCGTCTACATCCGCCAGTACTCGAAAACGGGTTGCGCCGGCTGCCAGGACGTCGCAGCTGGAAACGCGCTCGCGCTCGCCGCTGGGTCGCGCGCGTTGCGTTCGATGGCGTTCATGGCCGCGTCGCAACTGGCGCTCCGCGGTCCCGAACGTTCCGAGGTCATCCGCGCAGCGCGCGTCACATACGGGTTCTTTAATACCACGGGCATGCCGACGCTCCTCGGCCGGCCATTCCTCCCGAGCGACACGATCGAGGGAGCGGCACCCGTCGCGGTCATCAGCGAACCGCTGTGGCGCACCCGCTTTGGCGCGGACTCCTCGATCGTCGGTCGACAGATCGTGCTCGAAGGCGTTCACCACACCGTGCGCGGCGTGGTGCCGACCGACTACGTCTATCCCGAGCGGACCATGGTCTGGCAACCGCTCGTGCTCTCGACCGCCGAGGCCAACGAG
>DATBHD010000149.1:0-15135 GCA_036557635.1 Gemmatimonadaceae bacterium
TCCGACTCGGCGAGCCGCTCGCCCTGAGGACGCCACGCACCGTCGCCCTGCCCGATGGTCGTCTCAGATTCGCTGAAGGCCCCTTCGGGGACGCCGACTCGGTCTACGTCCAGCTTGCCGCCGGACGTGTCGCCGTGCTGACATTCATTTATCCCCGGTCGAAGCGGGTTGACGCCGCGCTCGCGTCCTACGACAGTTCGTTAGGCTCGGGGTCCCATGCAGTGACCGATTCCGCCGGCGGCCGGTTGGAGCGTTCCGTATGGCAAGACTCACTGACGAGATTCGAATTCTCTCGCCTCACGAGCGGCGCCGGCGGCGCTGGCACGCCACGCATATGGTCCATGCTCGTCGACCGCGCGCACTAGCGCTTCTCGTGCTGCTCTTCGGTTGCGGACGGATTACACTGCCCGCTCCCGCCTCACTCGCCGGCGAATGGACGGTCGAGTTCTCCCTGAACAACGCGACCGCTCAGGGTACCCTGACCCTGAGCGACTCGAGCGCGGGCTACTTCCAGTCGAACCTCCAGATCGATTTCGTTCCCCTGCTCGGCCACCCGATGTCCTGCTTCGACCCGCGCCCGACCAGGACAGCGGTGTCTCGCAGCGCCGATGTCGTCTCGTTGAGTTTCACGCCCGGCGTGGCCGACTGCGGATTCAGCGCGTCGGGCGCCTTGCGTGGCGATTCGCTCATCGGAACCTGGAACGAAGAGAGCTTCGCCGGCCCGGTCGCGACGGGTCGCTTCCGCATGGTGCGAACTCGACC
Organism: Gemmatimonadaceae bacterium; assembly: GCA_036557635.1. GTDB lineage: Bacteria > Gemmatimonadota > Gemmatimonadetes > Gemmatimonadales > Gemmatimonadaceae > AG2. The sequence continues at coordinate 763 of DATBHD010000149.1, forward strand.
GTAAGCAAATCCTCAAAAATTCGTGACGCGCGTAACAGCGAACTATCGGGCTCGCTGATACGATCCGCGCACCTCAACAGGACGTTCGCATGGCGATCTGGAAGGAACCCACCACATCCAAGAAGGATCAGACGAGCATGACCCCTCCCCCAGCAGCTCCCGCCTCCGCTTCCTCCGCCCCCGAGACCCCCGTGCAAAAAGAGACCGACTATCGTCCGGTCGATATCGCACCGACGCCAGCTCGGCGCACCGCTCCTCGTGAGGTGAAGGAATCCATCATCGCGGCGGACATCAACATCACGGGAAAGATCGACGGCACGGGCCACGTTCGCATCGCGGGGCGATTCGAGGGCGACGTCCACATTCAGGGCGATCTCACGATCGACACGGGCGCCAAGCTCACGGGCGGCGTCCGCGCGAACTCCGTCACCATCGGGGGAGAGATCGAAGGCAACATCGAGAGCGCGGCGAGCGTGGAGATACTCAACACCGGCATTCTCAATGGCGATCTCAAGGCCGGCACACTCGCTGTCGCGGCCGGCTCCCGCATGCGCGGTCGCGTCGAGTTCGGTTGGGGCGACGAGCGCGACCAGTTACCGTCGAAATCATCGCTGAAGGTTTCGTGACCACGCTCCGGAGGACGCCAGCCGGCACGACGCGGACCTGCCCGCACTGCCGAGCGGTGATCCTGCAGAGCACGAGCGTCTGTCCGTCGTGCAGGAAGCACGTGCGATTTGCCGGAAAGGAGGCCGGGGACCTCGCTGTCCCCGCCTTCTCTCCTCTTCGCGTCGAGGGAGCGATTCGTCATCCCAAGGAAGGGGAGGCGTGGGAGTACGCCGTGATGATCTCGATCACCAACGATCGCGGCGAGGAAGTGACGCGACAGATCGTCGGCGTGGGCGCCATCCCACCCGGTGAGCAGCGCAAGTTCACGTTCGCGGTCGAGGTGTTCGCGCCCGAGGAGTAGCCCCTACAGATTTGGCGCATGACTCTTCGCGCCAGAGCGTGGTTGGCTCTCGCAGCCCTGGCGATCGTCACCGGGCTCGTGATCTTCGTTTTGGCCGGAACGACTCGCTACTGGGAGGCGTGGGTCTACCTCGCCGTCTTCCTCGGCGCGTCGTTCCTCGTCACGATCGATCTCATGAGCCGCGATCCGGCGCTCCTCGAGCGTCGCATGAGCGGTGGCCCGACCGCCGAGAAGCGCCCCGTTCAGCAAATTATCATGACGGGCGCTTCCGCGGCGTTCCTCGCGACCATGGTCATCCCGGCACTCGACCACCGCTTCGGCTGGTCGCACGTGCCGGTCGTGGTCGTCGTGCTCGGTGACGCGCTCATCGCGTTAGGCTACTATTTCGTCTACCTCGTCTATCGCGAGAACACGTTCACTTCGGCGACGATCGAGATCGCGAAGGATCAGCGCGTCATCTCGACCGGCCCGTACGCGATCGTCCGTCACCCCATGTACGCGAGCGCGTTGCTGTACGTGTTAGGCACGCCGCTGGCGCTTGGCTCGTACTGGGGACTGCTCGCGTTCGCGGCGATGGTGTGCTTTATTGTGTGGCGGCTGCTCGACGAAGAACGCTTTCTGGCGGCGAATCTGACGGGATACATGGAGTATCAGCGCAAGGTCCGGCATCGACTCGTGCCACTCATATGGTGAGCGTTCCGGCGCCACGTCTCTGGCGCTCGCGGACCAACCGCGTCGCGTTAGGCGTGATCGGCGGACTCGCCGAGAAGTTCGGCTGGGAAGCGAAGCCGCTGCGGATCCTCGTCGGGATCTTCGGCGTGCTGACGCTGCCCGTCGGCGCCTTGCCGGTGATCGTTCCCTACGTGACGCTGTGGGCGATCACGCGCGTGCCAGGAACGACGCAGCCCCTTCGCCGCTCGCGCAACCAGGTGATCGCCGGCGTCCTCGGCGGCGTCGCCGAGTGGCTCGGCGTCAGTCCGGGACTCGTGCGCGTGACGTACAGCGCGCTCACGCTGGCGACCTTCGGCTTGCCCGGCATCGTGACGTATCTGGTGCTCTGGGCGAAGACCAAGCCGGCTGATACGTAAAGCTCATGCCTGACCTCACGATCCGCTTCAAGCGTCATCCCGACGGCACGGCGTCGCTCACCTGCGTGCGCGCGGATGGCACGACCACCTGGCAGCGCCAACGGGGGTCGTACGGGCAGGTCTTTCCGCCGCACGACCTCACGCACTTTGCCGTCGAGACCACCCTCGGCTATCGCCGCGGTTTCTATGGTCTCATCGCCGACGGCTGGGACATCGAGGACTTCGCCAAGCCGTGGCCCAAGGGGGCGATCCCGGTTGAGGCGCAGGAGGTCGAGCTGATCGTGGGCTTCTTCGACACCGAGCGCCGCAGCCTCGCGCAGATGACCGAGGCGGAGTTCAACGACCACGCGGACCGCTTCGTCGCGGCGCGCAGCTCGATGAAGCCTGGCTCGTTAGGCGTTGCGCCGCGCCTCACCGCCGACGAGATCGAGGCCGTTCGCCGCTGCCGCGCCGACCTGTTCAGCCGCTGGGCGCAGCTCGCCCCCGGCGAGGCGCTCGAGCTCTCCTTCCAGCGCTCAGCCTAGTGGGCCCTGGTGCGTGTGATCGCGGGCGGGGTCGCTCCTGCTATCGAGGGCCCGGAAAGCTGCCCCGCTCCGGCTCCGCCGACCGCTAGAACCCTGGCATCCGCTCGTCCGCCGTCGGACCATAGATCGACGGAACCGGAACGTCGATCAACCGCAGGTACACCGTGAGCTGCCCGCGGTGGTGCACGAGGTGGTTGATGTGCTGACGCACGACCTCGGCCCGCGGCTGCTTGAACGCGACGCGATCGCCGAACTTGAGCGCCCACTCAACTCTGTAATCCGCGTCCCTGGACGCCTGAATCGCGGCGCGCGCGGCCTTCACGTTCTTGTCGAACTTCGTCACGAGATCTTCCGTCTTCTCGTAGCTGTATCCCGCCGACCCCTTGAGGTCGAGCTCCGTCTCGGTCAACGTCTGCGCGATCCATCCTGGCATCCACGACACGAGCTGCGCGAGATGACCCAACGAGAACGACTTCTCATGCGGCTTCCACTGTCCCTTGTCGGTCGGGACGCGCTCGAGTACCCGGCGCGTCGTCGCCATCTCGTGGTCGAATTCGGGGAGGAGAGTTTCGGAGATGCTCATCGTGGCGGTGGATTGTCGGTGATCAGCGGCGTCGTCGACGGAAGGGTCGCCTGCAGGTCGTCGACGATGAGATGCGCGGGGACCTTCTGCGTGGACGCACGATACGCCGCCGCGAACTCCGGTGGCCGCCGGCGCAACGCCTCGTCGATGAGGGCCAGGTACGAGCGCCGCACGGCGACGTCGCGCACGGATCCCGTCCCATCCCAATGATAGTTCGGCATGCCGACGTAGGTGTACGCCGTCCCCGACTCGAGCGCCACGCCGCGGAGATCGCGCGTCACGTTCTGCCTCGTGTAGATCCACTCGCGCTTGTCGAATGCCGCGAGCTCGGCGTGCGAGACGACGAATAGGACGCCGTTGAGTCGCGTCGCGGCCTCGCGGCGCACGTTGAGATAGAGAATCTTCGCCGGCGTGAAACGCTGTCCCTCCTGCTCGGCCACGATCGTGCGATTCGGCATCGCGATGTCCCACGTGCGACGCCAGCCGTCGAGCTCGCAGTCCACGAACGCCTTCTCGTACGTTCGGCCGAGGCTTCGTTCCATGCTCTCGCGCATCAGGAGCGAGCCGTAGCCGAAGAGCGCGACCTCTCCGGGCTCGAGTCGAACCGTGATCTCGTCAGGCATGGTCGACGTCCCAGAGGCAATTGACGATGCCGCGCTCGACGTTGTAGAGCGCCCACCGCCACACACCGGACTCGCTGCCGCCGAGCGGCGCGAGCTCGGCGCCTAACGCGCCGGGCGAGAGCCGCTGATCGTCCACCGTCGGACACTGCTCGTGATTCAGGTCGACGTCGAGAAGATACAACGTCGGCTGCTGGCGCATCGACCAGCCGGCGGCAAGCATCGGGCGCAGGTCGAGCTCGAACGCCCACTCGTGAAGCCGCGCCCAGCGGTCGCCAACGCGCGTGAGATGGAAATGGACGTTCCGATTCCCCGCGTCGAAGCCGCCGTGAATCCCGAGATACATCGCGTACTCGTCCGCGACGCGCTGCACCGGCTTGAAGTGATATCGAAAATTCGTTCCCCGCTGCTCGTACTCCCGCTGGATCACGTCCGAGCACTGGTTCTTCGGAATCACCTTCGCCTGGATGTAGCCGTCTTCCTGCGTCTTGTACCGCATCTCGAACAGGTCTTCGCATCGGTTCGTCTCGGCGAATCTCACGCGACGGGAGTAGTGACCGACGCACGTCGACTCGACGTTCCGCGTGCGCCCGCCGGGGAGTGGCGCCTTGAATGGTTTGGTCGGATCCGCCGGCTCCAGACGCAGCGCATACTCGCTGCGCGCGATCTCGAAGACGTGGCGATGACCGATCGGCGTGAGCAGCATGTCGGCGAACGCCGTATAGCGCGGGTCGCTGTCGCTCGTCGGGTTGATGAGTCCGGAGTGACCGCCGGGAATGGGAAACGAAGACGAGAACGACGCCATCGCCGACTCGGGATCGACGATATGATCTTCGGCGCCGTAGAACACGTGAATCGGAAGCGGTGCCGTGTTCGCCGTCCGGTCGGCGGTCTCCGATACGTGCTGCTCGATGTATTTGCGCGTCTTCCCGACAGTCTCGTTGTAGGCGCGCAGCTCCTTCTCCTGCGGGTTGCTGACGAACCGGAACAGGAGATTGCGGAGCGGACTGCCAATCGTCGAGCCTAACGTCGGCGTGGCGAAGAAGATGACGTGACGCAGGCGATCGAGCTCGCGCCCTCGCCCCTCGGTGAGCATTTGCTCGAGGTAGCGCTGGATGACGAGCCCGCCTTGGCTATGTCCGACGAGTCGGAGGTCGCGGTAGCCCGCGCACTGGGAGCCCCCGAGGAATCCCCGGAGCTGCGCCGCGGCGGTCTCGATCGTCGGCAGCTGCTTCGTGGGATTGAGTCGGCCGAGTCCCGTCGCGTATTCGAAGGTTTTAAAGGTGAAATGCGCGAGCCGCGCGTCGTGCGTGCACAACGAGAGGAGCGTCGCCCAGGTCTTCGCGCTTCCGCCGATGCCATGCACCAGGACCACCAGCACCGGGCGTACCTTGGCGTCGGAGCGCGAGGTGAATGGCTCGGTCGCCGTTGCTGGGGCGGACGGGTCGCGAAGCTCTGGCACGGCGACCTCCGTAACGAGGGTCCGTCCATCATTCAACGCGTAAGGCGGTAGCGCAACCCCGTCATCCCTCTGTCATCCCGTGTGCAGTCCCCCGTCATCCCGAGCGAAGCGAGGGATATGGTGTTCATCCGTGTCCCAGGGATTCCGGACTCTCGAGGTGCCGCGGGCTTGGAGAGCTGGGGGGGGACGCAAATGGCGCGAATTGCGAGCGAATCCAAACTTGCGCATCTAGGCATCGATCGCGCGCCGCCACTCGGAATTTGGTGTGCCCGGATCGAGATGTTCGCGCCCAATGAAGGTTCTTCGCTTGTCGAATTTCAACCAAGAACACGATGGACAAGAACCGGTGCGACAGAGTCGTTACGCCACTCGGTTGGATTCGCTCAGATTCGCGGCATTCGCGTCCCAAGCAATCTGGACTCTTTCGGTGCCGTAGGCTCACGGCTGATCACCTTCCTTTCCCCAAATTCCACGAAGAACCCAGGATTGCCGATAACTGCCCCTCCGACCCTCGCCCGCGATCATTGACGAGGAATTGGAATCTCGAAATTTCCGGATGACCCAAATGTGGAATGAGGCGGGTTCTTGTCCGGCGTCTGCGTCCTCTGCGTCAAAAAAACGGAATCTCAAATGACAGTGGAGTTCGAGCTCTCTGACGACAGCATTGCGAAGATGCTAACCTCTATCAAGCGCTACTTCACCGAGCAGCGTGAGGAGGAGATCGGCGACCTGCAGGCCAAGTTGCTGCTCGACTTCGTGCTCGCCGAGATCGGGCCGTCGATCTACAACGCGGCGATCACGGATGCGCAGGTCTATCTCCGCGATCGCGTCGCCGATCTCGATGGCGCGTGCTTCAAGCCCGAGTTTGGCTACTGGCTACGGCTTCAGCGACGGCGATGAACGCGGCCAACCAACTGCTCATCGAGCTTCGCCGGATCGCTTTTCGACGGCGACGCGTCCCGAGGTCGTTCACAAATGATCATCGACGCTCGTGGCGAGTGGCGGCGTCTCGTTCCCGGAGCAATCCGTTCGATCCGCGTGATCCGGAGAATCCGTTTCACCCATAGGCGGAGTGGCCAGACCGAGCGCACGCCCGCAACGGCTGACCTTCAGTTCTCGATCTTGTAAATTTCGCGCTTTCCGTGATCGACGAGATCGTGATAGCCTTTCATGATCTCCTCGAACTTTTTCATGTCTTCGGATGAACCCTGGTCGCTCGACATCATCTTCTCGAACGACTGCAGATCGGGGACTTCCATCTCGGCGACGACCGTCCAGTATTGCTCGGCGCAGAAGTCGGTCATGATTCGCATTTGTGGCATACCGAGCTTCTGGTTCAACTTCGACATCGCGACGAACTTCTCGACCATTCCGCGAACCTTTCCGGGCTTGCAGTACATGATTTCTCGAATCAGATACATGGATCGCTCCCGCTGAGTTCTCGTCTGCCTGCGGTGAACTTTCAATATCACATGCCGAAGAAAAACGCATCGAAACGATCAGCAGCAAAGGCCGCTCGCGAGAAGCCCGCCGAGCTCGAGCACGAGCCAACGAAAGGACTCTACGGTTGGATCACGCACACCGAACTCGCCAGCGACGACCCCGAAGCCACGAAGGACTGGTGCGCCAAGGTCCTCGGCTGGACCTTCAAGCCGAGCGTACCGTCGCCTAACGGCGAATACCACCTCTTCGCCTACTCGGACACCGGCGGCGGCGGCATTCGGCAGACGCACGCCTCGGAGACGCCGAGCAGCATGCCAGTCGTCCACGTCGAGGACGCGCAGGCTGCATTCGACAAGGCGCTCGCCGAAGGGGCGCACGAGATCATGCCGCCAACGCGCGTAATGGAAGGCGTCACCGTCGCCGTCGTCCGCGCGCCCGGTGGCGTGCCGATCGGATTCTCAGGCCCGTAGCACCCTCCACCCTCGACCCTTTAGTAGAACCGGTACGTCACGCCGACGAGAAATCCCTTCGTGTCCGTGTCGAACAGGAAATTGTTGCTATCGTAGTCCACGCCGATCCATCGATAGGCGAGCGAAAACGTCCAGCGCGTCCACGCGTCGTAGCCGGCCGAGCCGTACGCCTGAAAATCGCTGTGCGCGCCACCGCCACCACCGTCCGCGTAAACGACGACGCGCGTCTTCGGCAGCGGCACCCAACGGAATCGCGCACCGGCTGTTGCGTCGACCCACGAGCGAGAGCCCGAGCGCTTGTTCGAGGGACGCGTCGCGAGATCGACGTCGAGCGATGCTCCGAGGTGCCAGTAGCGTAGTCCACCGAGAAAATCGACGGCCCACGTGTTGTCGCCGATCGTGTACCCGCCAGTCGGCTGGATGATCGTCTCGGTCTGGGTGAGCTCGAGCTTCCCCGTATCGCCGCGAATGGCGAACACCTGCCCCTTGCCGAGCGACGCGTAGATCCCGTCGAGGCCAATGACCCATGGACCCTTGCGCGCCTCGCCGTAGCCCATGATGCCGAACTTTAGCATATCCAAAATATCGCCGACCCCGAGATCGACGTTCGCCTCCACGGGCCCAACGCCGACCTTCCCGCTCAGCCCCGACAGCCAGAGATAGGGCGTGACGCTGAAGCGCCAATGATCGAGGCTGTCGGCTTGCGCGCTCGCGCTCCGGGTCCACGTCAACAGCGCACTGGTGACGACCAGCGCGCCGCATCGCATCGAACGACGCATCGCTTCCCCTTCCGGCCAAAGTTCCGTCCAAAGTTCGCGGTCGCGGAAGCGAGGGATTATGCGACTTTGGGGTCATCGGCGTTCTACTCCCTTCGGCCAATACCTCTCGCGCGCACGGCGTCTCAGGTTGCCCGGCATCCATCGAAACGCGAGGAGCGAAGCCATGCGCGGCCGAACGCGGCGGGCGCCAACCAATGGCGCTTCGTCTTCGCGTTCCTCTATCCGATCGAGAAGCGTTAGGCAGCTATCGTCGGGGGAGCGGTGAGCAACGATCGTCGACATCCTCGCCTCAGGCGAGTGGTCATCTTCTCTTGCGCGCTGCTCTCGATGGCGGGGTGGGCGCTCGTGTTGTTCTGGGACGGATGCGCCCACAACCTCGCCCAACGCGACGAGCAGCCAGCGACGTACGTCCGCGGCCCCGGCCCCTAGTTCGCCTGCGCGTCGCCGCGTACGTATCCTGGGGTCGTGATCATTCACTGAATGTTCGCGACGACTCGCAAATACTCCTGAACCACTAGCCCCGTAGCCCCCAGCCCCGCCACTTTGTTACGCTCTCGCGGTCGACGCCGACTGTGGAGTCTTCAGCCCCCCCATCGGCTCTGAAGGCCTGTCGGTAACACACGAAGGATGAGCGGCCCTGTCCCCCTTTCCCTCCCACTTACTCTCGCCGCCGAGATCGAGCTTGTAGAAGCGGAAGCGTGGGCGGAGTTGCAGCTGAACCTCGCGCCGGAATTCCGAGAGAAGTACGGAATCCAGGTGCGGCGGGTCGGGGGTGCGGTGTTGCTCCTCGCGACGGGCTCGTCGACGCTGGCGATCAATCGTGTCATCGGACTCGGGCTCGTCGCGCCTCTGGACGAGGGGCAGCTCGACGAGATCGTTGCCGTCTACGCGGCGGCGGGCGTCGAGCGCTTCGTGATCCAGTGGAGCCCGGAGGCGATTCCCGTTCAGGCGACGGAGTGGTTCGTGCGGCGCGGGTACCGTCTCGTTTCCAGGAATGTGAAGGTCTACCGCCGCGCGAGCACGCTGCCTAACGATCCAACGGTCGATACGCGTCTCCAGGTCAAGTTGATCGGGTCGGACGACGCGGAGACTTTCGAGCGCATCGTCGCCCGCCCGCTCGGCGTCCCCGACGGCCTGGGACCCGGTATTCGATCGACGATCGGCCGGCGCGGGTGGCGATTCTATCTCGTGCATGACGACGGACGACCGATCGCCGGCGCGGCACTGTACACACACGGCAAGCACGCGTGGTGTGGATTGGGCGCCACCGTCGAGTCGGATCGAAAGCGCGGAGCGCAAACCGCGCTGCTCGCGCGCCGGCTGAGCGACGCCGCGGAGCTCGGGTGCGAATGGGTGTCTGCTGACACGGTCGCCGAGACGGCCGACCGACCCAATCCGTCATATCGCAACATGCGACGGGTCGGGTTCTCCGATTTGTACGAGCGTCCGAATTTCCTCGTTCAGCGACGCATCTAACGGTTCATCCCAACCCTTGCCGCACTTCCTCTGTCCAATTCGCGTCTTCTCGCCATTGGACAGCGATGCTCCTTGCGATTGTATCGTTTGGCTCCCTGCTACTTGCGCTGCCACCACAGCGCGCGACGTCGTCGGCCGTGCTCGCTTCGGCGCCGCCTGGACCAACATCCCTAACGGCGGTCGCGGTGCGGACTCGCCGCGCGCCGACCATCGATGGTCGGAACGACGACGCGACGTGGCAGAGTGTCGCGACGACCTCCGCCTTTCGTCAGTTCCAGCCCCGCGTCGACTCCGATCCGACGTTCAAGACCGAATTCCAGGTCGCGTACGACGAGCGGAATCTGTACGTGTTCGTTCGCATGTACGATCCGCACCCGGACAGCATCATGCACGCGCTGTCGCGGCGCGACGTGCGGGGTCCGTCGGATCAGATCAAGCTCATCATCGACTCGTACGGCGACAAACGGTCGGGGTACGAGTTCGCCGTCAACCCGGATGGCGTCAAGCGCGACTTCGCGATCAGCAACGACCAGCAGGAAGACGACTCCTGGAACGGCATCTGGGACGTCGCGACCGATGTCGACTCGTTAGGCTGGACTGCCGAGTTCCGGATTCCGCTGTCGCAGCTCCGCTATGCGCACCTGCGGAGCCACACCTTCGGGTTCGGCGTCTGGCGCGATCTCGAGCGCCGCGCGGAGCGGGACTCCTGGCCACTCTATTCGCCCAACAAGACCGGCCTCGCGTCGCAGCTCGGGCGGCTCGACGGCATTTCCGGGATCACGACCGCGCAGCGGCTCGAGGTGACGCCCTATGTCGTCACCAAGAATGTGGAACGGACGCTGTCGAACTCGAAGCTCGGCCGCGGCCAGGACATCTCGGTGGGCGGCGATCTGAAATTCGGCATCACGCCTAACGTGACCCTCGACGCGACGGTGAATCCCGACTTCGGCCAGGTCGAGGCGGATCCCGCCGTGCTCAACCTCTCGGCCTTCGAGACGTTCTACGCCGAGAAGCGCCCCTTCTTCGTCGAGGGCACGGGGCTGTATCAGTTCCAGCTCAACTGCTACATCGTCGTCGACTGCGGCACCAACGAAGGATTGTTCTACTCGCGACGCATCGGGCGGGCACCGTCGTTGAGCGGCTATTACGGCGACGCGCGCACGCCGACGGCGACGCCGATCGTCGCGGCGACGAAGCTCACCGGACGCACCGCCGATGGCTTGTCGTTCGGCATGCTCGACGCCGTCACCGAGCGCGTCGAAGGCACCTCGAGTCGAACGGTCGAGCCGACGACCAACTACTCGGTCCTCCGCGCACAACAGGACCTGCGGGGCGGCGAGGCGGGGATCAGCGTGATCGGCACCGCGGTCAACCGCTCGCTCGACCAGTGGTCGACCCCGTACTTACATCGCAGCGCCTACACCGGCGGAGCAACCTTCCGCAATCGTTTCCACAACAAGGAATACGAGCTCGCGGGGCAGTTCGCCGCCTCACAAGTGCTCGGCTCCGCGGAAGCGATCGACAGCACGCAGCAATCGGCGGTGCACTACTTCCAGCAGCCGGGCGACAAGGTGATCGAGGACCCGACGCGCACGTCGCTCACCGGCCACGCCGAACAGCTCAAGTTCGGCAAGTACGGCGGCGGCATCACGCGGTTCGAGTCGAGCTTGCTGCGCCAGTCACCGGGCTTCGAGGTCAACGATCTCGGCTACCTCCGTCGCGCCGACATCCTCGATTGGAGCACGTGGGCCGCGTTGAGTTTCCAAAGTGCTCATGGCATCTATCGGTGGGCGCAGGTGAACGGCAATCACTGGGAGCAGTGGAACACGTCGGGCGCGCGGCTCGAGAACGCGTTCAACTTCAACGGGCACATCGGGCTCCTCAACAACTGGGATTTTCACCTCGGGAGCACCTTCGCGCACCTGACGCCGAGTTATTGCGACCGGTGCACGCGCGGCGGTCCGCTGCTCAGACAGTCGCGGTCGATCTATCCGTGGGGCGGCTTCAACAGCGACAGCCGGAAGCCGGTATCATTCGGGTTCTGGGTGAACATGAACTATGGCGACGAGGGGCGCACGTTCGGCACCTACCTCAGCCCCTACGTCAGCTTCCGTCCCTCGACACGCCTCGTGGCGTCGATCGGTCCGAACATCTCATGGGGCCAGGACAACACGCAGTGGTTCGGGAACTTCACGGATGGCTCGAACGTCACGCATTACACGTTTGCTCATCTCGACCAGCACACCACGTCGTTCACGACGCAGCTCAGCTACGCGGTGACGCCGGACTTGACGCTCGAGTTCTACGGCCAGCCCTTCGTCGCGACGGGGGTGTATACGAACGTCCGCGAAACGAGCGCGACGCCTAACGCGGCGGTCTACGCCGAGCGCTTCCAACCGTACGTGCCGCCGGCGGGCACCGATACCGCCTTCAAGTCGGTGCAGCTCCGGAGCAACACGGTGCTGCGCTGGGAGTATCGTCCCGGGTCGACGCTCTACCTCGTCTGGACCCACGGCCGCGAGGACGACACGAACAAGTACACGGATCAGTGGATGACCGACTACCGTCAGGTGTTCAAGATCCATCCGGTGAATACGTTCCTGATCAAAGTGGCATACTGGATGAATCGCTGAGAGCGAAGGAGCTTTGCTTGACGACGCCCTGTCCCCACATCTAGGCTACTCTCACCCCCATTCAGGTGAGGCATGGGCGTGAAGTATTTGCTTCTGATCTACATCGACGACGCGATGCTCGACGCATTGCCGCCGGGGCAGTTCGATTCGATGATGCGAAACTGCATCTCGCACGCCGACGAGCTGCAGAGTGACGGCTGCCTGATCGAGTCGCAGCAACTCGAGGCCGTCTCGACCGCCAAATCCATCCGCAACCGCGGCGGGCGCCTGACGATCACCGACGGACCGTTCGCCGAGGCGAAGGAAGTGCTCGGCGGGTTCAATCTGATCGAGGCCGAGAACATGGACGAAGCCGTACGGATCGCGGAGAGCTTTCCCTGGTCCAAGATCGGCTGCGTCGAGGTTCGCCCGGTACGCGACATGGGCGCGGTGCGCCAGCGGGTCGGGATGCGCGAACGCGTTTCGGCCGTGTAGGACCGCGCCAAGCCATTTTCTGGTTTCTTCTTCTCGATGATTCGCTACGCCGGGCCTCGGCTGAGGTTGCGGCCACGGTCGGCTTTTTCCATGTTCACCCCATGGCCGGGCGGCGCCGAACACTACTTCATGACCTGATAAGCAAACACTTATGGGCGACGGCGGAGGTCCACCGAAGGCGCGACGGCACCCATTTGTGCTCGCGGCGCTCTGCCTGCTGGCGCCCACCGGCGCGAACGCCGCGGCGCCGATCCAGGGCCTCGGGCGCGCTGCGACGTTCACCTTCCAACAGCGGGAGATCAGCGCCGTCGTAGCCGCCCTGGCGCTCCTCGAGGCGATGCTGATCGGCGCGCTGTGGGTGAACAGTTCGCGCCGCCGGCGGGCGGAGCTGGCGCTCCGGACAAGCGAGACCCGGCACCGCGCGCTGCTCAAAGTGATCCCGGATTTGATGTTCGTGCTCTCGCGCGACGGACAGTATCTGGACTATCACGCAAAGAATCTCGGGGATCTGTTCGTTCCGCCGGAGCAGTTCCTTGGCAAGAACATGCGGGAGATCATGCCGCCCGCGCTCGACGCGCGCTTCCGCGAGGGCTTCGCGGAAGCGGTCGCGACCGGAGAACCTGTCCTCGTGGAGTACGCGCTGCCGCTCGGCGGCGAGGAGAAGCACTTCGAGGCGCGCGTGCTGCACGAGGAAGTCGGATTCGTCTCGATCGTGCGCGACATCACCGAGCGCAAGCGGGTGGCGGAGCAGCTCCGGAAAAGTGAGGAGTTCAACCGACGGATCATCGAAAACAGCCCGGAGTGCGTCAAGATCCTCGACCCTGACGGCACGCTCACCTACATGAGTCCCGCCGGGATGCAGATGCTGGAGCTCGACGAGTTCATCATCAAGGGCAGAAACATCCTCGAATTTCTCGGCGGGCGGGACAAGAAGGCCGGCATGGAGGCGCTGGCGCGCGCGAGGGCGGGCGGGATCGGCACGTTCCACGGGATGGTCCGTACCCGGTTCGGTCGAGAGAAGTGGTTCGACGCGGTGGTGTCGCCGATGCTCGACGCCAATGGCAAGGTGGAATCGCTCCTCGCCATCTCGCGCGACGTCACCGAACGACGGGCGGCGGAGGACGCACTTCGCGACACCCAGGCACAGCTCGCGCGCGTGAGCCGAGCAATGACGTTAGGCGCGCTCACGTCGACCATCGCGCATGAGGTGAGCCAGCCGCTCGCCGCGGTGCTGCTGAACGCCCGGGCGTGCCAGCGCCTCCTCGACGGCGGCCCGGCCAATCTGCCCGCAGCGCGGGATTGCATTGACGAGATGGAGCGCAACGCGCGACACGCGAGCGAGATCATCACCCGCGTGCGCACACTGGTCACCAAGGCTCCCGCACAGCACAACCGCCTCGACGTCAACGAGGTGATCGGAGACGTGCTCGCGCTCGTGCGCGACGATGTCGCCAGCGCGGGCGTGGTGCTTTTCACTGAGCTCGAGGGCGATCTGCCTTCCGTGGAGGGCGACCGCGTGCAGCTCCAGCAGGTGCTGCTGAACCTGATCCGCAACGGCATCGAGGCGATGCTCGACAACGGCGAGCTTCCGAGACGTCTCGTCATCCGGTCGCGACGTGCCACCGGACACTCGGTCGAAGTGGAGGTGAGGGATTCCGGACTCGGGCTCGCGCCGGGCGACGAGGAGCGCATCTTCGATGCGTTCTACACGACGAAGACAGACGGCACCGGGCTCGGTCTTGCGATGTCGCGGAGCATCGTCGACGCGCACGGCGGGCGCCTGTGGGCCGCCACCAACCCCGACGGAGGCGCGACGTTCCGCTTCGTGCTCGGCGGTGCGCCGGTGAGCGCGCC
>DATBHD010000150.1:0-18225 GCA_036557635.1 Gemmatimonadaceae bacterium
CCGCCGAGTGGATCAGGTTTCCGTGCTCTCCGAGCGCAGCCCGACGATCGTTCCTTCGGCGTTGCGGCCGAAGAGCCACACGCGCACTCGCGTGACGCCTTTGGCGCGCGCGAACGCGAGCGAGCGATCGGTGAGCGTTCCGCGCATCACCACGCCGAGCTGCTTGAAGCCGCCGGCGATGTCCTTGCCGAGGTTGTCCGGCGAGTCGCCGAGCGTGGTGAGCTTGTCGTCGGCGGGGGAGAGATCGATCTCGTAACGCGCGCCGATTCGGAGCGCGGCCCTGAAGCTGTCGGCGTCGAGCGCGGTGCTCGCCGGCAGCGGCGCGACGAACTCGTGGAAGAAATCCGTCGACTCGTCCCAGGGGTTCGGCAATCCCTTCGCCAGCGCCTGCAGTGCGCCGGCGAGTCTCGCCGCCTGGCTGTCCGCGGTAGTGGTGGACGCGGTCTGCGCGCCGCTCGTGCCCTTCGGTGAAGTAGTTGTCATCGCCTGTAGTTGCGGTTGTTCGACTGCGAATAGGGGTCGGCCTCGCCCGCCCAGTTGGGAAACGCCGTGAATGGGGCAGGTAGGCCACGGCGGCTGTCATCCCGAGGAGCGAAACGACGAGGGATCTCCGCTTTGGCGACGCGAATACTCGTAAGGTGTTGCGTCGTACCCATCGACGACGCGCGGCAAATGGCCGGATTCGTCGATCGAATTCGTCTATTTCTGTGGACCCGATTCAGAGCCGTGCTCGATGCAACTCAGTCGCTCATTTGGTCGCGTGCTCATCGCCGCGGCCCTCGGATTTTCCGCGGCGTGTCACGACGCCACCGAACAACCCGTACCGCACACCGCTCCGCCATTCGATGCGCGTTACGCGCAGACGAAGTTCGAGCCGATCGCGGTCGTGCTCGATCAACCGATCTTCCAATCGTTCGACGGCGCGATGTCGTTCTTCGAGGGGTTCTTCCGCTCGGGAATAACACTGACGGGACTGGGCTCGCCCCTGTCGGGATCGCCAATCGTCATGCGTGCGGCGAATCGGCTCGCCGCCGCGGCCCAGATTCGCGCCGACGCGATTCCGAACGATGACAAGGGAAAGACCTTCGTCTACGACGCCACGGCCCGCACATACGTCGTCGACGCGACCGCGACGGGAGCGCCCGCGAACGGCGTGCGTTTCGTGCTTTACACGTGGGACGAGGGCAATGGGCCGGCCTTGCCGCTGGCCCGGATCGGCTTCGTCGACATCTTCGCAGCGGACGGCGACACGGACTCGCCGCAGCTCACGGAGCTCGTGATCATCAGGGACGCGCCGCGGCTGGTGGCCGCCGACGTCCTCGTCAGGCATCGGGCCGACCCAAATGCCAACGTATTTGGCATCGAAGGCTCGGCGACCGACGGCATAACGGAGGACCTGATCACGCTCGTCGGCAGCGAGACCGGCGAACCGGGCCAACATGTCCTCGTCTACCACTCGACCGTCTCGTCGTCGCCGGAAACGGTGAGCGCCACGGAGCTGCTCACCTACAACCAAGCGGCGGCGACGCAAGGCGGACGGCTGCAGCTCGCCTACGAAGGGCACACATTGACGTTGGACAGCCAGGCGGCTTCCGTCTCGACGGCGGAGGTGAGCTACGACGGCAATCTGTACGCGCGCATCGTGGCTGCGGCGACACCGCAGGAGCAGACGCGCTTCCTGAAGCCGGATGGGACGCCGCTCGCGACACAGGACGCTGCGGACCTGAACAACCTGCTCCTCCGCGTCGTCTCGTCGAACTTCTTCTGGATCAATCTGTCATTCCCTTGAGCCGCGGCGCGACGAGCCTAACGCGTAAGTAGCGGCGATGGACCAAGGTCCGATGCGCGAGGCCGAGCTCACTGGTTAAGAAACATCGGGACGCGGCGAGACGCCGCCCAGGGAAAGGGAGAGGGAGCAGCGCGCGTGTCGCATCCGATGCTTCAGCGAGTGGAGTTGTTGCGGTCACATGCTGTCTCGCTGCCGCTCCTCGTGAAGTTCGCGCTCGGACTCGCCCTCATCGTCGCCGTGCCCACGCTCTCGCGGCGGCTACGGCTACCCGCGGTCGTAGGACTCTTGCTCTGCGGCGTGCTGTTCGGTCCTTACGGACTCGACGTCATCGGAACAAACCGGCCGATCGCGGATTTCTTCGCCGAACTGGGAAAGCTGCTCCTGATGTTCATGGCGGGGCTCGAGGTGGATCTCGAGCTGTTCCGTCGCGTGAAGAACCGATCGATCGCCTTCGGTTTCATCACGACGTTCACTCCGCTGATCCTCGGAACGGCCGTCGCGCTCGCGTTCCACTACAGCGTTGTGCCGGCGATCGTGATCGGGTCGCTCCTCGCGTCGCACACGCTGCTCGCGTCGTATCTGGTCCAGCGATTGGGGCTGACGAAACTCGAGCCGATCACGGTCACCTACGGCGCGACGGTCTTCTCCGACACCTGCTCGCTGATCGTGTTCGCGCTGTGCGTCTCGACTTTCCAGCGCGGCTTCTCGATGTCAGGAATGGCGATTCAGATCGTTGAGATCGCCGTGTTCGTGCTGTTCGTGCTGTTCGGGCTGAGTCGTATCGGCGGCTACATATTGAACAAGGTGGAGAAAGACGAGAGCGCGTATTTCGCCGTGATGCTTGCGCTCCTCGCGATCGCCGCCGAGCTCGCCGACCTGATTCAGTTGCCGGGAATCGTCGGTGCGTTTCTCTCGGGGTTGGCGCTCAACGCGGCGACGCGGGAGAACACCGCCAAGGAGCGCCTCCAGTTCCTTGGGAATTCTCTTTTCATCCCGATCTTCTTCATCACCACCGGATTCCTCGTGAACCCGCGCGCGCTGGCCGAAAGCTTCCGCGGTGACTTGGCGCTCGTGGCATCGATCATCGGCGCGCTCGTGATCGGAAAGTTCATTGCCGCGCAGATCGCCGGGCGGCGCTTTGGCTACTCGCGTGATGAGCGCCTGACAGTCTGGTCTCTGACGTTACCCCAGGTCGCGGCGACGCTGGCCGCGACGCTCGTGGGCTACAATACGTTCAACGCCGCGCACGAGCGACTGCTCGATGACAGGATGCTCAACGTCGTGCTCGCCTTGATGTTGTTCACGTCGATCGTCGGGCCGATGTTGACCGAGCGCTTCGCGCCGCGGCTGCGTCAGGGGGGAGCGGCCATCGATCCGGCGAAGCGCGCCGCCTAGTCTGGACCATCGGCCAATGGGCGACTCCGCGCCCTTTCGATATCGATTGCTGGTTGGTGTTGGAGATCCCGTGGTCGATCCGGAGCAGCGAAAGGAGTTCTTGCGATGAAGATGATCCAGGCTCGAGCGCAATACACCGCGTTGCCGTCAATGCTGGGCGCGCTCCTCCTTGGCGTCGGCCTAACGGCGCTCGCGTCTCGCAAGCAGCACATTGGCTCGAACGGAGAGCTATCCGGCAGAGTCATTGTCGCTGGGCGCCCGGTCGTCGGGGCGGCGGTGTCTCTCTACGTCGCAACCACCGGCAAGCCGACCCTGCTCGCGCACGGCTCGACGAGCGGCGATGGCGGCTTCACCATGAGCGTCGACGGCCCCACCGACGCGAAGGGCATCTTGTATGTTGTCGCAACGGGCGGCCGAGCAACGGCGGACGGCGATCGGGATCCGAACGGCGGTCTCACCCTGCTCTCCGTCCTCGGCGCGACCGCGCCGAAGCAGATCACCGTCAACGAGCTCACCACCGTTGCCTCGGCGTTCACAAACGCTCAATTCATTCACGGCGACGCAATCGAGGGCAACGCGCTCAGCCTGCGAATCGCCGCCGGCAACGTCCCGAATTTCGTCGACCTCGAGACGGGGACGTGGGGACCGGTCCTGCTCGATCCGATCAACAGCACCCAGACAACCACGCTCGCGACGTTGAACACGCTGGCGTCGCTGATCAGCGCGTACACGACGACGCACAATGACAGTTGGCGAGATCGCTTCCTGGACGCGGCGACGTCAAACGGAGCCAAGCCGGCTTCCACGTTGGACGCGATGGCCAATATCGCGCGTGCACCCTGGGTGAACGCGAAGACCTTGTATGCGTTGTTCGACCAGGCGTATCCGCAGCCGAAGGACGGCGCGAGACGCAGCGCACCCTTCGCCCCCTATCTCGCGTTCGCGCCGCCCGACTTCGCCCTGATGCTGTGTTTTGCCGGCGGCGGCATGTACGCCAACGGGCGATTGATGTTCGACGCCGACGGCAATCTCTGGAGTGGGCAAAACTGGATGCCGGGCTCGCAATCCGGTGTGCTGCGCTCCATCGGCGGCGGCACGATCAAGCTCGCGCCTAACGGGAAACCCCTCTCTCCACCGGTGACGGGCTTCACGGGAATGGGCGTCGACGGAATCGGCTGGGGCACGGGCGTCACGCGCGACAAGGTGTGGGTGACGAGCTTCAATGGCAGAATCGGCGTCATGGATTTCGACGGCCGTCCGTTGGGGACCGAGACCGATTTCCCCTTCAAGGAGAAGCTCTTCGGCCTGCAGGGCGTCGGCATCTCCGCCACCGGCGACGTCTGGATCGCCGACGGCTCAGGCAATCAGCTGCTGCACTTTCCAGGCGGGCGCGTCAAAGAAGGACAGGTCGTCAAGGTCGCCGGGCTGAAGTCGCCGTTCGACATCGTCATCGATGATCAGAATCGCGTCTGGGTGAGTAACTCGCAGTCCGAAACGGTCGTGCGCTTTCCCGCGGACGATCCGTCGAAGGTCGAGACATTCCGGGTCGGCATTGGCGTCCGTGCGTTGGCCCTCGACTCGAAGGGCAACGTGTGGGTGGCGAGCAACATGTCGCCTGATTTTCCCCCGCCCAGGATTCCCGACGGCGCGTCGATCATGAAGCAATTCCAGCTTGCCGCCGAGCAGATGCTCAAGGTTCTCGGTTCGAGCAAGAAGACGACCGGGGTGATTCACATGATTCGCCCTGATGGCACCCAATTGTCCGCAAAGGGCTTCGATGGCGGCGGTGCGATCAGCGTTCCGTGGGGCTTGAACATCGACGGCAACGACAACGTCTGGATCGGCAACTTCTGGGGACGTTCCGTGGCGCTCATGGCGGGGGCATCACCTAACGAGTCGCGCGCCAAACCGGGAGAGGTGCTCCATCTGTTCTCCGGTGGCAGCATCCAGATGCTCACCGATGTCGCGGTCGACCCGGCTGGCAATGTCTGGGCGGCGAACAATTGGAACGTGCCCGCGGCGGCGATCGATACGAACCCCGCGTGGCCGACCTCCACCTGGGGAGGTGGATCGGGCGTCACGATCATCTACGGCGTCGCCGCGCCCGTGAAAGCGCCGCGCATGGGAAAGGTGCAGCGCTATTGAGGCCTAACGAGCACGATTCGTTGCCAGCGACGAGACCCTTTGGTCACGGGGCGCGCGCTGGGCGCGCAACGCGATACTGGACTCGAGTTTCGGCTTCGAAACCAGCGGAACAAGCACACCACTAGCGACGCCGAGCTGCGGGCCCATGAGTCCCGCGTCGCGGGACATGCTTCCGGACGCACCGTTCCTGGTGCTACGATAGGCGATGCCCAACTCGAACCGTGACGAGGCGGCGTCTCTTCCTTGGACCGCGTCCCTTCTGCTTGCTGGAGGTAGCCTCGTCGTCGGGGCGGTGTCTCCGCTCTACGACTCGTACGTTCCACCCCTGCTGCAGCGGCATCTGAGTAGCAGCACGTGGATCGGCGCGGCGATGGGCATCGACAACGTGCTCGCGTTGTTGCTCGTGCCGATCGTCGGCGCGCTCTCGGACGGGACGAAGACGCGTCTCGGGCGACGGGTACCCTTCGTGCTCGCGGCGCTCCCGCTGACAGCGCTTGCCCTTGCGGCGATTCCTTTCGCCGAGCGATTGGGGTTGGCGATGCTGCTGGTGTCGATGATCGTGCTCGACGTCGCGCTGGCCGTGTGGCGGGCGCCGATCACCGCGCTCTTGGCGGAGCTCGTGCCGTCCCTTCATCGATCGAAGACCGAAGGCATCCTCGGCGTGGCGATGTGCGTCGGCGCGATGGCGATGCTCGGGTCGGCGCGCAGTCTTGCCGCGCGTAGTATGGCACTCCCGTTCGTGTTGGCCGGCGTGCTCGTCGCCGTCGTGTGGCTCGTGCACCTGTTTCTCTTGCGCGAGCCGGCGCATCGCGATGATGTGGAGACGTTCAACACGCGTGCGGCGCTCGCGCCGCTGCGCTCGTTGCGCGCGGCGTTCACCGCCGGCAAGGGGCGCGCCGCGCCATTCTTCGCCGCCTGGCTGCTGTTCTCGATGGCGTTCCAGTCGTTCTCGAGCTGGTTCACCTTGCACGGATCGGAGCGATTCCAGACATCCGTCGCCGATGCATCGTTAGGCTTCATCGCCGTCGCCATCGCGACGCTGATTGGCTCGATTCCCGCCGGATGGCTGGGTGCGCGCTACGGCCGCCGCCGCATCTCGCTCATCGGCATCGGCGGCATGGCGATCAGTTGCATCATCCTGCACCTGGTGCCGACGCTCGGCGCGGCTGTCGCCGTGTTGTTCTTCTTCGGAGTGTCCTGGTCCTTTCCGGTGGCGAATCTGACGCCGATGGCGCTGGAGCTCGGGACGGCGGCGCGCGCGGGATCGCTGGCGGGGGCCTTTCTCCTCGTCCAGAGCGTGGCCGGCATCGCCGGTCCGTCGATCGTTGGCGTGTGGTTCGACGTGACGGGCTCGAAGCGCGGACTGTTCGCGTTGATGACGATATTCCTCGGTGGCGCGTTCGCATTGCTCGCCAGGTTGGCGCCGGGGTTCGGCGAGGCGCCCGGCACCGCGTCCGCGTTAAGCGGTGCGCCGTCGGTGCCATTGGTCGAAAAGGGCGACGACGTCTTTGCTTGAGTAGCGCTCGACCTACTTGCGAGGTTGCGCATATGACATTCGTACGGCTTTTCCGGGCGATACCTCTCTCCATCGCACTCGTCGCGCGTCCCGCGCTCGCGCAGGGAACCGCGGCTGACTATGCTCGCTCGGAAGGGCTCCGCGCCCGCGTGGAGGGACGCGTCCTCGATGCCGCCGACGCGCCGGCGTGGATCGGGCGCGGCAGCAATCAATTCGTCTATCGGAAGACGGTGCGGGGCGGCTACGCCTTCGTGCTCGTCGATGCCGCGACGCTCGAGAAGCGTCCCGCCTTCGATCATGATCGATTGGCCGCGGCGTTCGCCGCCGCACGCGACAGCATGACGCCGCGCCCAGCCGGTCCGACGCGACCGGTAACGGGCGTGACGCTGCCATTCAGCAGATTCTCATTCGTCGACAGCGCGCGGGCGATCGAGTTCGGCGGCGAGGCGCGTCCCGGCGAGACATTCACCGACAGTACGCGCTGGCGCTGCACCCTAACGAGTTACATCTGCCGGCCGATACCGCGCGAGGAGCCGGCCTTCCGCGGCGGACCGCGGGGCGAAGGCGGGGGACTCTTCGGCGAGCGACGGATGCCACCCAACCGGCCCAAGCTATCGCCGGATGGGAAGTGGGAAGCGCTCGTGCGGAACTACAACGTGTTCGTTCGGCCTAACGGCTCGGGCGACGGCGGCACGATGCTGAGCGCTGAAGGCTCGGAGGGCGACGCGTATGATCCGCAGTCGATCACATGGTCACCGGATTCCAAACACATCGCCGCCTTCCGCGTGAAGCCTGGTTATCGACGAGAGGTGCATTACATCCAGTCGTCGCCCGAGGATCAGCTCCAGCCCAAGACCGCGACGCTCCTCTACAACAAGCCGGGCGACGTACTCGACGTCGGTACGCCCGTCATCTTCGACGTGCAGGCGCACTCCGAGATCGTCGTCGATCGCGCGCTCTTCCCGACCGCGTACAATGTCACCGCGCTCGAGTGGCGCGGCGACAGTCGCTCGGTGACGTTCGAGTACAATCAGCGCGGCCACCAGGTCTATCGCGTGATCGAGATCGACGCCGCTAGCGGCACGACGCGCGCCGTCATCGACGAGCGGATGCCGACCTTCTTCGAGTACTCGGCCAAGAAGTATCGCTACGACATCGCCGACGGCAAAGAGATCATCTGGATGTCGGAGCGCGACGGATGGAATCACCTCTACCTGTACGACGGCAAGACGGGCAAGGTGAAGAATCAGATCACCAAAGGCCCGTGGGTCGTGCGCGGCGTCGATTGGGTGGACACCACGGCGCGCCAGATCTGGTTCACGGCGAGCGGGATGTATCCGGGGAAGGATCCCTATTTCGTGAACGCCTATCGGATCAACTTCGACGGTACGGGCCTAACGACGCTCACCAGCGGCGACGCGAATCACGGCGTGTCGTATTCGCCCGACCATCGCTACTTCACCGACCTCTCGTCGCGCGTCGATCTCCCGCCAGTGCTCCAGCTCCGCCGGGCGAACGACGGGAAGGTGCTCGCCGATCTGGAGCACGCGAACGACAGCGCGCTGCTGGCGACGGGATGGCGCCCACCGGAGGTGTTCGTCGCCAAGGCACGCGATGGAAAGACGGACATCTGGGGCGTCATCATTCGCCCGACGAGCTTCGACTCCACCAGGAAGTATCCGGTAGTCGAGAACATCTACGCGGGTCCGCAGGGCTCCTTCGTGCCGAAGACATTCAGCACGCAGCTGGGGATGCAGGCGCTCGCCGAGCTGGGATTCATCGTCGTGCAGATCGACGGGATGGGGACCTCGAACCGCTCGAAGGCATTTCACGACGTCGCGTGGAAGAATCTCGGCGATGCCGGCTTCCCCGATCGCATCCTCTGGCACAGAGCGGTGGCGGCGAAGTATCCGTACTACGACGTTTCGCGCGTCGGGATTTACGGCACGTCGGCGGGAGGGCAGAACTCGATGGGCGCGCTCCTCTTCCATCCGGAGTTCTACAAGGCGGCGGTATCGGCGGCGGGATGCCACGACAATCGCATGGACAAGATCTGGTGGAACGAGCAATGGATGGGCGAGTTGGGGCCGCACTACGCGGCCTCCTCCAACGTCGACAATGCGTATCGCCTCCAGGGCCATCTGCTCCTCGTCGTTGGCGAGATGGACATGAACGTCGATCCGTCGTCGACCTTTCAGGTTGTGAATGCACTCATCAAGGCGGGCAAGATGTTCGACCTGCTCGTGATTCCCGGCGCCGGCCACACCAATGGCGGTCCGTACGGCGAGCGCAAGCGAAACGATTTCTTCGTGCATCATCTCATGGGCGTCGAGCCACCGGACCGGAACGTGAGTCGCGTGGCGGCGTCGAATGGCGGTCACTGATCGTGACAGCCGTTAGGCAGCCGGCCGAGGTGGTCGCCGCTTCCCGCGCGTCCTGGCTCGTCGTCGCCGCGTGGACGGTGCCGGCGCTGCTCGCGACGTTCGAGACGGTGATGTTCGCCCGGCTCGGCGGCCGGCCGATCGAGCTGTGGCGCGCGTTCGCGACCGAAGCGCCGGGGTGGTACGTCTGGGCGGCGTTCACGCCGGTCATCGCCCGTCTCGCGACGCGTGCCCCGCTGGTGCGCCCGCTCCGCTGGCGCAGCATCGCGCTGCACGTGTGCTGCTGTGTGGTCGTGGCGCTCGCCGCCGCGGCGGTGTGGTCGATCCTCGGCGTTGTCCTCCGGCCGGGCCCGAGTGGATTTCTCGTTTCCCTGCGCAACTGGTTCGTCTCGGGTCTCCCGTTCACGGTACTCGTCTATGCCGCGGTGGTCGGCATCGTCTACAGCCTCACCGATCGCGCGCGCCTGCGCATTCGCGAGCGCGACGCCGCCCGGCTCGCGCGCCAGCTCAGCGAGGCGCAGCTCGCGTCGTTGCGGATGCAGCTGCGGCCACATTTTCTCTTCAACAGCCTGAACGCGATCATGGCGCTCGTCCGCGATCGGGAGAACGATCGCGCGGTGGCCGCCCTCGCGCTCCTCGGCGACATGCTGCGCGCGACGTTGAACGAAGGCGCATCGCACGAGGTCGCGCTTGCCGAGGAGGTTGCCTTCACGCGCCGCTATCTCGAGATGGAACAGCTCCGCTTTGGCGACCGCCTTCGCGTGACGTTCGACGTGCCCCCGTCGCTCCTCGACAGCGCCGTGCCGATCTTCGTGCTGCAGCCCTTTGTCGAGAACGCGATCAAGCACGGCATTCTCGACCGACGCCGCGGCGGCACCATCGCCATCGCGGCGGCGAGAAACAATGGGACGCTTCGCCTCTCGGTGCGCGACGATGGTGTCGGACTCGCACCGGGGTGGGACGGCAACGGTGACAGAGGAGTCGGTCTGGCCAATGTTCGCTCTCACCTCGCGCACCTCTACGGCGACGCCGCCACCCTGCGCGTCGGCCCTAACGAAGACGGCGTCGGTGTCGCGGTCGAGGTGACGGTTCCGCTCCGCTCCCAGGGATGACAGGATCCCCGGCCTCCCGTCGCGCGTCCGTTAGGCAAACGATGCGCGTCGTCATCGCCGATGACGAGCCACTGGCGCGACGGGCGCTCGCGCAGCTGCTCGGCACGCACTCCGACGTGGAGATCGTCGGCGAGTGCGCCGACGGCGCCGACGTGCGGGACGTGCTGGCCCAGAGCGACGTCGACGTCCTGCTCCTCGATGTCCGTATGCCCGAGCTGTCGGGGATCGACGCGGCGAAGCTCGTCACCGGCGCACGACCCCTCGTCGTGTTCGTCACCGCGCACGAGGAATTCGGCGTCCCCGCCTTCGAGCGAGGCGCCGTTGATTATTTGCTCAAGCCGGTGACGCAGGCGCGCGTCGACGTCGCGCTCGGCCGCGTCCGTGACCGTTTGGCCGCCGACGCCGACGCGGCGCGGTATCGCGCGATGCTCGACGCGCCACGGTATCTGGACCGTCTGATCGCACGCGTCGGCGATCGGGACATTTTCATCCCGACGGAGCTGGTCGAGCTGATCGCCGCCGATGACGTGTACGCAGCCGTCCACGCCGGCGGCCGCCGCTATCTCGTGCGGACGCCGCTCGATGAGCTCGAGCGATCGCTCGCGCCAGACCGCTTCGTTCGCGTGCATCGATCGTTCATCGTGCCCGTCGGAGCCGTCGTCGCGAGGCGTCGCGCCGGTGGCCGCGTCGTCCTCGAGTTGCGCAACGGAGCGACGGTCCCGGTGAGCCGGCGGCGGCGCGGGGAGCTCGAGCGCCTGACCATTCACGACACCAACTCGGCCGCCCGCGACAGAAGCACTGCCGGTTGACGACGTGCGTCATAGTGTGATCGACGACCATCACACACGTGCCCAGACCATGTCGACCATGCTTCTCGCCGGCGCCTTCGCTCTTCTGCTGCGCGGCCCGGCCCCCGTTGATCCATCAGCGCAGGCCATTCTCGACACCGCGCTCGCCCACATGGGCGGCGCCACGGCGCTCGGCGCCGTCGAGCGCATGCGACTCGAGGTCATGACCGAGTGGCAGCGTGTGGAGTTCGCACCGCGCCGAGCGCCGGTGATCCTGAGTTACGAGCTGAGTACCGAGCTCCGCGACTACACGATTCCCGCCTGGCGATACTCGCGTCGCTTCTACTCGCCCAACGGCACCGCCGAAGTCATAGATCTCGTCACCGACTCTGTCGCCGCGACGGCGATGAACGGGCGTTGGCGGCCGCAAAACATCGCCTACGTGGACGAGCGCGACGAGGTCTTCACCTTCGCGCCGGAACGCGTCGTGCGGCTGGCTCGGGACGCGGCGGATGCGCGCACCCTCGCCGACACCGCGATCGGTGGCGAGCGCTACGCGCGAGTCGTGGCAACGATTGGGAAGTTCATGCCGACGCTCTATTTCCGACGCAGCGACGGCCTGCCCGCGTTCGCCCGCTTCCGGGCCGGCCAGCCTAACGACTTCGGCCTCGCGCCCTGGGGGGCGATGGACGTCGAGATCGCGTATTCGCGCTGGCAGAAGATCGCGGCCGCGGGGATCCTCCTCCCGATGCAGATCGACGTCAGCCGCGTCGGGCGCCCCTACAAGCGCATGACGACGATTTCCGTCCAGGTGAATCCGACCATCCCCGCCGACTCGTTAGGTATCCCGGACTCGCTGCGCACCGCGTTCCTCGCCACGGCGCGGCGGCCGATGTTCGATCTTCCCATGGACTCGGCGCGCATCGCCGAGACGGGATTCGCGGTATTCGGTACGCCCGGGGCGCCCGGCGGCGCCGTGAAGATTGGCGGACGTTGGGTGATGATCGAAGCGGGAACGGCGCCTCTGTCCATCGAGCGGAGCGCGGCATTCCTCCACCGCGTGGAGCCGACGACCACGCTCGGCGGTGCGCTGATCACGGCGCCCACCGGTGCCGGCGGCGTCGCGTGGCTCGCAAAAAAGTCGGTGACGACGTGGGTCACGGCCGGGGCGACTCCCTTCGCCGAGGCAGCGCTCCGGGGTTGGGGAGAGAAGGGAAGCGCGCTTCAGAGCGTGAAGGGCGACCGGTGGCTTCGCGTCGGCAGCGACTCACTGCGCGTCGAGACGATCGATCTGCCGGACTATCCGGGCACCGCCGTCGTGTATGTGCCCGCGCTGCGCTGGGCGTACGCGTGGCCCGCCGGCCCGGCGCAGATGGACTACGTGATCGCGCATGCGCGACGGCGGGGATGGACTGTCGATCGCATCGGATCGGTGCGCGACTTCATCGGCGTGCCGGTCGCGGCGGCGAGGGCGGCCTCTCGTTAGGTCGCCCGCGACGTATCAGGAGTCGCAGGCGCAGCGCAGGGTCGGGCGCTGGACGAGGCGGTGGGCTCGTTTACCTTAGAGCACACTGCCAACCTCGGAAGGGCGACTCGTGATCGCTAGGCGCCGCCTTCGGAACGTCGCGCTGTGGCTCATCATTTCGGCATGCATTCCGTCCGCCGCTCCGGCACAAGAGTTGTCTCACGGGGCGGGGGGCGCGCCGGCGAGCTGGATCGCGCCGCCTAACGTGCCGGGCGATTCGTACGTCGTGTTCCACGCCCGTCGCACCTTCGATCTCTCGGCGGCGCCGGCGCGTTTCGTCGTCCACGTCTCCGCCGACAATCGCTATCGACTGTACGTCAACGGCACATCGGTCTCGTCCGGTCCCCAGCGCTCCGACGTCGCGCATTGGCGCTATGAGACCGTCGATCTGGCGCCGCAGCTGCGCGTCGGACGCAATGTGCTGGCGGCGGTCGTTTGGAACTGGGGTGCCACGCGACCGATCGCGCAGCACAGTTACCGCACCGGTTTTCTCGTGCGGGGCGACGGCGAGCGAGAGAGCGCGCTCGTGAACACCGGACCGGGTTGGAAACTGCTCGTCGACTCGGCGTACGCGCCGATCGTCATCACCAATGCGACCGTTCACGGCTACTACGCCGCCGGTCCCGGCGAATCGGTCGACGGCCAGCGGTACCCGTGGCATTGGGAATCGCCGGACTACGACGACTCGCGCTGGATCACCGTGTCGGCGCCGGCGGTGCGCGCTGAAGCGGCGGCACCCCTTGCCGCGTTCGATGTCCCCGCGGGCGCGGCGGTGGTCGGACGGCCGCATCTGCGCGGGACGATCGGCCCGACCACCGGCGAAACGTTCGGCTGGCAGCTCGTGCCACGCTCGATCCCCGAGATGGATGAGACGCTCCAGCGCCTAACGAGTCTGCGCCGCGCGACGGGCGTGCCGGCAAACGACGCGTTCCTGCGCGGCGCCGGTGACCTGGTCGTCCCGGCGCATACGCGCGCGACACTCCTGCTCGACCAGTCGCATACGACGAATGCCTACCCTGTCGTAGAGACGAGCGGCGGAGCGGGGAGCACCGTGACGCTGACGTACGCCGAGGCCCTCGTCGACACGCACGGAGCAAAGGGCAATCGCAGCGACATCGACGGTCGCACCATCCTCGGCGTCCACGACGTCTTTCGTCCCGACGGCGGTGAGGGGCGCGTCTTCCGGCCACTGTACTGGCGCTCCTTTCGATACATCCAGCTCGACATCGAGACCGCCGACACACCGCTCAGGCTGCGCGACGTCCACGGGATCTTCACCGGATACCCGCTGCGCGAGCGCGCCCGCTTCGCGAGCGACCAGCCGTGGCTCGGTGACGTGTGGCGAATGGACTGGAATGGCGCCCGCATCGGCGCGTTCGAGACGTACATGGACACGCCCTACTACGAGCAGCTCCAGTACGTCGGCGACACGCGTGTGCAGGGGTTGATCTCGCTCTACATGAGCGGCGACGACCGCCTCGTGAGGCAGGCGATCCAACAGTTCGACGCGTCGCGCATTCCCGAAGGGCTGACGATGAGCCGTTACCCCTCCGCCCTGCCGCAGATCATCCCGCCCTTCTCGCTGATCTATGTGGCGATGGTGGACGACTACCACGAGCTGCGCGACGATGCTGCGTTCGTTAGGCGGCGGCTCGCCGGAATCCGTGGCATCCTCGACTGGTACGGAGAGCACGTCGACAGCACGGGGATGCTCGGGCCGACGCCGTACTGGAACTATGTGGACTGGGCCCGAGAGTGGCGAGATGGCGTCCCCGCCGGCGCCTACGACGGCCATTCGGCGACGATCACCCTGCTCTACGCCTATGCCCTGGAGCGCGCCGCCGAGCTGGAGACGGACGTCGGCACGCCCGCGATCGGCGCGGCGTACAAGCATCGCGCCGATGCGCTCGTGGCGGCAACGCGCGCGCGAGCGTGGGATGCGACACGAGGGCTCTTTCGCGACGCTGCCGGGTCGCCGGCCTACAGCCAGCAGACAAACGTCCTCGCCGTGCTCGCCGGCGCCGTCCCGCGCGCCGATGAGCGTTCACTCATGGAGCGGGTTCTTGCGGACACGACGCTCACGCAGGCGACCTACTATTTCAAGTTCTACGTCTTCGAGGCGATGCGGCAGGCGGGACTCGCAGATCGACTCATCGAGCAGCTCGCACCCTGGCGCACGATGCTGGCGTTGGGACTGACCTCGACGCCGGAAAATCCAGAACCGACGCGCTCGGACTCGCACGCCTGGGCCGCGCATCCGAACTACGAGCTGCTCGCGACCGTGTTAGGCGTGCGGCCGGGCAGCGCGGGATTTCACACGGTGCGGATCGCGCCGGCGCTCGGTCCGCTGCAGCGGGCGGAGGGGCGCGTGCCGCATCCGGCGGGCGACATAGAGGTTGCCCTAACGAGACGACCCGACGGAGGGCTTGGCGCCATCGTGACGCTGCCGGCCGGGCTCACGGGAGAATTCGTGTGGGGCGCGAGACGCGTGCGGCTGCCCTCCGGGCGGCAGGAGATTGTCATCAATGGCTCGCCTGCCATCGAAAAGCCATAACCGGGCTTCAACCCAAACAAATTCGTCCGTGATGACGCTTCGATCAGGCGATATATTAGCGCCATGCGCATCCTGCCACTTCTCACGTTAGGCGCGACGCTCGCCACCGTCGCGTGGTTTGGCCTCGGCGCTCAGGCTCCCGCGATCGACCCGTCGCTCATGGCGGAAATTCGCCAGATCCGGGCGATCGACAACCACTCGCACCCGCCCAAGCTCGTTGCTTCGGGCGAGAAGGACGACGAGTTCGACGCGCTGCCCTGCGATCCGCTCGAGCCCACGGCCGCCGGCCTAACGACGCGCCCCGAGAACCCGCAGTACCTCGCCGCCTGGAAGGACCTCTGGGGCTACAGGTACGACGACCGCGCGCCGGCCCATGTCCAGGAGGTCGTCGCCGCGAAGACACGCGCACGGGCGGCCCAGGGCGATGGCTACCCGGCGTGGGTCCTCGGCCGCATCGGCATCGACGTCGAGCTCTCGAATCGCGTCGCGATGGGCCGCGGGCTGAACGACGCGCACCACCGCTGGGTGCCCTTCGACGACGCGCTCATTTTCCCGCTCGACAACAGCCCACTCGCCGCGCAGACACCGGATCGGAAATTCTTTTTCTCGCGCGAGGACATGCTGCGCGCGCGATACGCAAAGGCGGCCGGTGTCGCCGAGCTGCCCGCCACCCTCGCCGAATATGTCTCGCGAGTCGTCACGCCGACGCTCGAGGCGCAGAAACGAGAGGGCGCCGTCGCGATCAAGTTCGAGGTCGCGTATCTGCGCTCGCTCGACTTCGCCGCCGCGGGCGAGGCCGAGGCGGCGGTCATCTACGCTCGTTATGCGCGCGGTGGCGCGCCGGACACGGCGCAATACCGGCACCTCCAGGACTATCTCTTCCGCTACGTCGCGGGCGAGGCGGGGCGGCTCGGCCTGCCCGTGCACATTCACACCGGCGGAGGCTGCGGGAGCTACTTCTATCTCTCCGGCGCGAACCCGGTGTTGCTCGAGCCGGTGCTCAACGACGCCGGGCTGCGGAAGACGACGTTCGTGCTGCTCCATGCCGGCGCGGTCGCGTACACGCCGGCGATCGCCTATCTCCTCATGAAGCCTAATGTCTACGCGGACATCTCTCAGCAAACGTGGATGGAGACGCCTCAGCACCTCGCGATCGCGCTCCGATATTGGCTGGAGTGGTATCCCGAGAAGCTCCTGTTCGGCACCGATCTCTGGCCCACCGGCGTGCCCGAGCTGGACTGGGAGGAGATCGGCTGGCAGACGAACGACACGGCGCGCCGCGCGTTAGGCATCGCGCTCACCGGGATGATGCGCGACGGCGAGATCACACGCGCGCAGGCGGCGACCTTCGCCCGCGACGTGCTCCGCGACAACTCGCTACGGCTGTACGGGCTGGGCGGGTCGGCTACGCCCTGAAGGCGGCATGCGTCCCGCCTCCCGCACCCTTGCGCAATATTTAAGTTACAACTAAAATGTAGGCATGTTCCTCGATGGACCCCTCCTCGCCGCCATCGCCTCACCGCGGCGCCGCGAGATTCTCAGACTCGTGTGGAGCGACGAACGCTCCGCCGGCGACGTGCATCGCGCCCTGCCGGATGTCACGTTCGCGGCCGTCTCCCTGCAATTGCGCGCTCTCGCCGCGGCGGGACTCGTGACCGTTCGCGCGGAGGGACGCCGGCGCCTCTATCGCGCGCGGCCGGACGCGCTCGGGCCGGCGCGACAGATGCTCGAAAGCATGTGGAACGACGCGTTGTGGCGGCTGAAGCTCGCCGCTGAGCTCGAGGCCACCCGACGGGGGCCGCGTCCTCGTTCCCCTCACCGCCGCCGCCGTCCGCGAACGGCGCCACCACGGAAGGCACGCACATGACCGCTGCGACGATCGCGTTCCCGCATCAGCTCGAGCGCCACCTGACGATTCGCGCCCCGCGCGCTCTGGTCTTTCGCTACTTCACCGACTCGGAGCGCTGGGCCAAGTGGTGGGGCCCCGGATCCACCATCGACGCGCGGCCAGGCGGCAAGGTCTACATTCGTTATCCAGGTGACGTCGAGGTGGCCGGCGAAGTCATAGCGATCCAACCGCCGGAGCAGATCGTCTTCACCTACGGCTTCGTGAGCGGCACGCCGGTGCCGCCTGGCGCCTCACGTGTCACGATCCGACTCACCGCGCGTGGTCCCGATACGCTTCTCGAGCTGACACACGAGTTCGCCGAGGCGGCTGCCCGCGACGAACACGTTCAGGGCTGGCGCTATCAGCTCTCGCTGTTCGCGAACGTGGTGGCGGACGAAGTGTTCGCTGACGCCGAACAGGCGGTCAACGCCTGGTTCACCGCCTGGGCCGAGCCTAACGACTCGGCGCGTGCCGCCATGTTCAAGGGCATCGTCACTCCGGAAATCCAATTCCGCGATCGCTACTCGGCGATCGAGAGCGTCGAGGACCTCGTGCAGCAGACGGGCGCGGCCCAGCGCTTCATGCCCGGCGTCCGCCTCGAGCGGCGCGGCTCGATTCGCCATTGCCAGGGGATGGTGCTCGCCGACTGGGCGATGCTTCGGGACGGGACCGAGCGCGGACGGGGCACGAACGTCTTCGTCTTCGCGCCCTCTGGGTTGATCGAGTGGGTTACGGGATTCTGGGGGACGTGACGCGCTCGCGCCGCCGCGCCGAGGCCAGAATGCCGACGCCCACGACATTCGCCGCGACGATGACCAGCGTGATCTTGAGCGCGAACGACGCCACGCTCGTCACGGCGATGATCGGAAAGATCGAAAGCGCGACGTACAGCACCGTCATGAGCAGACCTGAAGTTGAGACAACCTTCAACCACAGCGGCGGGGACGGCGTGACGCCTCGCAAGCCGAAGAGCGGAATCGCGAACATGACGACGTAGCTGAGGGCGTAGAACATTCCCGACGCGTTGAACAGCAGCTGGAACGCTTCCGCCTGTCCGACGCCGATGAGACTCGCGAGCGCGATTCCGAACGCGCACGCGCCGACGAGCAGGATCGAGTTCACCGGCGTGCGA
>DATBHD010000151.1:0-37718 GCA_036557635.1 Gemmatimonadaceae bacterium
GCCGTTCGGATCGCGCACGCGAAAGCGAAGGGTTGCCTCGGCGCCTGGGCGAATGCTCGAGGAGTCGGGGAGCCACTCCATCGTCGACCCGTCCTCGAGGGTATCGATCGTCGCCATGTGATCGCGACGCGTCGCTCCGACTGCGCTCGTCCATGCGTCGTCGCGATCGGCGCGGACGAGTTGGGCCGTCGAGACCGAGTCGTTCCTCGTTAGGCCGACCATCCCCGTGAGGGTTCGCGTCTGCCCCGTCTCGAATGTCACGTCGCCGAACAGTCGATAGCGTCCGGGCGGCAGCGGGGGCAGCGGCGTCACGAACGTGGCGCTGTCGTCGAAGAGGGGATGCAGGTGGGCGAAGCTCGTCATTCGCGCGCTGTCGATCAGGAAGAGGTGCATGAGCTTTCCGTGATCCGGCATGAGCGGGTCGAGGCGCAGCCCTCCGCCAGCGCTGTCGATCACTTCGAAACGGAGGATGGGATGTCCTGCCTGACGAGTGACCGAGGCGCGTGTGGCCAGGGGCCGATACATGCGCGCCCGATATTGCGTATCGACGCTCTGCCACCACCGTGCTCCGCCGAGGATCACCAGACAGACGACGGGCGCGGCGACCAAAGCGATCGTTCGCGCGCGCCGCCGGCGCGCGCGATCGATCGTGCGTCCCGGTTCGACGACGCTCTCGCCCGCGCCGGCGTACACGAGAGTGATCAGGCCGCCGACGAGCAAGGCGCCTAACGCCGCCAGCAGAACGCCGAGGCCGGGGCTCATGCCCAGACGGCCGGTCGCGACCGACATCACCGGTACGCTCACGGTGCCCGAGCCGCTCGCGCCCTCGACGGTTACGTACACGCTATACGCGCCGCGGACCATCAGCCACAGCTGGCCGGCGTACAGTCTCGACGCGCCGGCGACCGGCTTCGCGGCGTCCGGCGACGGTGATCCGGCGACTCCGCTTCGCCAGAAGACCGGCCGAAGGAAGACGCGCCGCGCGTCGCCATGCAGCACGCGTACGACGACGTCCGCCAGACCAGGCACCACCATCGGCACGCGGACGATGACGCGCACGTCGTAGGGTCCGGCCTTGCCATCGAAGATCACGTCGGGACTGCCGACGTGCGCACCGGACACCGTCGGGCCGAGCGCTACGAGCATCAGCGCGAGCGCCGACGCACGCAGAAAGCGCGCGATCATCGCCGCACTTTGGTCATCCACGCCCCCCACTTGAGTCCGATGTAGCTCGATGCGGTGGCCAGCACGACGGCCAGCGCGAGTTGCGGCGCGAGAGCGCGGGTCCACGGATCCCAGTTCGCGAATTCGAAGGTATGCGCCACGTATTGGTTGGTCATGAAGTAGACGTAGTTGGCGCCATTGAAGAACCAATTGCGTGACAGCGAGGTGATGAGGAAACTCGCAAATGGCCATTCCACGGCGAGGAACGTCGCGACGAACACCGCCGCGAGCAGCGGCGCCAACCAGAGGTCTCGCACCCGCCCGTCCAGACGCTGCCTGACGAGATCCAGCGCGAACGCCGGCACGATGAGCAGGACCGGGAAGTCCATCGTCACCATGTGGGTGATGTGCTGGTAGATGGGGCCGAGCTTCGGTTCCGCCGGAAAGATCTGCAGTGTCCACATCAACGCGAGCGTGATCGCCATGTAGATCGCCGCCGCTTTCGTCGCCGGCCAGCGCAGCGTGTTCGCGCGGGCCGTCGTCAGCAACACGAGTGGGTAGTACGTCGCCGCGACGCGATAGAACAGGCCGGAATGCATGAACTCCTTGTAGCTGTACTCGGAGAGCATGATCCAGACATTCATGATCCAGAACGCGGCGGCGATCGTGAACAGCATCCCGAACTGTTGCTGGTCGCGCCCGGTCGTCTGGTTTTGGCGCGCGAGCGTCAACAACAACGCGCCGACGGTGATCGCGACGATGCCGAGCGCGAGCACCATGTGCGGCGGACTGATGATCTGCACGTCCAGGCCGTACGCGTTGTGCCACCAGTTGTCGAAGGGCGCCGAGGTCACCATCGCGCCGCAGCCCCACACGCAGACCCACGCGCCTAACGGTGCTCTGAATCCCCAGAAGCCGACGGACGCGGCTTTCTGTTGCGGCGTGCCAGCGAATGTGGTACGTAATGCGACGTAGCCGGACGAGACGCCGGCGATCAGTCCGCCGGCCTGGATCAGGAGGTGCGCGGGCGTCCAGAACGAATCGCGGCCAATCGTCATGTGCCACGAGATGTCCCAGTAGACGCCGACCATCACGCACGCCGCGGCGAACACCACAGCACGCGCATGCCACGCGTCGGCTGTCGACGCCGACTGGGCGTCCGCGCGCGATGCCTCACGAGGAAGACTATCGACGGCGATCGTCATAGAGATCACTCTCTAGTGGAACCGCTGGACGCGGATGAACGCCGATGACGCAGATGAACGCTGATAAAACAAAGAGCGAAAGAGTCTTTTTTCAAAAGATCGTCGACGACGTTCTCATCAGCGTTCATCTGCGTAGCGTTCATCTGCGCCCGGCCGGTCAACTACCCAATTGCCTACGCCTTGCAAGGCTGATCAAAACAGCGTCAACTGCTCGCCGAGCCGCGCCGGATCCACGGGCGTTTGACGCATCAGCCGCTGAAGCTGTCGCGCCGACTCCGGCGAATGGCCGGCAAAATGATTGTTCACATATCCGAACACCGCGCGTCCCCCTCCCTTTCCCGCAAGCTGCCAGAGCGCGCGCGACCAGAGCTCCAGCTCCTGCGAGCGATCGACTTGAATGCGCGAGTAGTCCACGATGGCACGGTCGGGACCCATCCACCGCACGTAAACGAAGTCCGCGGTCGGCTGGGCGGCAAGTTGCATCATCTGCTTACGCGGAATCCAGCGCGCGTCGGTGAGCGCGAGCGCGACACCGTGCTCCGCGAGCAGCGCCAGCACGCCCTCGTGTATCCAGCCGCGTTGCCGGAACTCGATCGCGAACCGCATGTCGCGCGGCAGCGTGGGCAGAAACT
Organism: Gemmatimonadaceae bacterium; assembly: GCA_036557635.1. Classification (GTDB taxonomy): domain Bacteria; phylum Gemmatimonadota; class Gemmatimonadetes; order Gemmatimonadales; family Gemmatimonadaceae; genus AG2. The sequence continues at coordinate 3,002 of DATBHD010000151.1, forward strand.
GCGCGAGCGCCGGCAGCTCCATCGGCGCGAAGTCGGGGCCGAGCTGAATGAGAATTGGACCGAGCTTGTCCTCGAGCTCGCGCGCGCGCTCGAAGAAGAGACTCGTCGCGTCGGCCACATCACGCAAGCGACGCTCGTGCGTGATCTCCTGCGGCATCTTGAGCGCGAACGAGAAGCCTGGCGGCGTGCGCTCGGCCCAGCCGCGAATGGTCTTCGCGGGCGGGACCGCGTAGAAGGTCGAATCGACTTCTACGGTGTCGAACGCACGCGAGTAGATCGCAAGGAAGTCCGCGGGTCGCGTACCGACGGGATAGAAGGGCCCGACCCACGCATCGTAATTCCACCCTTGTGTGCCGATGTGAATTCGCGCGCGTCCCCGATCCTTGTCTGTCCTTTCGACCATGGCGACACAATCGGCAGCTACTCGCGGGGCGTGTCAAGCGGGTACCGAACTTGCCGATCAGTGTGATACGGTTTTCAAGGAATGAATTGCGATGAACGACAGGGATCGCGGTATTGCCGATCGTGGCTCGACCGATGGGCGCATCGAGCGTGCGAAAGACGTGGCGCTCGGCGCCCACCACGGTCAGCCCAGTCTCGGCGATGAAATCGGAGAAGCGGCGGGAGGCATCACCGGCGTGTTGCTGGGCGCCGGGATCGGCTCCTCCGCCGGTCCCATTGGCACACTGCTCGGCGGCATCGCGGGCGCGATCGGTGGATGGTGGACCGGGCGCGCGATCGCCGAAGCCGCGGAGAAGTTGAGCGCCGAGGACGACGAGGAATTCCGCGCGCATTACGAGTCGTCGGACGCGCGTCTGGCCGATCGAAGCTACGACGATGTTCGCGGCGCGTACTTCCTTGGTCACATCGCGAGTAGCAATCCAAACTTTGTCGATCGTTCATTCGACGAGGTGGAACCGGAGCTCGAGCGTGGCTGGCGCGGGTGCGCGTCGCCGCCGTGCAGCTGGGAACAGGTGCGGCCGTTCGTTGGAGAAGGTTACCGGCGGGGCACGGAACAGCGGCGACGTACGGATCGACGCACCGAAGAGCGCGCGGACGAAGTCGAGCGTCGCCTCGCGGAACGTCGGGCAGAGGGGCATGGCGAGGTACTGTAACGGAAGCGGGGTGCATCGCGTTTGGTTATGGCAATACTGGGTTCTTCGTGGAATTTCGGGAAAGGAAGGTGATCAGCCGTGAGCCTACGGCACCGAAAGAGAGTCCAGATGGCTTGGGACGCGAATGCCGCGATCTGAGCGAATCCAACCGAGTGGCGTAACGACTCTGTCGCACCGGTTCTTGTCCATCGTGTTCTTGGTTGAAATTCGACAAGCGAAGAACCTTCATGGGGCGCGAACATCTCGATCCGGGCACACCAAATTCCGAGTGGGCGGCGCGCGATCGATGCCCAGATGCGCAAGTTTGGATTCGCTCGCAATTCGCGCCATTCGGTGCGTCAGGGAAGCTTGTGTATTTCTCGTGAACTGCAAGGAGTTCATCATGTGAAATGCCTATGACACATGTAGTGGCCCGAGCGGCGTCGGCGAGTAATCACGATGTCGAAGCCTCGGGACCACGAAGGGGTGAGCCGTAACGCCAGTGAATCCATGTAGGCCTCGAAACGCGAAAGGTGAGGGCGGCCAGCTGGCCGAATTCAGTGAAGCCCGTGCAGATCACGAAGGCATAGGCACAGGCAGTGATCTGGCCCTCCGGGGTAGAGTGGAACGGCGCGTCCCGACAGAACACACAGGAACCTGAGAGGCCCAGCGGGCTGGGAGTCGTGCTCCTGCGCCAGCCTCGGAATACATAACGAGGGGAGCGGCCCGGCTGGGCGTCGGACAGGGTCATAGTAGCGATGAACCGGGGTAACGCCCGGGGAGCGAAGGGCCCTGACTGACAGTCTGCGGAGTCAGAGACGAGGAGAGCCGATTGCGTCAGCGACATCGCGCTACGACGGAGGATGCGGCGGTTCCCCTGCCGGCGGCCTTTGCGGTCAACGAGTGGGGGTTGCCGGAGAAACTCTTCACGTTGAGACAGAAGCTGTATCGGAAGGCGAAGCGCGAGCCGACGTTCCGGTTCTACACGTTGTATAGCCTGATCGCTCGGCTCGATGTCCTCGAGGCCGCATGGGTCCTGGTCGCCGCCAACGACGGTGCATCGGGGGTGGATGGGGTCACGATCACTCAGATCAAGGCCTCGCCCGACTCGGTCGTGCAGTTCGTGCAGCAGCTGCAGGGCGAATTGCAGACGAAGCAGTATCGGCCTCAGGCGGTGCGCCGGGTGTACATCCCGAAGGCGGATGGGAAGCAACGCCCGTTAGGCATTCCGACTGTCCGGGATCGCGTCGTGCAGATGGCGGCGAAGTTGATTCTGGAGCCCATCTTCGAGGCGGAGTTCCTCGCCGTCTCGTATGGATATCGGCCGGGACGCACCGCGCACGACGCGCTGCAGGAGATTGCGCGTCGGGTGCAGCAGGGGTATCGGGAGATCTACGATGCAGACCTGGCAGGCTACTTCGATTCGATTCCGCACGACCAGTTGCTGAAGTGTGTCGAGCGGCGGGTGGCAGACCGACAGGTGCTGCGCCTGCTTCGGCTGTGGCTCACTGCCCCAGTTGAGGAGCGAGACGGAACGGGGCGGCCGCGACGCCAGCGACCGACCCAGGGAACGCCGCAGGGCGGCGTTATTTCGCCGCTCTTGGCGAATCTCTATCTCCATTGGTTGGATGTGCGGTTCTCACGAGCGGAAGGTCCGGGCACGTGGGCGGGCGCGCATCTGGTGCGCTACGCGGATGATTTTGTGGTGCTCGCGCGGTACATCGGGCATCGCATTCCGCAGTGGATCGAGCGCACGGTGGAGGAGTGGCTTGGCCTCACGATCAATCGGCGCAAGACGCGGATCGTGAAGCTCGGACCGAACGGGGCCGAACAGCTCGACTTCCTCGGGTACACGTTTCGGTATGACTGGGATCAGTTTGGGCGGCAGACGCGCTATTTCACGGCGGTCCCGTCCAAGCGGTCAATGGCGCGCGCGCGCGAGGCACTCCGGCAGCGGACGGCTTCTCGGCGCTTTCGGGTGCCGGTGGCAGTCGTGGTGGCGGATCTCAACGCCTTTCTCCGGGGCTGGCAGCAGTACTTTCAGTTTGGGCACGCCCTGGGTGCTCAGCGCGCCTTGACGGCATTTGCGATTGAACGGCTCATGCGGCACCTGCGACGTCGGAGTCAGCGGCCCTGCCGGCCACCGGCAGGTGTGACCTGGTACGCGTTCATTACGAACTCGTTAGGCTTCCAGCCCCTCGTCGCGCTGCCGCGCCGCTCTGCGATAGGTTTTCGATGAAGCTGTCAGGAAAGCCGGATGCGGGAAACCCGCCCGTCCGGTTTGACGAGGGGGACCAGAGTCCTCTCTGGTCCCTACTCTACCGTCCCCACAGCTCTCCAAGCCCGCGGCACCTCGAGAGTCCGGAATTCCTGGGACACGGATCACCGCTTGAGACCTTTTCCCGAAATTCCCCGATGATCCCAAATTTGGAATATTCGTACAGGTCCCTCGTCGCTTCGTTCCTCGGGATGACGGGGCCCTGATCAGGGCTTGCACCCGCCCGTCGGCTTCGAGTCCGACGGTGTCATGTCACCCACGCGTTGGAACTGTCGTGGATGACGATGAGGCTGCCGGCCTCGGCGTCACAGATGCCGTTGCGGCGGCATCGTTAGGCTGGTCGATTGCGCCGCGTGCGCGCCAGAAAACCCACGACGTGGCCAAGATCGCGACCGCGAGCGCGGCGCCGAATTCGCCGGTGAGCCAGCGCGTCGGACCGGTGTCCACCGTCACGCGATCGAAGAACTCCTGCACGAAAAGATTGTGCGACGCGTGGAGAATCGCCGCCGGCCACACGCTCCCCGAGCGCAGCCGCAGCCAGGCGAACGGGACGCCGAGCGCGACGACCATCAGGACGAAGCAGAGGACCGAATACCAGGCGGGGGTGCCGCCGTTGTAGTCGGCGCCGATGATGAGCGGCACGTGCCACGCGGCCCAGATCGCTCCGCTCAACAGGGAGAGTTTGCCGAACGACATGGTCTTCGCGAGCGTCGGAACGAGGAAGCCGCGCCAGCCGAGCTCCTCGCCCGTCGCCGAGAGCAGGCTCTGAATCGAGCCGAGGAGGAGGAAGGCGACGATGGGCGTGTGGAAGCGCGAGAGGTCGACGCCGCCGAGCTTCGTGAGCCACACGAACCCATAGGCGACGATCGCGTAGCCTAACGGGAGAACGTAGGCGAGCGCCGCCCAGCGGGTCGTGCCGCGATTCCACCCCCAGCCTTCTCCGCGCAGATTGTGCTGAAAGACGAGGCGCGTGATGAGCGCGCTCACGCCCGGTGACCACATGAGGGCGAACACGTAGAGCCTACTGTGGGTCGCGAGGCTGTGCGCGTTGATGATCAACGCCCACCAGATGGCGCTCAGGCCGAACGTGAGGGCGAAGAAGGTGCCGAGCTGGCGTCGCGTGTTCATGTGCGCTCCGAGGAAATCGTGAGCTTGAATCCATCCGGGTCGCGGAGACGAAAGGCACGTGTTCCCCACCGCATGTCGGTCGGCTCCATGTCGAGCGTGCCGCCGTTGTCCTTGACTCGCTTCGCGATCTCGTCGACACTTTGCGCCGTCGTGATCATGAACGAGATGCCCTCGCCCTTGACGCGATTCGCCCCCTTCGCGCCATCGTCCTGATTGATCAGGATCGCGACGGAACCCGCCTTCAGCGAGACGCCAAAGGGCTTGCCGTCCCGCTCGTACTCGCGGTCGACGACGAAGCCCAGGACGTCGCGATACCACTTGAGACTTTGCTGAAGGTCCTTGACGGTGAGTGAGATGCTCAACGCGCGGCCACGGAGGGATTCGGGCTGAGCGCGATCTCGATAACTGCCTGCATCAACGCTCATTTGGATGCTGTCCTCAGCGTGAGGGAAATTGCGTCGACGAGAAGGGCGCATTTCATCCGCGCAGTCTCGATACAAGTACTTTCACCACGCGACCTCGGGCGACGCGTAGAAGTTCACGCCGAGAAGCCGCCAGCGCGGCGCGTGCGCGGCGATCCGCGTCCGGAAACCTTCCCAGTTCTTCGCTGCTGCCGGCGTCCACCCGACCTCGGCGATCGCCGGCAGGCGCGGCACGATCATGTACTCCGCGGCGGTGATGTTCTTCACCGTCTCGCTCCAGAGCGGCGCCTCGACGCCGACCACCGATTGCTCCGGCCCCCCCTGCAAGTACGTCACGGGATCCCAGTCGTACGACGTGCGCAGCTCGACGAACCCGGCCCAGTCGAGACCCAGTTCCGTAGAAGGATTGTACTTCATGTCGAGATATGCTTTGGACGCCGGCGAGAGCAGGAGCTTCGCGCCCTGCTTGAACGCGAGCAGCGCGCTGTCGCTCTTCCATTGCTGCGCGATCGTCGTCGGGCGGAGACGCGCTTTCCCGATCTCCTCCCAGCCGACCATCGTCTTCCCGTTCCTGTAGACGATGTCCTGCACGCGCTCGACGAAGTGCGAGTACTGTTCGTTCGTCAGCGCCTGCACTTCGTCGCCGCCGACGTGGAAATAGGCGCCGGGCGTCATCGCCCCGAGCTCGCGCACGACGTCGTCGACGAACTTGTACACCGTCTCGCTGTCGGGACAGAGGCTGCTGAACCCGACGGCGATCCCGGTGTAGACGCCTAACGGCTGCGTGCCGCCATAGACGCCGGGCGTCGGCTGGCTGCAGCCGAGCTGCGGGTATGACGCGATCGCCGCATTGGTGTGCGCCGGCATGTCGATCTCCGGCACGATCGTGACGAAGCGGTCCTGTGCATACCTAACGATGCCGGCGTAATCATCTTTTGTGTAGAACCCTCCTGGGCCGCCGCCGACCTCGGTGCTCCCGCCGATCCGCGTGAGGTTGGGCCAGGAGTCGATCTGGATGCGCCAGCCCTGGTCGTCGGAGAGATGCAGGTGCAGCGTGTTGACCTTGTAGAGCGCGAGCAGGTCGATCGTCTGCTTCACCTCGTCGGCGGTGAAGAAGTGGCGCGCGACGTCGAGCATCGCGCCACGCCAGGCGAAACGCGGATGGTCGACGATGCGTCCCGGGGGAATCGTCCACCCGCTCGCCATGCGCAGCTCACTCTGCTCGGCCTCGATCGCGGCGGGGAGCAGCTGGCGGATGGTCTGCGTGCCGTAAAAGAGTCCGGCGGCGCTGGACGCGACGAGCTGGATCGAGTTGGCGTCGATCGTGAGGTCGTAGCCTTCCGCGCCAATCTCCGGCGAGCTCGCGAGTCTCAGCACGATGGCGCCGTTAGGTGCCGGCGCGTCGCTGGACACGGGAATACGGAAGCCAGTCGCACGCCGCAGCAAAGCCGCGAATTGCTCGCCGACGCGCGCGGCGTCGGCGTCGTTCGGCGGGACGCTGATCGTCGTCGTCGCCGAGAGCGTGAAGGGCGCGCCACCGCCGGCGGTCACCGAGACTGGCGCGGGGACGACGCGATGCGCGCCGAGGGACGCGAGCGGGGCCATCTGAACGGGTCGTTGGCGCGTCGGCGCCGGCGCCGTTTGCGGCGTTGGCGTGGACCGACACGCGGCGAGGGAGCAGGCAAGCGTTAGGCAGGCGCCGAGGCGGGCGATGGACATGCGATCGAGGGCGAGGCGGGGATGGAACGTCTCGAGCGTAGCGCAGACAACATGCTTATTGCGACCGGCGCGCGATAGGGCGGGCATCCGCTCCAGATCGGGGCCATCGATATCGTTCCAGTCGACGAGGCCGAATTGGAGCGTACGATCGATGACTCCTTTGTCGTCGATTGCTATTCGCGCGCGACGATCCTCGGCAGCTGGCAGTGGACTTCGGGAGGAAGGTTGCGAGCGTCGTCGCCGCGTACGATTATCTCGTCCGGCATTGAGACTCCGCTCACCCACCCTGAGGTGTTCATGCGGCCCCTGCGCTACGTGTCGGTGCTCTCGCTCCTTGTTGTATCCACTCTTCACGCCCAGGGCAAGACCGTCGCCGAGCGGCTCGGTTATCCCGCCAACGCGAAGCTGCTCATTCTTCACGGCGACGATCTCGGCGTCGCCCACTCGGTCGACGCGGCGAGCTTCGCGGCACTGGATGCGGGCGCCATCACCTCGGCGAGCATCATGACGCCGACGCCGTGGGTGACGGAGGTCGCAGCGTACGCGAAGGCGCATCCCGACGCGGACCTGGGCCTTCACCTCACCATCACGAGCGAGTGGGAGACGTATCGCTGGGGGAGCGTCGCGCCGCGCGACCAGGTTCAGAGTTTACTCGACTCGACGGGTACGTTCCCGAGCGACGTGCCGCCGGTGTTGGCGCGCGCGAAGCCGGCGGACGTCGAGCGCGAGCTGCGCGCGCAGGTCGACCGCGCGATGGCGCTCGGGATTCGTCCGACGCACCTCGACAGCCACATGGGCGCGCTCTTCACGACGCCCGAGATGATGGCGACGTATGTGAAGGTTGCGCACGACTATCATCTGCCCTTCCTCGCGGTGCGCGGCGGCCCGCTCGGCTCGCCGAGGATGCCGCTCGCCGCGAGCGACGTCGCGGTCGACGCGGTGATCGTCGCCTCGCCGGATGTGCCCCGCGACCACTGGAAGGAGTTCTATCTCAACGCGATCGCGAATCTCAAGCCCGGGCTCACCGAGATCATCGTCCACCTCGGCCACGACGACTCCGAGCTACAGGCGGTGACGGTGAACCACGAACCGTACGGATCGGCGTGGCGCCAGCGGGATTACGAGGTGGTGACGAGCGCCGAGTTCAAAAAGGCGCTCGAGGACAACCACGTGATTCTCGTTAGGTGGAGGGATTTGCAGAGGCTCACGCTTCAGCCCTAGAGCACCTGTGTGCTCACGCCGCCGCCCGGCTTATCGAGGATGATGATCGTCTTCTTCTCCCCACTCGCCAGCGGCACCACTACCTTCACCGTCGCCGTACTCCAGCCCGACGGATCGGCCGGCGTCTGCCAGATGCGAACCTCCCACGTCCCGACCGTGCTCTGATAGAAGGGCGCGCTGAGCGCGTCGGGATTGGGCTGATAGTTGAAGGGAAACTGCCACGAAGTCGGCGTCGCGAAGTCGGGCTGCGTGCGGTAGACCTGCAGCGTCCCCGCGTTAGGCGCGAGGTGGATGACGCGGAGCTTGGTCGCGCCGGCGGGGACGACGCTGCCGGTGTCGTCGAGGACGGAGCTCGAGAGCGCGCCGGTCGACGCGTCGCGCGTCGCGGCAATCGTGCTCATCGCACCCGTCGCCGCCGTGATCGACTGCGAGATCGCGGTGCCCGTTCCCGTCGGGCGCAACAGGAGCGTGTGATCACCCGGCGAGGTGAGCGCGGTGCCAACCGACCCCGCGGCCATCGCCGAGATGGCGACGTTCCCGTCGATGATCACGTCCACCGGCGACGTGAAGGCGTTCACGATGCGCACCGCGGGCTCGTTCGTCGTGCCGGTGACTCCCGTGGCCGTGTCGCAGGCCGCGACGCCACCGAGTACGAGCAACGGAATCAGCTTCGACCGCATCTCAACCTCCGAATCGCACCCGGCGCGTCTCCATCTCTTCACCGGTGCGGCGTGTTAAGCATTCATATAACTCGGGTCGGCGCGCGCGCAGCCAGCGCCGCCCGGACGATGTCGGCAGGAGGGACGCGTCGAGGTCCGCCACGACCATGTCGTCGCCCGCCCTACTCGTCTCGACGATTACCTCCCCGTACGGGTCAAGCACCATCGCGTTGCCGGTGCGGATCTCGTCGTCGTCGGGACCGATGCCGTTGCTGAACAATAAGAACATGCCGTTGTCATGGGCACGGCTCGGCAGCCACCGCATGATCCACGCGCGCCCCTTCGGGCCGCACAGTTCCGCGTGAACAGCCGCCGGATCCTCGTGACGACGCGCCCAGATCGCGGGATCAACCGGCTTCATCGCGCGAGGACTCACCGAATCGCATCCGCCGGTCTGATGGGGCGCGAGCAGGATCTCGGCGCCGGCGAGCGCGGTCGCCCGCGCGTTCTCGACGATGTTGTTGTCGTAACAGGTCAGGACGCCGACCCGGCAGCCATGGGGCGTATCGAACACGGTGTAGCGGTCGCCATTCGACAACCATTCGCTCACGAACACGTGCAACTTCCGGTGGACCGCCCACTCGCCGTTAGGCATGGCGACGACGTAGCCATTGTAGAGCCGTCCGTCCTCGGCGCGCTCGATCAGCCCCGCGCCGATCGTCATCCCGTGCTGTTTCGAGAGACGCAGCAACTCCTGCGTGCTCGGTCCCTCCGGCACCGCCTCGGCCAATGCCTCCACGCCTTCGCGCGAAAGGTTGCGAACGTGCCAGTACCCGGTGAGACACATCTCGGGGAACGCAATGATTTCGACCTTCGAGCGAGCCGCTTCCGAGACGAAGTGTCGGACGCGTCCCATGTTGTACGCGATGTCGCCGGGCGCGTGCTGAAACTGGACCGAGGCCACACGGATGTTACGCATAGCGCGGAATTTGGATCGTGCGCAGGGGCGGGGAAAGCTTTGACGCGCGGACTGACACGGACACCGGCGCGCTATGTGATCGCGGGCGGAGGGTCCTCCGGGGGTTATGGCAATACTGCCATTCCGTCGAGGCGCCTAACGCCAAACGGAGTCAATGGCAGTATTGTCCATATGCCCCGGAGCGACCCCGCTCCTGCTATCGAGCGCGTAGAGGGCCCTTTTTGCGTACGGGCCCCACCAACCTCCAGAACTGCCCATCGCTGATCACCTTCACCGCGTGACCCAGCGCGGCAAGCCGACGGATCTCCATCAGCTTCGTCCCGCCGGCCCGGCCGGCGATCTGCAAGGCGTTAGGCTTGCCCCGCACCAGCACGTCCGTGAGCTGACCGGGCTTCGATTGCACGATCGCGCCGGCCTTCTTCGCCGCCGCGACCGCCTCGCTCCGCGGACGACTCAGGAAGCCGGTGAACGCGATGCGCTTGCCCGTTAGGCTCTTGATCCGCCCGAATTGCGGCTCCGGCGACTTGCCATGGAGCGCCGCGATCAGCTCCCCCGCCGACTCGTAGCGCCGGCCGCGGACGCCGAGGCAGCGGTGAATCACTTCCTTGAGGTGATCGCTGCAGGGCAGACCGCGCACGTCCTTGCTCCGCATCGGCTTCACGATGTCGCCGCGCAGCAGCATCGCGGCGATCAACGCGATCTGATAAATGTCGTCCCGCTGCTGCCAGCGGCGAATCTTCCCCCACGCGATCTCCGTCGGCGCGTTCAGGACGTTGAACGCGTCGGCGGTGACGCCGCGGCGGCTGAGCTGGTGTGTCGCGATGCCGAAGTCGCCAAGCTTGAGCTCCTCGTTCTGGCAGACGAACACATTGAAGGGTGTGAGATCGCGATGCAGCGCTTGCCCCCGATGCACCGCATCGAGGGCCTTGAGGATCGCGGCGATCTCGCGCCTGACGAATCGCTCCGACTGCGGCCCCTTCTGCGCCAGCCACGCGCCGAGGTCGCCATGCTCGGCATACTCCATCGCCAGGCAGTACCGCATGCGAAGCCCGTCGACGACGGCGAAGCGATCGTAGACTCGTAAGGCGCGCGGCTCGCGATCGAGCAGCTCGGCGAAGTACGCCTCGCGCAGCCACGCCGACATCCGCTCGCTGATCTTGACGCACACCCGCTCGGGAACGCCGTGCGCGCCCGAGTGCGTGGCGAGATAGACCTCGCCGAAGCCGCCTTTGCCGATCAATCGCTCCAACCGGTACGTGCGGCCCGACTCGTAGCTGTAGACCGTCGGCACACTGGATTGTGTCATCGTCCGCGAAAAGAAGCTTCGTAAGGCCGACCGTCAAGCCGATGTCCGGTCTTGGCCGGCAATTGCGCATAAGGAAAATGCGGGCGAGGCCTACCCCTTTCGCTCGCAATCAACGTCCAAAGGAGACCCACCAAATGTTGAACACACGCCCCATGGTCCGCCGCACGCTGATCGTTGCGTCGCTCGCGACCATCGCCGCAGCAGGAACTGCCGCCACTCGCATTGGCTCGTTGAGCGCAAAGCCCGCCGCGACGCCGACCTCCACGATAAAGGAGCCGAGCAACGACTGGCTCAAAGGCCTCAAGGCCAAGCACAAGCAATTCTTCGACAATCCGACGCCGAATGGCGGCATGGCGCTCGCGCACGTGATGCTGTACTACGATACCTACAACAAGGCGTTCAACGTCAAGGATTCCGACATCGACGCCGTGCTCACGTTCTATGGCGCGACGACCTTCTACGCATTGAACGACGCCGCGTGGGCGAAGTATCGGCTCGGCGAATTTCTCGACACGAAGGATCCGGCGACGGGTCAGTTCGCGACGGCCAATCCCTGGCGCGCGGCGCCGGTCGTGCTCGGAGCGCCGATGCCTCCGGCGAGTCTCGAGTCACTTCACAAGCGCGGCGCGACGCTGATTCTCTGCAACAACGCGCTCACGATCTTCTCGGGCATGCTCGCGCAGAAGCGCGGCCTCGACGCGAAGACGGTTTATGAAGATCTCAAGGCCGATATCCTGCCCGAAGTCGATCTCGTTCCCGGCATGGTGATCGCGGTCGAGCAGGCGCAGCGCGCGGGCCTGACGTACCATCGCCAGTAGAGAGCTCGAGGTGTCGGGCGCTACGGTGCTCGGTGTCAGGTATTCGGTGCTACGCACCAAGCACCTGGCACCTGGCACCTATTTGGCGCCCCCATACAGCGCGTGGTTGAGCCGCGCGCGGGCCTTCACCCACTCGCGCCTAACGGTTCGGTCGGTGACGCCGAGCGCCGCGGCGATCTCGCGATCTTCCATGCCGCCGAAGAAACGGCATTCCACGATCTGTCGCTGCCTGGGCTCGAGCTGCGCGAGGGCGTCGTCGAGGGCGACGAGCTCGTCGGCGGCGAGACCGTCCGTCGGGCCAGCGCCGTCGGTGAGCGTCACGTTCATCCAGCCATCCTCGCCGCCGCGCTTCTCCGCCGCGCGACGGCGCGCGCGATCGACGAGCACCTGCCGCATCGCGCGCGCGGCGAGGGCGAGCAGATGGGCGCGATCCTCGGCGTCGACGTGCGTGCCCCCTACCATCTTGAGGTACGCCTCGTGTACGAGCGCCGTCGGCTCCAGCGTCGGCGACTGATACTCGCGACGGAGCTGTTTGCGCGCCACCGTTCGCAAGTCGTCATACATGATCGCGAGGATGCGCTCGAACGCGGCGCCGTCGCCCTGACGCACGTCGCGCAACAATCGCGTCACCTCACCGTGCTCGATCACGCCTAACGACTCGCGTCCAGCAGTGCGACCGCCCGCGCGGCCTGCGCCGCCACGCGCGGCTGATCCACGCGATGCTTCTCGAGCACCGCGTTCGCCGACCGCAAGAGCGGCGCGGCCTCCGCGTAGCGGCCCTTCGCCAGCAGCGCGCTGCCGTACGTCAGCTTCACGTGCGCCGTCCGGAGATTGTCGTCGCCGACATCCTTGCGCGTCGACGCGAGCGCATGTTCGAGAATAGGTATCGCTTCATCGACGCGATGCTGCGCGAGGAGCGCCGCGCCGAGGGTGCGGAGCGTGATGAAATACTGCGCGCGCTGCGAGCTGTCGGTGGAGTCGAGGCCCGCGACGACGGTCCGCGCCAGCGACTCCGCCTCGACGGCGCCGCCGCCTTCGCTCAACTGCCGCGCCAGATAGCCGCTCGTGATGAGCGTGAAGAGATGCTTCTCACCCAGAATGTCGCGGTAGAGCGCGACGGCCTCACGCATGAGGCGAATCCCTCCGATCGAATCTCCAACCTGGTACCGCACCTGAGAGAGGTGGTTGTAGAACGCCGCCATCCGGAGATCGTGCTCGCCAATCAGCGGTCGGTCGATATCGATCGCCGCACGCAGCGCCGAATCGGCCCGAGCAAACTGGCCCCTCCCGCGGAGAATGATCCCCAGATTGCGGAGCCCTTCGGCGACGAACGTATGCCGATCCCCGAAAATCCTTCGGTCGAGTGAGATCGCTTCACGCACCAGGGCCTCGGCCTCGTCGAGTCGCTTTGGGTCATTCGCGAGGAAGACGCCGAGGTTGTTGAGGCCGATCGTGACGCTGGGGTGCGCGTCGCCTAACGTCGCGCGTTTCGCCGCGAGCGACCGTCGATAATACAATTCGGCCTCGGCACGTTTGCCGCGCGAGTCGAGCGTTTGCGCGAGATTCTGCATCGTGGCGGCGGCCATCGCGTCGCGCTCGCCGAGCTTCCGCAGGTCGACGGCGAGCACGCGGCGATAGAGCGACTCGGCCTCGGCGTAACGTCCCTGGTGATACAGGTTGAGCGCGAGGTCGTTCACCGAGCTCGCCGTCGCGACGCTGCTGTCGCCGAACAACGCCTGGTTGATGGCGACGACTTCGCGATGCAGCGTTTCCGCGGGCGCGATGCGGTTCCGATTCTCGAACAGCGTCGCGAGATGGCCTAACGACTCGGCGGTGAGCTCGTGCTTCTCGCCCAACGCGCGCCTCCGGTGCTCGAGGGCGGTCCGAAGCAGGCGCTCGGCCTCGTCGTACCGGTCCTGCTGAGCCAACGTCGTGCCGAGGAGGTCCATGCTCGTCGCGATGCTGGTATCCCGTTCGCCGCGGGCGGCGACGCGCTGCGCGAGTGAACGCTCGAGGAGCGGCGTCGCCTTGGCGATGAGGCCGAGGTTGGCGTAGACCCGGCCCAGCACCGCGCGCAGCTCCGCCTGCACCTCCGGCTGGCCGACGAGCGTCGAGTCGATGCGCGCGGCGCCGCGGTCGATCAGCTCGCGGGCGCTGACGCGCCCACGGTCCGGCTCCTCCCACGCATAGGGATCGGCGACGTCGAACACCCTGACGAGGAAGCTCTCCACCTCCGTCGCCTTGCGCGCCTCCACCTCGGCGCGCTGCCGGAGAATGCGCTCGCGCGCCGCGCCCGCCGCCACGGCGATGACGAGCCCGGCGACGATCGCGACGCCGGCGCGGTGTCGCGAGACGAATTTCGCGACTCGGTAGCGCGCCGTGTCGGCGCGCGCATGGATGGCATGCCCGTCGCGAAAGCGCTGGACGTCCTCCACGAGCGCCGCCGGCGAGTGGTAGCGGCGCTCGGGGTCCTTCTGCAGCGCGGTCATCACGATGAGATCGAGATCGCCGCGGATGCGACGCTTGGCCGGCGCGGGCGCGCGCGCGCTCGGCGGCGGCGGCACGTCGTAGCAGATGATGCGTTGCACCTCGCCGGCCGTTCTGCCGTGCAAATCGTACGGCCGCTCGCCGGCGAGGAGCGTGTAGAGCAGGATGCCTAACGCGTACACGTCGGTCGCGGTACTGATCGGATCACCGACCACCTGCTCCGGCGCGGCGCACTCGGGGGTCATGATGCGGACGCCGGTCCAGGTCTCGTCGCGCTCCGGCGCCCCCTCGGGCCGGTCGATGAGTTTCGCGATGCCGAAATCGAGGAGCTTGACGTCGCCGTTAGGCGTGACGAGGATGTTCTTCGCCTTGAGGTCGCGATGGATGACGAGATGCTGGTGCGCGTAGCTGACGGCGTCGCACACTTTCTCGAACAGCGTCAGGCGGTCGTCGATCGAGAGCGCGCGTGTCGCGCAGTAGCGATCGATCGGCTCACCGTCGACGAACTCCATCGCGAAGTAAGGCAGCCCGTCGGCGGTGATGCCGCCGTCGATGAGGCGCGCGATGTTCGGATGCTCGAGCAGCGCGAGGATGCGCCGCTCCTCGAGGAAGCGCCTGACGATGCCGGGCATCGGGTGCCGGATCAGCTTGATCGCGACGCGCTGCTCGAATTGCCCGTCGGCCCGCTCACCGAGAAAGACCTGCCCCATCCCTCCCTCGCCGACGGCGCGCACGACGCGAAACGGGCCGATACGGTCGGGGGTGTCCTCGCCCTCGAGCAGCAGCGACGCCAGTCGCGAACCCGGCGGCGCGTCGAGGATGCTTCCGGTCCGTTGATGCGCGCGCAGCAGTTGTATGACCTCGGCGCGCAGCGCACTGTCGCCCAGGCAGGCGCGATCGATGTACGCCGCTTGCTCGGCGGTGGGGAGCTCGAGCACGGCGTCGAACACGGCGTCAACGCGTCGGAACCGATCGTTCGCGGACGCGGTCACGGTGGCTCTCCTGATCGGGATTCGACGCCCCAACATGCGTCGGCAACAAGGCAGGTGCCAGGGATCGCGGGCGGCTCGTCGTGCGTGTGATCGCGGGCGGGGGTCCCCCGGGGGTTATGGCAATACTGGGTTCTTCGTGGAATTTCGGGAAAGGAAGGTGATCAGCCGTGAGCTACGGCACCGAAAGAGTCCAGAGTGCTTGGGACGCGAATGCCGCGAATCTGAGCGAATCCAACCGAGTGGCGTAACGACTCTGTCGCACCGGTTCTTGTCTATCGTGTTCTTGGTTGAAATTCGACAAGCGAAGAACCTTCATTGGGCGCGAACATCTCGGTCCCCCCCCAGCTCTCCAAGCCCGCGGCACCTCGAGAGTCCGGAATTCCTGGGACACGGATCACCGCTCGAGACCTTCTCCGAAATTCCCCGATGATCCCAGTATTGCCATAACCCCCGGAGGCCCCGGCCCGCGATCACAGTACACGGAGCTCACAAATGCCGGAGGAACCCCCGCTCGCGATTACAGCACACGGAGCTCAAAGCCTGACTTTCTTCGGGACTGCAGTGCTAGGGGTTTTCCGAGCCGGTGCCCGCGGGACGGTGCGGCGTGGGCGTGCCCGCCTGGATCACCGGCGCCGGCTCCGGTGTCTTCTGCGGCGTTAGGCGCGCCTGGATCAGGTACTTGAGCGGGTCCACCGGCTCACCGCGGATGCGCACCTCGAAGTGCACGTGCGGCGCCGTCGACAAGCCCGACGAGCCGACCGCGGCGATCACGTCGCCAAAGGATACGAAGTCGCCGACCCGAACCTTGACGGCGCTGCAGTGTGCATAACGACTCGTCACGCCGTTGCCGTGATCGAGCTCCACCATCAGACCGTCGCCGAGCTTGCGGCCGACGAACGTCACTCGTCCCGCCGCCGGCGCCGTGATGTTCGAGCCGTACGGCGCGGCGACGTCCACGCCCTTGTGCGGCCGGAAAATGCGGAGGATCGGGTGCCACCGCGATCGCGAAAAGCGGCTCGTGATCACACCGACGACAGGGAGCGTGATCCCGTGCGCGGGACGCGCCAAGCCGACTTCGGTGACGCGCGCGCCGTGGGCCGACGCGTTCTTCGCGTTAGTCGCCGCCGATTCGTCGTCGGGGAGGTCGAGGTCGGCGACGCTCTGCAACGAGTCGGTGAGCGTGAGAATCATCTGATGCGCATCCGCCAACTCGTCGGCGGTCGCCGTGACCTGCAACGTGTCGCCGAACACGACGACGCCGAGTCCGGCGATCGTCAGCGTGCAAAACCCAAGGATGGCGAGTACGACACGAACATGTCGACGCCGAATGTGCACCGCGCGCGTTTTGCGCAGCGGATTCGGCGGGACAATGAGAATCGTCCATCCGGTTTGTCGCTGAGGGCGTTGCTTCGTCGCCATCGCCCTGTATTACGCTGCCTCGGAGCCGGCGAGCGCCGTGACCGGCGTCGGCATCGGCGAGCGCGCTTTGACTTTCGCCGGCTTCGCGGCCGGCGTCGTCGTCACCGTGAGTCTTCCCTGCACGACACAACCTTCCTGAATCATGATCGCGCCGGCGTCGATGTCACCGGTGACGACCGCGCTCGGCTGGAGCTCGATTCGCGTCGTGGCAACGACATTTCCCTGAACGGATCCACCAACGATCACTTCGCGCGCCGAGATGTCGCCGACGACGGTCGCGCCCTCGCCGATGACGACGACGTCCGCGCGACGAATCGATCCATCGAGCCGGCCGTCGACGCGCAGCGTGCCCTCGGTCTCGATGTCGCCATGGACCGAGAGCTGCGCGTCGAGCACCGAATACCCGGCGCCGGTCGTGGGAAGGTTATTGGGATCTGGTCGGCGTTTTTTGAAGAGGCTCATCGAAGGTCCCGCGCGGTGAAAGGTGAAGCAATGAAACTCCGCGGACGAAACGAAAGCGACGCGGGCTTCGCCGTTCGAGATTGCGAACGGAGCAACGCGTGGCGCTCGTGTAGTGGACGACCACGCGCGCTCGACAATTACACTGAACTGCCTCGTGTTCTCGGCGGCAATTCCTTCGAATTGACGACGTTCTCATACTCGCGTGTCGTGAAATTCGACGGCGGTGATCGTTCGCACATTTCGTCTCACACTTTTCGAGCGTGCTGCCTGTCACGGCGTGTTACTCGCGCGGCTCATTTGCCCGCGCCACATTTCTGCACAGTAGGGACTGCTGTTTTCCAGTATCGGCCATGCGCGGCGCAACGACACATCGCTATCGAACCTCACAACTCCATGTCCTACGAACATCTTCTCGTCGCCACATCGGCAGTCGGCGTCCGCACGATCACGCTCAACAGACCAGACCGCCTCAACGCGGTGAATCCGCGGCTCGCGGACGAATTGCCCCGCGTCGTCGACGAGGCCGCACACGACGACGCCGTTCGCGTTGTCGTCATCACCGGAGCGGGACGCGGCTTCTGTTCGGGGCTCGATCTCTCCGAGCCGCCGCGGTTGCCGGACGGCGATCTGCGCGATCGTCTCGATCCCCTCGCCTGGGTCGGCCGCTGGGTGCGCACCGCAACTCAATGTGAGAAACCTCTCATCGCCGCAATAAATGGATCGGCGGCGGGCGCGGGCTTTGGTCTCGCTCTCGCGGCCGACATTCGACTTATCGCGCGCGGCGCGCGCGTCACCGCGGGCTACGTGCGGCGCGGACTCAGTCCCGACGCGGGCGTGAGCTACATGCTGCCGCGCTTGATCGGGCTCTCACGCGCGAGCGAGATCATTCTCTCGGGTCGCGATCTCGACGCCGACGAGGCGCAGCGCGTCGGCCTCGTCGCGGCGGTGTTCGACGACACCACCTTCGCAAAGGAGACAATGGCGTACGCCGAACGACTGGCCGCGGGCCCCCCGATCGCCTTCGCGCTCACGAAGCGGCTGTTGGCGTCGACGTTCGAGACGTCACTCGAGGATCATCTCGCGCGCGAGTTGACGGCGATCAAGACGTGCTTTGCGTCGCAAGACGTCGCCGAAGCGCTGCGCGCGTTTCAGGAAAAGCGCGCGCCAGTTTTTCGCGGCCGCTGAGTGGGACGTCGCGCCTTTCCCTTCTTCCCGGCGGCGATCTCGTCCATCGTGCGGCCGGTCGCGACCGACGTCGTCGTCTCCTCGACGATGTCGCGCGTGCGCGATGCGAATTCGTCGCGGTGCTTGATGAGCAACCATTGGGGGCGGCCCGGCCGCTTCATGCGCACGAGCACCCAGCCGCCCTGCAGCCGCTCGCCGTGGAGCACGACCTTGAGATCGCCCCGCGCGTATCCCTCGCGCAGTGCTTCTACGCCTCCGCCGTCCTCGGCCTCGTACGTTCCGCGGTCCCAGAGCATCACGGTGCCGCCACCGTACTCGCCTTCGGGAATGGTGCCCTCGAAGGCGTTGTATTCGATGGGATGATCTTCGACTTCCATCGCGAGGCGCTTCACCGCCGGATCGTAGCTGGGCCCTTTCGGAACGGCCCAGCTTTTCATGACGCCATCCAGCTCGAGACGGAAATCGAAATGCAGACGAGTCGCGTCGTGCTTCTGAACGACGAAGTGAAGTGACGGCGCGCGCCTTCTTCGGGTCGTCATCGCGGCGCCGCCGGCCGGCTCGCGCGTTTTCGCGAAGTCGCGCTTTCGACGATACTCGGTCAATTTCTTCGCCGAGCCAGTTCGCTTTCTTGTCGCCATTCCCGCTCGCTGGTCGAGTAATGACTATGCTGCGTGGCGTCTTTCGTGCCGGCGGGAGTCGTCGAGGCCGGCTGTCTCGCTACCACTGCGAATTGCTAGTCTTCATGCCGTCGTCGCGTCTGGCAACCCATTCACTCCCCGCTTGGAGATTACGCGTGCGCCGCTCCGTTCTCTACTTCGCGATCGCCACCGTCGTCGCCTTTCGTGCCGTAACGACCGCCCAGGGGCAAGCAGCGCCCGCGCCCGCGCCCCGGTTCGATATCGCGTATCGCATCGCGATGCCCGATCCCACGTCGCATCTCTTCGACGTTCAGATGAGCATCGGGAACGTCACCGGCGACGTCGTGCGACTGCAGATGCCCGTGTGGTCTCCCGGCCGCTACGCGCGCTTCGACTTCGCCCGAACGCTCCAGGACCTAACGATTACCGGACCAGGCGGCGCGCCGGTCCGCTGGGAGCGCGAGAACGGCTCGCTGTGGCGGGTGTCTCCGGCTGGAGCGCGCGCGATCACCGTGCACTATCGGGTGTTCGTGAACACGCTCTCGGGCACGTTCAGCGTGCTCGACACCGCGCACGCCAACTGGAATGGCGCGTCCGTCTTCATGTACGTCGTCGACCACAAGCCGGACCCGGTGACGCTGCATGTGGATCTCCCCGCGGGCTGGCACATCGTGAACGGTGACGCGCGAACGCCGGATCAGGTGGACTATCGTTTCGAGAACTATGATCGCCTGATCGACACGCCGACCGAGGTCGCCCCCGCGCTCATGGTCGACAGCTTCACGGTCGACGGCCGGCTCTATCGCACGATGGTCCACCACAACGGGCCATCGACCGCTGCCACGCGACGTCGATTCGTCGGCGACGTCGAGAAGATCGTGCGCTACGAGAACACCGTTTTCGGGCCGCCGCCCCTCGAGATGTACACCTTCCTCTTCAACATCGGCTACGCCGGCGGCGACGGGATGGAGCATCTCTACTCGACGCAGATCATCAACCGGAATCCGTGGCACGACGAGGACGTGCTGCTCCCCGGCATCGGCACCGCGGCGCACGAGTACTTCCATGTATGGAATGTGAAGCGCGTGCGCCCGATCGCCCTCGGCCCCTTCGATTATACTCGCGAGCAGTACCAGCCCAGTCTGTGGGTCGCGGAAGGCTGGACGCAGTACTACGGGCAGACCGCGCTCTACCGCGCGGGCGTGCTCGCCCGCGACGGGTTCTATGGCATGATCGCGAACTCTATCGTTAGGCCCAACCTCACCGAGCCGGGGCGGAAGGAAACCTCGGCGCGGATGGCGTCGTTCGAGGCGCCATTCTGGGACGGCGCGCAACCCGGCTATGCGGTGAATCCGAACGATTTCTTCAGCTACTACACCAAGGGCGCGGGGCTGGCGCTCTATTTCGATTTGCTCATTCGTTCGCGCAGCCAGAACGCGCGCTCCCTGGACGACGCCTTTCGCAACCTGCGCCGGCTGAGCTGGGAGCAGCCGAACGCGTCATACTACTTACAGGGTCGCGGCTACACCGAGGAGGACGTCGAGCGCGCGGTGAGCGAAGCGGCGGGAACCAACCTGCACGACTGGTTCGTTCGCCACGTCGGCGGCGTCGAGGACCCGGACTTCGACGAGGCGCTCGGCTGGGCGGGACTGCGCCTCGTCCGCGGCGCGAACGAGTGGTCGATCGAAGAGATACCTAACGCTTCTGGGGCGCAGCTCAAAGTACGCGCTGGATGGGAGAGTGGCACGAGATCGACAAGCTGACTAGTCTCGCTTGGTCCAGATGACTACGACGGCGCACGCATCCGCGAGGAACTCCGCGGGAATCGATGAGATGTTTGGATATACCTCCATGATCTGAATGCGCTCTGGCTTGACGCTCGACAGCGCTCCGTAGATTCCACGGAAGTCATTCGCGTCGAGTGCCATTCGGTGGCCGTCGATATAGACTTGCACTTTGGGCCTTGCCGTCGGGTCGCCGGCAGCGATCAGGCCTGATTGGCAACGATTAAACGTGACTCCGCGGTCGTTGGCGCTCACGCTTGGAATTCTGTCCAGCAGCGTCTTGTAGTCATTTGCATTCGACTCCTCGATGTCTTCTCGCGTGAAGAACACGCCGCGGCCGCGCGCTGCCCTCTTGTACGCCTCTTCGAAGAATCTTGGAAACGTCACCGGTTTCCCGGATATGACGACCTCTCCGAGCTGAACCGGTACGTGGCTAAGCACGATCACGTGCTCAAGAGTGTCGTTTGGGGAGATAGAAACATCCTCACTCCGAGCGAGGTAACCCACATGGAGCGCGCGAAGAGCGTGCTGTCCCGAGGGGGGCGATGCGAATGCGAACCGGCCGGCGGAATCCGTGATTTGGCGCAGATCCGTCTGGCTGATTTCAATACTTGCCCCCGCAATCGGTGCGTGTGTAACTGAGTCCAAGACTCGCCCCCGCAGCTTGACGGTGGCGACGCGCTGTTGCGTCTGCGCGCGTGAGACGCTAGCCGTCGCGAACGCGAGGAACGCTACGTAGCGAAGTCGCATGGCTCACTCCGAGCAAGTCCTTCGATTCAGGACCAGGATCCAACGCTTACCGTATTTGAGAATGCCGGTCAAGTATCGATTCTCGCTCGCGACGAGTCATGCGGTGCATCAACACCGCATCTTCAGGTGGTCTTCCGTTTAGAATCCGTCAAATCACCGGACAGCTTGCAACACAGAGCGAGGTTCAGGTCATGCTGCCGAAATGCGCCGACGGGAGCCGGTCCCGGGGCGCTTGGCAGGTGAGGGCGATTCCGCCGTTCGGCGCGCGTTCGCCAGCGTAATCAACGCGACCGCACCGAGAATGATCGCCGCCGCCACGAGCATGCGCGGCGTGAACGGCTCGCCCGCCACCGCCCAGCCAAGGATCACCGCGACGACGGGATTCACATACGCATACGTCGACGCCTTTGCCGGCGTCGTCGCGCCGAGCAGGTAGATGTACGCCGTGAAGCCGATCAGCGAACCGAATGTCAGTAGATAGAGAAACCCGATCAGCGACGACGTCGCGACCGCGCCGAGATGGAAGCGCTGTGGCTCACCGGCGAGCATGCTCACGACCAGAAACGCCGCGCCGCCCGCGAGCATCTGCATCCCCGTCGCCAGGGGCGCCGATGGCGTGCGCGGTGCATAACGACTGTAGATCGAGCCGAGCGCCCAGAGCATCGAGCCGAACACGGGGACCATCGCGGCGCGCACGTCGAGTCCCGAGGCTCCACGTGAAGCGATTGCGTCGGGGCCGATGAGCAACGCGAGCCCGATCAGCCCAAGCGCCAGTCCAATGAATACGGTGTGCCCCGGTCGCGTTCCGCCTGGACGCAGCCAGTCGAGCGCCACCATCCAGAGCGGCACGATGGCGACGATGAGCGCCACGAGTCCCGAGGCCACATGCTGCTCCGACCAGATCACGGCGCCGTTGCCGCCGACGAGCAACAGCACGCCGGTGACGGCCGCGGCTCGCCACTGCGCGCGAGTTGGCGCCGCCGCGCCGCGCCGGCGCGCAAACGCGTACAGAATCGCTCCGGCGATGACGAAGCGGACGCCGCCCATGAGGAAGGGCGGAATCGTCATCACCGCGTACTTGATCGCGAGGTAGGTCGAGCCCCAGATCAGGTAGACGGCGGCGAACGCCGCGACTACGTGCTTCCGCGGAGCGCTGGCCCCGCCCAGTCGCTCCGCCGTCATCGCCGCGCGTCGACGTCGCCGTCGGGTCCGATGGGAAGCTTGTACGTCTCCTTCAACGTGCCCAGCACGATCGTCGTGCGCGTCGAGCGGACGGCTTTGATCGCGCCGATGCGCTCGCGCAGCAGCTTGCCTAACGAATCAGTGTCGGCGACGCGCACCTTGACGAGGTAGCAGTCTTCGCCGGCGACGTGGTGGACCTCCAGCGTCTCCGGAATCCTCGCGAGCAACGCACCCGTCTTCGTGTCGCCGACCCCGTCCTCGCCGCGCACGAAGATGAACGCCGTGAGACCGAGGCCGACGGCCTTCGCGTTCACGCGCGCCTCGTAGCCGTCGATGATATGCCGCTCCTCGAGCTTGCGAATGCGGTCGTAGATCGCCGACGGAGCCATCCCGAGCCGCCGCGCGATCTCGGCGTTCGCCATTCGCGCATCCCGCTGCAGGAAGGCGAGGATCTGTCGATCGGTGTCATCCAGCGTGCGGCCGACCGACGCGAGGGGTACTTCCATCGTGTCGATTGAGGGGCTCATGGCCGAACGTATATCGGCCGAATGGCCGATTATCAAGAACAATCTTCAGCCGTAGCCAATCCATGACGAATTTTCATCATCGGCGAAAATGGCGTTCAAGCACGGTCACTCCCACCGGCATCCTACTCCACGTATGCTCACGGACCTCGCCGAGCCCTGGACTGCTATCGCCGCGATGCCCCAACCCACAGATCGCGACGCCGAACGCGCGCTCGTTGCACGAGCACAGCGCGGCGACGTGGCTGCGTTCGAGACGCTCTACCGCTCGAACGCCCCGCGCGTGCACGCCCTGGCACTCCGCCTCACCGGCGACCCGCGGGAAGCGCGCGAGCTGACGCAAGACGTTTTCGTGCACGCCTGGCAGCGCCTAACGGCGTTCCGCGGCGACGCCGCGCTCGCGTCGTGGCTGCACCGCATCACCGTGAACACGATGTTCATGCGCCTCCGGAGCGACCGTCGCCGCGCGGCGCGCATTCGCACGCCGAGCGACAGCGACGAGCAGGATGAGGCCGCCGCGAGCGACAGCCAGCAGGGAAGCGTCCCCGCGATCGACATAGCACAGGCGGTGGATCTCGAGCGCGCGATCGCCGCGCTCCCGCCCGGCGCACGACAGGTATTCGTGCTTCACGACGTCGTCGGCTATCGGCACGACGAGATCGCGGAGCTCACTGGCTTGGCCGAGGGCACGCTGCGCGCGCAGCTCCATCGCGCTCGCCGGCTTCTCATGGAGGCACTGGAACGATGACCAATCACGAGCAACATCATATAGATCTCGACCGCCTTGGCGACTCGATCGACGGACGCCTGTCGGCCGAGGAACAGCGGGAAGTCGAGATGCACCTGGCAATCTGCGAAGCGTGCGCGGCGCGGCGCGATCGCCTCGAAACGCTCGTCGGCGCCGCGCGCGCGCTGCCTGACGAGATCGAGCCCCCCGCCGGCGCATGGGACGACCTGCGCGAGCGCATCGCTCCGCGCCCGATCACCCTGAGCGCGCGACACTGGTCGCTGCTGGCGGCGGCAGCGGTAATTCTGATTGCTCTTTCCTCTGGCGTTACCGCACTCCTCCTGCGGCGGCAAGCGATGGTCGTTAGGCCGCCGGCGCCACTCGGCGTCGCCAACGCAGCCTTCATCCTTCCACCAGTCGCGCGATCCATCGACGCCGACTACGCCGGCGCGATCCACGAGCTGAGCGAGACGCTCGCCGAGCGGCGCACGCAGCTCGATCCGGCGACTGTCGCCAAGGTCGAAGCGAGCCTTCGCGTCATCGACCTCGCCATCGACGAAGCACGCCGCGCCCTCGCCGCCGACCCCGCGGATCCCACGCTCCTCGACCTGCTCGCGGGGAACTACGAGCGAAAGGTCGAGCTGCTGCGGCGCGCCAATGCGCTGCTTCCCAGTACCTGACCCATGCCTTACGAGTCACGCCCCATGGCCCGATCCCAGTTGACTTGCCTGGCGCTGCTGTCCGCGCTGGCGCTCGCGTCGCGGGCGCTCCCGGCTCAGCGCGCGGTCGAGATTCGCCGCGCGGTCACCTCGACGGCGTCGATTCGCGTCACCGGAGCTTTCGCGGAGCTGCACATCCACGGGTGGACGAGGGACAGCGCCGTGATCACCGGCTCGATACCCAATGACGCTCGCTTCGACGGAGGATTCATGACGTCGACGACTCCATCGACCGGAGCGAAATACTATCTCGAGACCGCGTCCGGCGTCCCGAGTGGGAGGCTCGATCTGTACGTGCCCGCCGGCGCGCGGATCTGGGCCAAGAGTGGCAGCGCGACGATCGACGCCGAAGGCGTCACCGGTGGGCTCGACCTCAACATCATCGGCGGCTCCGTGCACGTGGCGGGCAGTCCCCACGAGCTCACCATCGAATCGATGGATGGCGCGGTCACCGTCGACGGCTCTCCATCATGGACGCGACTGAAAACGGCGAGCGGCGACATCGTCCTCACCGGCGGGAGCGACGACGCCGGCCTAACGACAGTGAGCGGAACGATCCGTGTCACCGCCGGCCGCTTCGAGCGCGCGCGGATCGAATCAGTGACGGGTGCGGTGGATTTCGCCGGCGACGTCGAGCGCGGCGGCTCGCTCGACATCGATACGCACAGCGGCGCGATCGACCTCAGAATGTCGCGTAGTGCCTCCGCGGACTTCGATATCGCCAGCGTTGCCGGCACGATCGAGAACGGCATCACCAAGCGTCCGGCCGTGCCCGGTCGCGAAGGCCGCGGCCAGGAGATCGGCTTCATGACCGGCGGCGGCGGAGCGCGCATCTACGTCCGGACCTTCAAGGCGAACATTCGCTTGCTTGCTCGTTAGGCACCGATCACCCATCACCGAGGAGTCACCATGCGCTCGATCGTCAAATCATCGCTCTACCTCGTCGTCGCCGTCGCGGGCACCGCCGCGCTCGTTGCCGCTACGCCATCTCCGCGCACGCACGTGTCCGGACCGCCCTGGATCTCCATCGAGTATCCGGCCAATCCGCTCGACCCGTCGACGCGCGGCGCGTTTCTGCTCGTGCACGCCTTCCATCATCAGATTCCGGTCTCGGGATTGGTCCGTGGAACCGCCGAAGGTCTCGTCGGCGGCGAGCGCAAGTCCATCGCGCTGCGCTTCGACACGACATCGCGCCCCGGCGTCTTCGCGCTGCGCAAGCAGTGGAGCGACGACGGCGTCTGGTCGCTCGTCCTCTCCGTCGTCCAGCACGAAGACGACGTCGCGCAGGCCCTCGTGGAGATCGGCGCCGACGGCGGCGTCACCTCGATCCGCGTGCCGACCCGACGCGAGCGCGAGTGGACGATTCCGCGCGCAATCACCGCGCAGGAAGTCGAGCAGTCACTACAGTCGCGCACGTCACGTACTGCGCAAACGCGCCGCTAAGATTTGCTAGCGCCCGCAACGCGCGGGGCTGCTCGCTTGTACTAAGAGTTGCGGGTCAATGCCCGTGCAGGACTGTCAGGCGGTTGTAACTGTGACGCTTCCCCCGAGCAACTCTCCAGCGTCCTGTTGCACCGCCTGTGCAGTTCTATCGGCGAGGGCCATCACCGTCACGTACGGATTGATCTCGAGCGCATCGGGAAAGAGGCTCGAGTCGGCGACGCGAAGCCACGGCACTCCGTGCACGCGTCCCCAACTGTCGGTCACCGAATCGCGCGCGCTGCGACCCATGCCACAGCCGCCCATCAGGTGCGCGGCCGAGATCGAGATGCGTCCGCTCTGGAAGTGTCGGTCGTCGATCAGCGAATCGAGCGCGTCTGCTTGTGCTCGCTCGATGAGTTGCGGATCCGCCGACGGCGCATGAACGCGCTCCGCGCCCGCGGCGAAGAAGATGCGCGCCGACGCGCGCGTCGCGCGCACGAGCGACGTGATCACCGCGTCGGTGAAGCGGTAGTGCACGACCGGGCGCCCCGACTTGTCGACCGTCACGCGGTTCCCACTGACAGCCTTGTCGCACGCGAGCACGAGAATCATCTGCAGCCGCGGGAACGCGCGCATGAACGTGCTGTGCTGCGCGCCGAACCCCGTTAGGTTCTTCGCCGTCACGAACGGGAAGTACATGCACGTTTCGAGGACGAACCCCTCCGCTTCGGCGCGATCGAGATAGAAGCTCTTGGGGTGCCCAACGTCGTTCGTGATCGGGTGGGTGTGCTCGGCGACGAGAATGTGCGCGGGGTGACAGGTGAAGCGCTCGCCTAACCGCGGGACGGCGCGCCCGAGCCCCGAACGAAGCAGGAGTGCGGACGTGCCGACGGCGCCGCCGGCGCACACGACAATGCCGGCGCGAATGCGATACGTGCCCGGCGCCCACTCCGACGGTGCGCCCTTCTCGCCCTCCGCGCGAGCGCGCACGCGCGCGATCACGGCGCGGTCCTCCACGCGGAGCGCCTCCGCGCGCGTCACGATCTCGACGCCGCGGCGTTCGGCGACCGGCAACTGCACGCGATTCGTCCCCATCTTCGCCGCGTTCGGGCAGCCGAGGTTGCACAAGCTCGAACCGCGGCAGCCGCGCACGTTCAAGGGAAACTGCTCGGCGTGGTATCCCGCGCGCTCGCAGCCAACGACGAACAATCGATTGTTGTCGTTGATCTCGTCGTCAGGCAGATGGTGCACGTTGTTCTCGGCCATGTAGCGCCGCGACCGTCGCTCGATGTCGGAATGCTCCAGTCCCGGCACGTTCCAGCGCTCGATGACGCGTCGTGGCGCGACGAGCGACGTGCCGGTGTAGACGACAGTCGAGCCGCCGTACACGCGCCCGAACGCGAGCGTCGTCGTGCCGTCGGCGGTGAGAAAGCCGCCCGCGTCCTCGTACAGCGCGTCCGACATGTCGAGCTCGCGGCCGGTGAACTCATCGTCGGCGAGCCGGCCGCCCTGCTCGAGCAACAGCACGCGACGGCCATCGGCGACGAGCTTGCTCAGCTCCTGCGCGGTCGTTCCGCCGCCTGCTCCCGAGCCGATGATGACGACGTCGTACTCGCGCTCGATCATGTGATCACGCCCGATTCGCCGCGCGCCGACCAACCTGCCGCGGCGGCGCGATACCCGATCGCGCGCGCGGCGTCGGCGCGCGCGTAGTAGCCCATGAATGCCAGCGTGCGCACGCCCCACACGCCGCGACGCATCAGCAGGAGCCGCGAGCGCGACAGCGACTCGAGCAGGCGCGTCGCCCGATCGGCGGGAAGAGCCGTGAAGACGCGGCCGTGCCTGACGAGTGCGAGGCCGTCGAGCACGCGCATGAAGAGCGCGATCTGCCGTCGCACCGAGGCCGGACGCCCCGCCAGCGCGCGCGCGACGATTCCCTCGGCGTCGCGCCACTGACCTTCATCGAGCGCGCTCGCCTCGGGGATGCACACCCGCGCGACGGCCCGGAACCGCGCGTTGTCGCGCCCGCCGCCGGGAAGGGAGTGCTCCACCGCCGCGTCGTCGTGACTCATGGAGTTGTGAGTATGCTACTCCTCGAGCAGGACCCGCAGCTCCTCGAGATCGTACGGGCGCATGACCAACGCCGTGGCCGGCGGCAATGGGAGGCGGAGTTTCGCCGTGCTCGCGGCGTCGCCGGCCGTGATGATGAAGCGTGCGCCGACGCACCCCGACGCGGCGCGGAACGCTTCGAGCGCGACGCCGTCGCACGCCATGCTCGCGTCGCAGAGGACGGCGTCGAAGGTGAGATGGGTCGCAAGGCGAGTGGCGTAGTCGAGATCGGGCGCCGCCAGCGCCGCATGTCCCCGCGAGCCGAGGAAAGCCGCGAGAAAGCTCGAGCTCTGGGTCTCAGGATCGACGACGAGGACATCGAGCGCGCGGCACGCCGAGTCGGAGAACACGTCGCCGTCGAGGGGCTCTCCGCGGAGCGCGGGCAAGCGCACGACGAATCGTGCCCCGCTCGAGCCGTCCGGGCCCGGCAGGTCCTCGACGCGGATCTCGCCGCCGTGACCGGCAACGATGTCGCGAACGACCGTGAGACCGAGTCCGGTGCCGGAGCCGACGCCCTTGGTCGTCCAGAACGGATCCCAGATCCGATCGCGGGCTTCCGCCGGAATGCCGGCGCCGTCGTCTTCGATCTCCAGCACTGCCATCGGCCCCTCGCTCCGCGTGCGGACGTGAACCGATCCGCCGTCGTCGCGCGCGGCGCGTATCGCCTGCTCGGCGTTATTGAGCAAATTTAAAACAACCTGCTCGAGCTGGGTGCGATCGCCGACGACCATTGGCAGATGCGGATCCAAGGTCGAGATGCAGGCGATGCCGTGCGTCTCCAGCGCGTAGCGCCGGGTGCCGACGATGTACGCGACGACGTCGTTCAAGCTCATGCGAACGCGGCGCTCCGCGTCCCGCTTCCGCACCAGTGTGAGGAGATCCCGCACGATGCGTCCAGCACGCGCCGCCTCGTGATCGATCGTCTCGAGACCGAGCCGCGCCTCGGCGTCGATGTCCTTCTTGAGGAGGAGCTGCGCGAAGCCGAGAATCGCCGCCAATGGATTGTTCAACTCGTGCGCGACCCCGGCCAGCGTGGCGCCGAGGCACGCCATGCGCTC
This sequence comes from Gemmatimonadaceae bacterium, assembly GCA_036557635.1. Taxonomy (GTDB): domain Bacteria; phylum Gemmatimonadota; class Gemmatimonadetes; order Gemmatimonadales; family Gemmatimonadaceae; genus AG2. Next base: position 32,084 of record DATBHD010000151.1, read on the forward strand.
GCTGCGACGCAGCATCTCCTGTTGGCGCAGTCGGTCGGTGACGTCGTCGACGCTGCCGTCGAGGAAAGCGACATGACCATCTTCCTGACGCACGTCCCGCATCGAGAGCCGAATCGAAACGGAGCTGCCGTCCTTCCGCTTCCAACGCACCGACAGGCGGTCGACGGCGCCTCGCTCCAAACGTCGCTGGACTCGCTCGGCGTCGAGAGGATCCACGAACGCATCGTTGAAAGTCACCGCGAGCAGCTCGTTCTCGCACGCGTAGCCAAGCATGCGCACGAGCGCGGGGTTTACCTCGACGAACGGCCCGTCGACGAGCGCGCGAAACACGCCGATGTTGACGCGACGCACGAGAAGCTGAAAGCGCTCCTCGCTCCGTTCCAACGCGTGCGTCAGCGCTTCACGGTCGGACGCGATCGGAATCGCGCGATCGTAGACCCGCGGCTCGAATGGGGGGGAGGTGGCCATGACATCTCAATGGTGCCACGTGAAGGCCGGTCGCGCGAGGGGGGGCGAACAAGCGCCAAATCCCGAGCGAGCACAGCGAACTCGTGCCTGTGCTCGCTCGAATTTGCACCCGGGCACCATGGCCAACCACCTATCTCTCGCTCCAGATCCTCCGCCGCTGCGGCGGTTGTCTCTCTCCATTCAGCACGAGAACCGATTCCGCGACGATGTCCGGCGCGAGGGATCCGGCAACGGAGCAGTACTTGTCGAACGCGAGCTCGATCGCACGCTCGGCATGCTCGGGCGCGATCCCGGCGCCATCGATCTGAAATTCGATCTCGAGACGCGTCACGCGACGCGGTGCTTCGGCGCGCCGCGTCGCCGTCACGTCAACGGTGAATCGCTCGACGGGCGTGCGTCGCTTCGCGAGGATGTCGAGGACGTCGACGCCCGAGCAGGTGGCGATCGCGTTGAGCAGAGTCTCCACCGGCCCGGGCGCCGTTTTCGCGTCGGCGTCCACCGGCGCCGTGCGGCCCTCCGGACCAGCGTCGAAGCGATGCTCGCCGCGCCACACGGCACGGCTCCGTGTGATGACCGGCTTTGTCGAGGTGGGAGCCGTCATCGCTCGATCGGCGCCCGCACCGTGTTCCCCCACTCGGTCCACGAGCCGTCGTAGTTGCGCACGCGATCGTAGCCCAAGAGGTACGTGAGCACGAACCAGGTGTGGGAGGACCGCTCGCCGATGCGGCAGTACGCGATCACGTCGTCGCTCGGCTGCAGCCCCTGTTCCTTCTCATAGATGTCGCGCAGCTCCGATGCCGATTTGAATGAGCCATCGGTGTTCGCGGCGCGGGCCCACGGAACGCTCTTCGCCCCGGGGATGTGTCCACCGCGGAGCGCGCCCTCCTGTGGATAGTCCGGCATGTGGAGCTTCTTGCCAGTGTACTCGTCAGGCGAGCGGACGTCGACCAACTTGCCCTGTCGCTCGAGGTGATGACGCACGTCTTGCTGGAACGCACGGATCGGTTCGTCCCGACGCTCTCGCGCTTCGTACCGCGTGCGATTGACGCTCGGAATGTCGGTCGTCATCGGTCGCCCTTCGCTTTCCCACTTGGCGCGGCCGCCATCCAGAATCTTCGCGTTCGTGAATCCGAACAGCTGGAACACCCAGAAGGCGTATGTCGCCCACCAGTTGTTCTTGTCACCGTAAAAGATCACTGTCGTCGAGTCGTCGATTCCCTTCGTGCGAAGGAGCTCCTCGAATCGCGCCTTGTTCACGTAGTCACGCACGACCGGATCGTTGAGGTCCTCGTGCCAGTCGACCTTCTGCGCGCCGGGAATGTGGCCGGTATCGAAAAGCAGCACGTCCTCATCGCTCTCGATGATCCGCACATTCGGGTCGTGCAGGTGTTGAGCGAGCCAGTTCGTCGTCACCAATGCGCCCGGGCGCGTGTAGCCCTTTCGCTCGATCTCCGGATCGAGGGTAGTCCGCTCAGTCGCCATCATCGACATGGTTTCCTCCGTGAATGAAAGCGAGAAGCAATCGCGATCATCATCGTTATGCTCTGGAAGCGTCGGCTAGCCGATGCGGGTTCCGTTCGCCACCGGCTGGTCGACCGCGAGCAACACGACGTCGGTGGCATTCGGCATCGCGCCGAGCACGAGTACTTCGCTCGTAAACCAGGCAACGCGGCGCGTGCCGAGATTCACGGCCGCCACCACCTGACGACCCACGAGCTCCTCGGGGCGATAGTGCACCGTCAACTGCGCGCTCGATCGCTTTACGCCCACTTCCGGGCCAAAGTCGATCGTCAGGCGGAGGGACGGCTTGCGCGCCTCCGGAAAAGTCGATGCCTCGAGCACGGTCCCGACGCGCATGTCGATCGCGAAAAAATCGTCAGCCGACGGCATCGGACGGAAGCTAGCCGGCCTTCAACGGAGGAGTAAGCGCCGCGCCAGCGCTACCGCGGCATCTCGCGTTCGAGCCACGACGCGATGAATTCCGCCGCCTCGTTCCACCCCGGCTCTCGCAGCATGAGATGGCCGTGGCCGCGCGCCATATACACCGGCGCTCCGTAGCGCTGTGCGACGCGTTGCGCGATTCGAGGTGGGATGAACCGGTCGTCGTCGCTGGTGACGACGAGAACGGGACAACCGTTCGAGCGAACGCGCTCGGCGTCCACTCGTATGCCGCGGAAGCTCATCTCGCGACCGGCGCGGCCGCTGTCCGATACAAATTGGGCGAACGTGGCTTGCTGTTCGTTCTCCGGTAGGCAATTGAGCACTAGCTCACGCATGTCGCGCCACCTCGGCACGACACGCTTCGAGCGCAAGAGCGCCGGAAGGTAGCGAAGCTGTCTTCTGAACAGTTTTCCGGTGAGAACGCTGATGCCGCGCGGCGGGGCGGGCGACAGCAGCACCAGCGCGCGCGCCAGTCCCTCCTCGCCGAGCTTCTGAGCGATCAGCCCACCCATCGAATGCCCGACCACGATCGGCTTACCGAATCGTTCGGCGAGCCACTTCGCGGCCTCACGACCGTCGTCGATGAAGTCGTTCATCGAGACTCGGCCGAGCATCATGCCCGCCGGAAGCGTGCTTCCCGCGCGTCCGCGGAGATTCAGGGCAAAGCCCGCGTAGCCGCGCTCCGCAAAGAAAGGGAGGTAGGATTCATAGACCCAGGCCGACGCGAAGTACCCGGGGATGAAGAGCATCGGCGGCTTCTTTTGGCCGGCGGCCTTTGGCGCCGCCGTGGCCAGTGTCAGGCTTCCAACGGTGATCGTGTCGAGCATCCGAACAAATTGACACCCGACCCGAGCAACGCGCTATCCAAGCGATGAATTTCGCCGAGCCATTCCTCGAGCCCTACAGCCGCCACATCCTCGTCTGTGTGGGTGGCTTCTGCTCACCCGATCGTCGCGGCCGTGAGCTGTACGCGAAGCTTCCGGCGCTGTTGGAGCGCGAGGGCCTCCTGTTCGGGCCCGGGCGTGTGAAGCGCGGTGAAACGCCTTGTCTCGGCGTGTGCTCCGGCGGCCCGATCGTGGTCGTGTACCCGGATGGGGTGTGGTACGGACGCGTCACTCCCGAACTGCTCGAGCGCATCGTAGTTGAGCATCTTCGTGACGGTCGCGTGGTGGAGGAGGCCGTGTTCTTTCGCCTCGGATAGTGCTTTGCCCTGGCGCCAGGAGCAGGAGCGAGCGCGGAGCGCGAGCGACTCCAGATAAGACCAACAGAATCTGCGCGCCAAGCGGGGATAGCTCCTTGCCTTGGCGCCAGGAGCAGGAGCGAGCGCGGAGCGCGAGCGACTTCAGATAAGACCAACAGAAGCTGCGCGCGCAGCGCGCAGATTCTGTTGCGCGATGTGCCTTGCGAGTGCACCTTGCACACTCGATGAGCAGCATACTCTACGAGCGCACGCTCCCACACGGTCCCGCGGTTCGAATTCGCCGGCTCACTCTTGCCGGCGAACATCCCGTCACGGTCGTGCTGGAGGTGGATCGGCGCGCCGGAACGCCGCGCGCCAGCGAAGGCAGTCCGCCGCCGCTCATGAAGTTCGAGGGGGCCACCGAGCAGGATGCGATGGCGGCGCTCGAGCCGCACGCGCGCGACGATCGCCGCATCGTGCAGCTCATGCGAGAGAAGGGACTGCGCTGAGGCGTTCTACTCGATCTCTTCGCGCAACGCGCGAAGTATGCGCGGCCAGACGTGGATGGCGAAGCGAAAGAAGTTGGCGCGTGCGACCTCCTCGGCAAGCAAAAAGTCACTGAGCCGACGATGTCCCTTGAGCGTGTTGCACGCCCTACACGCCGTCACTAAGTTGCCGTCCGACCGGTCGCCGCCCCGTATTCGAGGCTCAACATGATCGATCGTGAGCTCGTCCGACGGGAACTGCTGACCACAATACACGCATCGGTGCGCGTCGCGCTCGAAGATTCGTAGTCGTTTCATGGACAATCCCCTGCCTTCACGCCGCAAGATGATGGATGCGGCTCGGCGCTATCTGCTCGAGGGACTCGACCGTGACGATCGCGAACCAGAATCCGATGCGCCGCCTCGTTTGACCCTCAAAGCCCTCGAGAAGATCCGCATGTCCCGCTCCCGCGAGCGAATCCTCGGCAATCTGGACGAGATGTATCGCGAAGCATTTGAGCGTGCTAAAACCACTGGTGACCAATCCCAGATGGCGGCGCTCGACTTTGCCTATCGTCGCGAGCAACTCTACTTCGAGATCCTGCTCGATATCAGGGAAGCCATGGAGCGGCGGTAGTCATTCGACACTCCCGCGGTCTGAAGCGACGAGCGTGGAGTGCGACACTACTACTCCTTCCTCACCCCAGACCCAAACATCGATCCCGTCTTCCCCTTGGGGTGCGCGAAGCGCTGCCCGCCCTCTCCTCGTGGCCACAGGAGGCTCGCCGCGATCGACGACGCGAGCACACCGACGATGATGCCGAGTGAGAGCAGCACGTCGACGTGGAACCAGTTCTCGCCGATCATCTTCACGCCGACGAATGTGAGGATGATCGCGATCCCGTACTTGAGCAAATAGAAGCGATCGACCACGGCGGCGAGCAGGAAGTACAGCGACCGCAATCCCAGGATCGCGAAGATGTTCGACGTGAACACGATGAAGGGATCGCGCGTCACGCCAAAGATTGCCGGGATCGAATCGATCGCAAAAACCAGATCCGTCACCTCGACGAGGACGAGGACGAGGAAGAGCGGCGTGGCCATCTTGCGCCCATTCTCGATGACGAAGAAGCGCTTGCCGTGAAAATGGGAGCTCAACGGCATGATGCTGCGCGCGGCGCGTACCACGGGATTGCGCTCCCCCTCGAACTCCTCGTCTTGCTTCACCGCCATCCGGATGCCCGTGACGATCAACATCGCGCCGAACACGTACAGCACCCAGTGGAAGCGGGCCAACAGCACCGTGCCGATGCCGATGAAGAGCCCGCGCATAACGAGCGCGCCGAGAATTCCGTAAAACAGTACGCGGTGCTGGCAGGACGCCGGCACCTTGAAGTACTCGAAGATGAGCACCATCACAAAGATGTTGTCGATGCTCAGCGACTCTTCGATCACGTAGCCGGTGAGGAACGTCAGCGCGACGTGCGAGCCGTAGATCGCGAACAGGCCGCCCGCGAAGGCGAGCGCGAGAGCGACCCAGACCGTCACCCAGATCGACGCC
>DATBHD010000152.1:0-44094 GCA_036557635.1 Gemmatimonadaceae bacterium
GTCGCGCTCGCCGTCCTCGTTGGCATGACTTGAGATCTCCAAATGGCAGTTGATGATCGATTCCCCGAATACACAATAATCAGCGACGTCAGTGGTTCAGCATTGGCTGGCGGGCTGTGCTTGACCGCCGCGACATCACGCGATTGTATCCGTTTGTTATGAGCGACACCTCTAGCTCGGGCGACGAGAACGCCCTTCCGCCTTCGGTTGCACGTGTGTTGCGCTATTTTCGCTCGCTCGGTCGCGAGGAGAAAATGCAGGCACTCGTCAGCTATTCGCGGCGCCTCGAGCCACTGCCCGAGCGCCTTCGTGACGTCGATCGCGGCGCGTTCACCGTGCCGGAGTGCCAGACGCGCGTCGATCTCTTTCCAGAATTCCGCGACGGGAAGCTGCACTACTACGCGGATCTGAACGTTCGTCAGTCGCCGACGATCGCGGCATTTCTGGCGATTCTCTTTTCGGCGATCAACGATCAGCCGCCGTCGACGGTGCTGGCGATCCCGGACGACTTCGTGCGAAACGTGATGGAGGGCATCGGCCTCGCCGGACGCGAGGTCGGCCTCACCGCGATGTTGCGCCGCGTCAAGCGCTTCGCCCAACAGGCCGCGACCGCCGCTGCCTAACGAACTACGACGCACGCTGCCGTGAACGAGATCGAGCTCGACGAACTGCTATCGACTCCGCGCGCCGAGACCGTCGAGGCGCTGCGCGATTCGCCCGGCGACGTCGTCGTGCTCGGCGCCGGCGGCAAGATGGGACCGACCGTTGCACGCATGGCGGCCCGCGCCGCCGCCCAGGTTGGCGATGGCCGGCGCGTCTACGCCGTGTCGCGATTCTCCTCCGAGGCGGCCGTGCGCGCGCTCGGCAGCGCCAGCATCGACACCATCGTCTGCGATCTGCTGGACCGCGAGGCCGTCGCCCGACTCCCCGACGCGCCTAACGTGATATTCATGGCTGGCCAGAAATTCGGCACCGCCGCCGCGCCGGCAATGACGTGGGCGATGAACACGATCGTCCCGGCGATCTGTGCCGAGCGCTATCGCGGCGCCCGCCTCGTCGCGTTCTCGACCGGCAACGTGTATCCGCTCACCCCGGCCGCGAACGGCGGCGCGAGAGAGAGCGACCCAGTGGGCCCGGTTGGTGAGTACGCCGCCTCCGCGCTCGGCCGCGAGCGGATTCTCGAGTTCTACTCCGCGCGCAACGGCACGCCCGTCTCGATCATTCGCCTCAACTACGCGATCGATTTGCGCTACGGCGTGCTCGCCGACATTGGACTTCGTGTCTGGCGCGACGAGCCCGTGCCGCTCGCGATGGGGCACGTCAACGTCATCTGGCAAGGTGACGCGAGCCGGATCGCGATTGAATCGCTGACGCGCGCGGCCACACCCCCCTTCGTGCTGAACGTGACCGGCCCCGAGACGCTGGCCGTGCGCGACATCGCTCGCTCCTTCGCCGAGTCATTCGCAAAGACGGTGCGCTTCACCGGCAAGGAGCGAGCAAAGGCGCTGCTCAGCAACACCGACCGGATGCGCGCGACCTTTTCCGCGCCCGACGTTGGCGTGGAAACCATGATCGAGTGGGTCGCCGACTGGATTCGAAGCGACGGACCGATGCTCGGCAAACCAACCCACTTCGAGGAGCGAACCGGCGCGTTCTAGCGGCGGGCGTATGCCATCCACGCGCGAACATCTTCGCTCCGGGGTCGTCATCCCCGCGCACCCACTGGCGCTCACCGCGCGGCGGACGCTCGACGAGGAGCGCCAGCGGGCGCTCACGCGCTACTACGTCGCCGCGGGCGCGGGCGGGATCGCGGTTGGTGTGCACACGACGCAGTTCGCGATTCGCGATTCTCAATTCGGACTCTATCGGCCGGTGCTGGAGCTCGCCGCGGAGACCGCAACCGCGGCGCTGGCTCGATCAGGAGATGTCGATCACGCGTTCGTGAAGGTGGCGGGCATCTGCGGCCACACGGCGCAGGCGATCAGCGAAGCACAGGTTGCCGCCGCGTTAGGCTACGACGTCGGTCTGCTGAGCCTCGGTGACTGGCAGCGCGAGAGTGAGCGCGAGCTGCTGCTGCACTGCCGTGAAGTCGCCGAGGTGATCCCGTTATTCGGTTTCTATCTGCAGCCCGCGGTCGGCGGCCGCGTCTTGTCGTATGCGTTCTGGCGTGAGTTCGCCGAACTGCCCAATCTGTGGGCGATCAAGATCGCGCCCTTCAATCGGTATCAGACCTTTGACGTCGTGCGCGCGGTCGCCGACGCCGGTCGCGACGACGTCGCGCTCTACACCGGGAACGACGACAATATCGTCGTGGATCTGCTCACCGCTTTTCCCGTGACGATTCGCGGTGAGCGAACCGTACGCTGGATCGACGGCGGGCTGCTCGGCCAGTGGGCGTGCTGGACGCGCAGGGCGGTGGAGCTGCTCGAGCGCGCGAAAGCGGCGCGAGGCGCGCCTCGACTCGACCGTACCTGGCTCGGGGAAGCGGCGGCGCTGACAGACGCGAATGGCGCGATTTTCGACGTCGCGCACGCCTTTCGCGGCTGCATTCCGGGAATTCACGATGTGTTGCGCCGACAGGGACTGCTCCGGGGGACGTGGTGTCTCGATCCGGACGAGCAGCTCTCAGCGGGACAGGCGGACGAGATCGACCGCGTTCACCGGCTCTACCCCGAGCTCAACGACGACGCCTTCGTGCGTGAGCATCTCGACCGCTGGCTCGCCTGAGCCAGCGCCGGCTCGTCGTTCAGACGCCTAACAGTCCGCCGACCCAGGTCGACCGCGCCGGCGCCTCGAAGCGTGACCGCCATTCGCCGGCGCTCGTTAGGCCCGTGTCGAAGACGGGAGTGTCCTTCGTGACGTCGCCGTCGCTCGCCAGAGCGGGCAGCCGATCGCGGGTGACGCACTGGACCTGTCCGCCCTCGTCGCGATAGAAAACCCGTCCGCCGCCGACGAGCCGCGTTTCGAGCGGGCGCTCGATCGCCTGGAGGACGCGGAACAACCCGTCGATCGAACAGCCCGACGCGCCCTCCACCGTGCTGTCGACGCCGACGGTCAGCAAATGCTCATCGCGCCAGTCGCGCGCGCAGGTGAGGGGGATGCCGTGCGCCTTCCACTGGCCGAGGAACCGGTCGACCTCGGCCAGGAGTCGCTGCGCGTCTTCGCCTGTCAGGGCACGCTCGCTGCCGAACACCCAGACACGCGACGCATCCGGCAGAGAGTCGAACGGCACGATTGGCATGACTCAAAAAATACCCCCGCCATCCATCGGGCACCAACCAGCGTCGTCGACGCGCAGGGAACGCGCCCCGCCCGTCGGTCCGGCTCCGCCTTCGTAAATGGACACGGTCGCCAAGGGTCTGGGTTTGGGGCGAGGGCCAGGGCCTCGAGTTTCCCTAACCCTGGGCCCCAGCCCCTAGCTTCATGCAAACGGACACTACGGCTTGGGCAACTGAATCATCGGCATGGCCGAGCCGCTCACCTGCGGCATCTGACCATTCCAACGCTTCGCCATTTCGTACTGGACGAGCGTGCCCGTGATGCTCTTGGACAATAGCTCGTTCGCACGCGCCTGCGCTTCAGCCTCCGTCAAGATCGCCTTCGCGCGGCCAGCGGCCTTGATCGAATCACCCTGCGCCTGGAACGTGTTTTTCTGCAGCTCGTTCTGGGAGGTCAGTGCCTGCTGCTGCATGACATTCTTTTGATTTATGGCCTCGATCACCGCGGCCGGCGCGCGAAGCTCATTGATCGTGAATTGCTTGACGATGAATCCGTATGGTGCGAGCCCGGCCGCGATCCGTTTTTGTGCCTCGCCTACGGCCTCTGCCTTCTTTGGCCCAATCACCGCCGCAATCTCTTCATTGCCGATCACCTCCTGCAACGCCTGACGAATCGTCTGCTTCACGTACGTGTGTTGAATCGAGGCGATATCGCGGCGAAACGACGTGTAGAGATATGGCGCCTTGTCCTGGTCGATCTCGAAGGACATGGACACGTCGAGCGAGATCGGTTGTCCTTCCTTGCTGTTGACGTTGATCTCGTCGTTGTTGGGAGATCCCTCGTTCGGCGACTTCGTCAGCACCAGCGTCTGCATGAAGATCGGATACTCCTCGATTCCCGTCGTCAGGGGATTGCGCATGTGCAGTCCCGGGCCGAGCGGTTTGCTATCGACACCGCCGCCGGCACGATGGATCACGATGCCGACGTATCCTGGATTCACATAGGTCACGGTGTTCGGAATCAAGAACAGGAGTACGATGATCCCGGCACCGATGCCCAACAGCCGCGTGAAGCGCGATGCTCCGTCGCCCGGAGTGCGGCTGAAACCCATCGCTTCGAGTCGATCACCAACCCTTGTCCCGCTAGCCATGTACGGTCTCCTTGTAACAATCGGGGCACATCAATTCCCCGCTGGTGAGGCGCACCAGGTCCTTTTCATTGCGCGGCCCGTGAATTGGGCAGTTCAGCTCCGCCGCGCGATCGATTTGCCTCCGGTTCTGCGCCTGGCGGAGCCTGACGCCGACCGGCGTAAACGTGATGAGCACGAAATAGAGAAGGGCGGCTCCCGTCGCCAGTAGCGCGACGAACAGCACACCCTCGATGATGATGACGCTCATACAAGTGCCGTCATGACGTGCCGTCCGAGCCGGCAGTTTCAGCGTGTAGCGAGGTTCTCAGGGAGGACGGAGCCATCCTACGGTGCGTCACGAGGTTGCGACAGAGTCGGCCATCCGGGGTGCCGCCTGACAGTTGACAGACCTGCAATCACCGGCCTCTATCGTAGTGCTTGCCGCAAAGCTGTCATCGGTCCTCCCCCAAGACCTCGCAACCCATGACGCAATCAACCACTTACGATCGACGCGCCTTCATGGCGTACTTCAGCTCGATCGGGCTCGGCTCGACGCTTTTTCCAGGTGTGCTCTGGGCCCAGGCGCAGCAGCAGGCGCAGGGGCCGGCGATAACGAACGAAACGATCGCCGCCGCCGAATCGATCGCCGACGTCAGCTTCACCGACGAGGAACGGACCGCGATCGTCCGCGGACTTCAGCAAGCTCGAAACTCCATCGACCAGCTGCATCAGCAGCCGCTCGACATGTCGGTGCTTCCCGCGATCGTCTTCGAACCGGTGCCGCCAGGCGAGAAGCTGGCGCCGAAGACCAAAGTGCCCATCGTGCGCAGCCGCGTTGCGGTGATGGCGCGACCGGGAAACCTCGAGGAGTTGGCGTACGCGCCGGTCACGAAGCTCTCGGAGCTCCTGCGAACGCGAAAGGTGAAATCGTCCGAGCTCACCGAGATGTATCTCTCTCGATTGAAGCGCTTCGACCCGCAGCTGCACTGCGTCATCACCCTCACCGAGGACCGTGCGCGCACTCGAGCGAGAGCCGCCGACGAGGAGATCGCACGCGGCAAGTATCGCGGCCCCCTGCACGGCTTGCCGTGGGGAGCAAAGGACTTGCTCGCGGTGAAGGGATACCCAACGACGTGGGGCGCCGGTCTCTACAAGGACCAGTCGTTCGACTACGACGCGACGGTCGTTAGGCGTCTGGACGATGCCGGCGCGGTGTTGATCGCGAAGCTCACCCTCGGCGCGCTCGCGCAGGGTGACCGGTGGTACGCCGAACGAACGCGAAATCCGTGGAATGCCGAAACCGGCTCCAGCGGCTCGTCGGCGGGGCCGGCTTCGGCGACGGCGGCCGGATGCGTCGCCTTCTCGATCGGCTCCGAGACGAACGGCTCCATCACCTCGCCCTCGCGAACGTGTGGTCTCAGTGGCTTCCGGCCCACGTTCGGCCGCGTACCGCGCACCGGCGCGATGGCGTTGTCGTGGACGATGGACAAGCTCGGCCCCATCTGTCGCAGCGCCGAGGACTGTGCGCTGGTGTTCGACGCGATCCAGGGCCCGGATGGCATCGACTACTCGGTGAAGAGTTATCCGTTCAACTGGAACGCGAACCTCAAGCCGGCCCAGCTGCGCATCGCCTACATCAAGGCGCATTTCGAGGGAACCCGCCAGGACGGCACGCCATTCCGAAATGAGGAAGCGCTCAACGTCCTCAAGGTGCTCGAGTCGTTAGGCGCCAAGCTGACCCCGATCGATGAGCCGACGCCGACCTCCGCCTTCCTCGCGTCCCTCACGCTCAACGCCGAGTGTGGCGCCGCGTTCCAGCCCGACACGCTCAACGGAAAGATCAAGGAGCTGGAGCCGTACAGCAGCTGGCCGAATACCTTCCGTGCGGCGCAGTTCCTCCCGGCGTCGGACTACGTGAACGCGCAGCGCCTGCGCACGAAGCTCTGCAAGCAATGGTGGGACCTCTTCAGGGAGCACGACGTGATTCTCACACCACGAGAGAACACGTCGGTCACGAACATCACCGGTACGCCGTCCATCGTCGTTCCTACGGGTTTCGCGATTCCGCAAAACTTCGGACGGGGCGGCGGTCCTGGCGGTCGCGGCGCCGAGCCGGCGCCCGGGCGGCCGGACTCGGGCCGAGCCGCGCCGCCGCCGACACCGCCACGGCCCGTCTCCACGATTCCCCTGCCGACGACGATCTACATCATGGGCCCGATCTACCAGGACGAAAAAAATCTCGCGGTCGCGCACGCTTTCCAGGGCGCGACCGACTTTCATCTCCAGCGCCCGCCGGCATTTCTGTAAAGCCGGCGTCGTGACGAAGCGCCCCTCGACGGAATCGCGACTCCGTCGAGGGGCGCGATGCTATCTGCGCATAACGAATTCGTCACGATCATGCGCCGCATGCGGCCGCATCATGAACACCAGAAACCGCCATGTGAGTGTCCATGAATGGGAAAGCGATGTTCGAATCCGGACACTGCCGGCACTTGCTTACAAAAGTCAGACAGCATCGGTGCAACGCTGAGCCAGATTTCACTGTCAAATTGGTGTCAGCGCGGCGGGATTCAGCCGCAGATGTGCGAAACCTGGGACGCGTCGTCACGGTATTGATCGATTGAGTTCGATCGATCGCGTAACCCACGCTGATCTTTTCGACCTGCAGGAGCGCGATGTCTCGAACAGGCGCGGCTGGCAGACGATCTCGAAATGGAGTCGAGCTGCGGCCGACTACCACACCGCAGGCAATCCTGCCGGCCGCTTCACTGGCGGACGGACTCGCGAAGACGGGCGAGTACTCGATCTTCGGGCTCGCCCGTGCCGGCGAACCGCCCGTGAGCCGCGAGCGTCGGGCGAGTTTCGCAATCATCATCTTTGCAATCGCGACCGTCGTCGCGGTTCTGTACTCGCTCGAACGCTACTTCTACCGGCGACTCCTCGGTCAGGAGGTATCGCTGGGACAGCTTGTCCCCGCCGAGCTGGTTTTCACGTATCTGTGGGCACTGCTGACCCCACTGGTCATGTGGATGGGGCGGCACTTTCCAGTTTGGGGAACACATCAAGGGAACGATGGGCGAACCACGCTGCGCAACTGGATCGCGCAACTCGTTGCGGTGGTCTCGTTCGTCATGGTGCACGTCGCCCTCTTCACGGCGGCGTCGCTGCTGCTCTCGGAAGGCACGACCGCCATTCCGCTCTCGCGCCTCTTCACCGGGTATCTGGCTTCGTGGTTCACGCTCGACTCGATCGTCTACTGCACGCTGCTCGCGGTGTTCCACGCGCTGGTGTACTACCGCGTATCGCAGGATCGCGCTCTTCGCGCCTCACAACTCGAGGCGCGCCTGGCGCAGGCACAACTTCAGGTCCTGCGCATGCAGCTGCAGCCGCACTTCCTGTTCAACACGCTTCACACGATCTCGGCGCTCATGCACCGCGATGTGAAGCGCGCCGACTCGATGATCGCGGCGTTGAGTGATCTCCTCCGTATGTCGCTGCGAAGCGTCGGCGTACAGGAAGTCGAGCTCCGCGAGGAGATCGAATTCCTGCAGCGCTATCTCGAGATCATGAGCCTGCGCTTCGGCGATCGCCTAACGGTGTCGCTCGACATCGATCCCGAGGTGCTCGACGCGCGAGTGCCAACGCTCGTTCTGCAACCACTGGTGGAGAATGCGCTCCGTCACGGTTTCGGCGACGGCATGCGTGCCGGCCACGTGCAGGTGACGGTCGGATCGGATGGCGAGATGCTCCACTGCGAGGTCGTCGACAACGGGCGGGGCCTGCCGCAGACCGGTCCGCGAGAAGGCGTCGGCATCAGCAACACCCGCGCTCGCCTGCGGCATCTGTACGGCGAACGATTCTCTCTCGAGCTCATGGCGAACACGGGCGGCGGTGCCCGCGTGTCGCTGGCGATTCCATTTCATCCACTCGAACGGACGGCGGCCGATTGATTACTGATCCCAACAAAATCCGCGTCGCGATCGTCGACGACGAAGAGCTCGCGCGCGAGCGCATGCGCACGCTGCTTTCCGAGCACAACGACATCGAAGTCGTTGCCGAATGCGCTGACGGCACCGAGGCGCTTCGCGCCATCGACGACAAGAATCCCGATCTCGTTTTCCTCGACGTTCAGATGCCGGACGTGAACGGCTTCGATGTCGTCGAGGCACTCGACCGCGGCGCGACCGAAACGCCCGAGGGCAATGGCACGAAGCCGCCAGCGATCGTGTTCGTTACCGCGCACGACGACCACGCGTTGAAGGCGTTCGAGATTCACGCGCTCGACTTCCTCCTCAAACCGTTCGACGAAGCGCGATTCGAGAAGACGTTGTCTCGCGCGCGGCGCCACGTGCGTCAGTCTCGCGAGACGGTCGACGCGCGCCTCCTCGCGCTCCTCGAGGATCTGCGCACCGAGCGCCGCGGCCAGCGTCACTCGGACCGGCTCATCGTCAAGTCGGGCGGACGCGTGTTCTTCCTTCGTACGGAAGAGATCGATTGGGTCGAAGCGGCGGGGAACTACGTGCGCCTGCACGCGCGCAGCGAGTCGCACCTCCTGCGCGAGAGCATGAAGAACATGGAGACGCGTCTCGCCCCGAACACCTTCGTGCGCATCCATCGGTCGGCGATCGTGAACATCGATCGCGTGAAGGAGCTCGAGCCGTGGTTCCATGGTGAGTACATCGTAATCATGCGCGACGGAACGCGCCTCACGGCGAGCCGCGTGTACTCGGACCGGTTGAGCGCGTTGATCGAATAGTCGCCGTGGCTACTCCGGGGATGCGGGCTCGATCGCATCGGCAATCATCATGACCCCGCATCCCCGAGCGCGTTGCGCAGCGCCTGCTCCAGCGTAGGAAACGAAAACCCGAATCCCGACTCGGCCAGGCGTCTCGGATGGACGCGCTGGCTCGCGAGCAGTGTCGCGCGCCCCATCTCGCCGAACAGGACGCCGATCGCGCGCGCGGGGATCGGAAGGATCGCCGGCCGCCCCAGCACCCGGCCAAGGGTCGCGGCGAATTCAGCGTTAGGCACTGGATTCGGCGCGACGAGATTCAGCGGCCCGCGGACGTCGGCATCCAGCGCGAAAGTCACCGCGCTCACCCAGTCCTCGAGCGCGATCCAGCTCATCCACTGCGCGCCCGACCCGACTCGTCCGCCGAGACCGAGCCTGAATGGAAGGAGCAGCTTCGCCAGCACGCCCCCGCGCGGACTCAGAACGATTCCCGTCCGAACGAGGACGACGCGGATACCGGCGTCGCGCGCTGGCGCGGTCGCATTCTCCCACGCCGCCGCGGTTTGAGCGAGAAAGCCGGTCCCGTGCGCGCTCTCCTCGTCCAGCGCCTCGTCTCCGCGGTCGCCGTAGATGCCAATCGCCGATCCGCTGATGAACACGCTCGGCGGATGCGCGAGCTGCTCTACGGTTCGCGCCAGGAGAGCGGTGCTGTCGACACGACTCTCCAGAATCTCCCGTTTTCGGCTTGCCGTCCACCGCCGCGCGATCGGCGCGCCGGCGAGATTCACGATGGCGTGAGCGCCATCCAGTGACTCGGCATCCACCTCGCCGTCCGCCGGACGCCAGGCGATGTCGGGAGCCGCAACGCGAGAGCCGCGACGGAGTCGCTGAATCGTTATGCGCTCCCCACGAAGTCGGTCGATCAGTGCGGAGCCGAGAAATCCTGAGGCTCCGCTGATGATGATGCGTCGCGAAGCGAGCTCCGCTGGGCTCACGGATTGCGGCATGGCGTCAAAGTAGCGCCGCCGACACGCCTCGCATCGTCGCGCGACTCAGCAGTCCTGGAACGACTCCCTGCGGATCAGTCGTCGCGCGACCTCAGTCGCCATGTCGTTCGACGAGTAATAGCCCTCCAGTACTCGCCGCCGAATCAGTTCCAGCCGAACTGAAAGAACGTCGCCACTCTCAGGTCCGCCGACAGCAGAGGAACGCGGCGCATGGCCGAGTGTCTCGTCTACGTCCGCCGTGAGAAAAGGCGAGAAGCCTATCGTCATCGCAACCTCATAGCTACAGTATCGGGAGCCGCCGTCGATTCGTTAGAGCGACGCGCAGCTCCCTCGTCCTGTTCACCAGAGCGGTGGTGAATAGCGACGTTGCTCTCAGGTATCCCAGTATCGACCGGGACACGCCCGGCATCAGTGCCTAGACCAGTCGCACCAGGACGACGATGGCGACGATCCTGTACGTCGATGATGACCCGACTATCGGTCTGCTGCTCGAGGACACGCTGCTTCGAGCTGGGCACCGCGCGATCGGCGCACGCAATGTGCCGCAGGCGCTCCAGGCGCTGACGCAGGGCGATATCGAGCTGATCATCTCCGACTTCAAGATGCCGGGGATGACGGGATTGGAGCTCCTCTCTCACCTGCGCGAAGAAGGCCATGACGTGCCCTTGATCATGGTCACCGGCTACGCGTCGATAGAACACGCCGTTCAGGCAATCAAGGCAGGCGCCGCCGATTACATCACGAAGCCAGTGCGACCTGAGCAACTCGAGCACGCGGTAACGAAGGCATTGCAGGTTGCTCGGCTTCGAAAGGAGATCGGCGTTTTGCGCCAGGAGGTCATGGCGCTTCGCAACGAGCGCCAGATAATCGGTGAAAGCCCGATCATGCGGCGGCTTCTGCAGACGATTGCGACCGCCGCGCCGACACGGGCCACCGTGTTGTTGCAAGGCGAGTCGGGGACAGGCAAGGAGCTCGTGGCGCGCGCGATTCACGATCAGAGTGAGCGCGCCGACGGTCCATTCATCAAGCTCAATTGCGCCGCGCTCCCCGAAGGATTGGTAGAGAGTGCCTTGTTCGGCCACGAGCGGGGAGCGTTCACCGGGGCGATCAGGCGTGTGGCGGGTGCGTTCGAGCGAGCCAACGGTGGTACTCTCCTGCTGGACGAGATCTCTGAGATGAGGCTCGACTTGCAGGCGAAGCTGCTGCGCGTTCTTCAGGAGCAGGAATTCGAGCGTCTCGGCGGAACGTCGCCGATCAAGGTCGACGTGCGAATCATCGCGACCACCAACCGCGACCTTGCCGTGGAGGCCGAAGCGGGTCGCTTTCGCAGAGATCTCTACTTCCGGCTCAGCGTGATCCCGATCGAGATTCCCGCTCTTCGCGAGCGCGGCGACGACATCCCGCTGCTCGCGTACCGCTTTGCCGCTCATTCAGCGAACGAGACAAAGAAAGAGTTCGCGGGGATCTCACCCGATGCGCTTGCTCTGCTTCAGCGCCACGACTGGCCTGGAAACGTGCGCGAGCTTCAACACGCCATCGAGCGCGCCGTGATCCTCGCGAGTGGTCCGATGCTGCTCCCGGTGCACTTCGAGGGTCAGCGCTTCGGTCTCGCGCAGCCGGCCGGCGGCAGTCGAGATCCTGTCCTTCGCGGAGGGTTGGCGGAATTTCCGCAAAATGGCAGCACCGTGCTCGACGCCGGCCGAGTCGTGCTCAGTTCGTTCGACCTCGCCGAGGCGGAGTCGCAGCTGATTACTCGGGCGCTTCAGGTTACGGAAGGGAATCGTACTCGCGCCGCCGAGCTGCTCGGTTTGAGCGTGAGGACGCTCCGCAACAAGCTGAACGCGCAACCGAAGAGCTGATCCCTCTCCGTCGTCCAGTTCATCCGAAGGAAGTATTTTGCTCGGCAAAATCTGCCTAGTGGCAGATTTTGCCTAGTCTTTCCGCCGGACCGCCGCCGACAGCGCCGCCCACAATCGATCGACATCTCGTCGTTCAAGTGACAGTGCTGCAGTAGCTTGAGAGCGATTATTAGACTCTCAATGGTTGGCGAGTGAAGGCTCCGTAGCGGTGGAGCACGGTTTGCCCTTATGCGGTGGACGTTCGAAGGGCACTGCGTTCTCCGCTCACAAGGAAATTCCCCGATGTCTCCCGCCTCCCAGGTCGCCACCACCCCTACCTCGACGGGCGCAGAGAGTGTCACCTCCCTGACCAAACAGCACGTCGGGTTGGTCCACCATGTGGCCCGTCAGCTGGCTCGGCGACTCCATGACAAAGTTGATCTCGACGAGTTGGTCAGCGCTGGCGCGGTTGGACTGATGCAGGCAGCAGCCAGCTACGAGCCGACGCGTGGCCTGACGTTCAGCACATACGCGGTTCCACGCATTCGCGGCTCGATGCTGGACGAGTTGCGACGACACGATCACATGTCGAGGGGCGCGCGGCGCAAGGCGCGCGCGATTTCGGCGGCGCGCGAGGCGCTCGTTCACCGACTTGGTCGCGAGCCGAAGGCCTTGGAAGTTGCGAGACAGTTGAACGTCAGCCTCGACGTACTGCGCCAGTGGGAGCTCGACGTCGATGGATCGGTGAGCGTACCGCTCGACGTTGCGCCGCGCGCCTTGCGCGACGAGGGGCAAGCGACCGCGGCCAGTGCTATCGCCGATGAGAGCGCGCCGAGTGCGGACGAGCGATTAGGACAGGAGGAGCGAATCGCGCTGCTCGGCATCGCCATTCGAGGACTGCGCACGCAGGAGCGGACCGTGCTCGCTCTCTACTTCTACGAAGAGCTCACGCTCCAGGAGATTGCTCGCGTGCTCGGTTTGTCCGCTTCGCGCATATCGCAAATTCGCGGAGAAGCGCTCGCCAAGTTGCGAACGCATCTTGTGGCGAGATTCGACTGAGGCTCACGGCGCACCTGACGTGAGGGCGTTTCTGCGACGGCGCAGCTGAATCAAAAGCAACGGCGCGACTGACGCGACAGCGCGGCTCGATCCGCGGCGCAACTGAATGGAGGAGGATGCAACCTCCCTCCCTCGGTTGCGCCGCAGGCGCGTTTGGGGATCAACTGTGCCGGGAACGCCTGATACTCGTCTGGGGTTGGTGCACCAACCACGCGTGTTGTCCACACATCAGGCCGTCGCGGCTCGTGTATGGCGTAGCTGTTGGGGACAGCCACAGGATCGTTCATGCTGCTCATAAATGCACTGCCCTTTGTTCTGAGCGTCGCGATCGGTCGCGACACGACTCTCGCGCGTGACACGTCGTTGAAGCTGCTTCTGCCTCCGGTGGTCGCGGACACACCGCACGTTCGACCGCGCGCGATCGAGATCAGCGATTGGTACAACCGGCGTTTGGTGATTCACCGGTCGCTGAGCTACACGGTAATTCCGATCTTCGGCGCGCAGTGGTTCGCCGGTGAGCGCATCTACAAGCACGGAAACGAGGCGCCCGATTGGGCGAAGACGACGCACCGCGCGGGAGCGACCGCTTTGGCCGGGATTTTCACGGTTAATACGGTGACAGGACTGTGGAATCTGTGGGACTCGCGTGCGGCACCACAGGGGCGAGGTCTCCGCACCTTTCACGCACTCACGATGCTCGCGGCGGAAGCCGGCTTCACCTATGCCGGCGTAAAGCTCTCGAAGGACGCCGAAACTGATTTCAACAAGCGGCGCGAGCATCGAACCGTTGCGCTCTCATCGATGGCGGTAACGGTCGTGAGCGCGTTGGCCATGAAGCTGTACAACAAGTAGCAATGATTGCAGAACCAATTGCCGCCCCGACGGCGAGCGCCGCGCTCGCTCGTTTTTTCGAACCGTGGGCGCATCTTTACGCCGATTCGAAGTTGTTGGCCACCGCTGTGACCTTCGGTCACATCGCGTCGCTGTTGATGGCTGGCGGACTGGCCGTGACCACTGATCGTGCGACGCTGCGTGCACTGCGTCTCGCCGCCGCCGAGCGCGGTCGGCACCTCGAGGATCTTTCCGGGGTGCATCGACTGGTGGTCGGCGGCCTGTCGCTCTCCCTGATCACCGGCTTGCTGCTGTTTGCGTCCGACATCGAGACGTTCGCGGCGTCGTGGATCTTCTGGGTGAAGCTGACGATGATCGCCGTCTTGCTCGGCAATGGCTACGCGATGACGAGAGCCGAGCGCTCGCTGCGCGACGACGCGGCGGAGGCGTCACCGGCGTGGGGGCGGCTGCGACGTGCCGCGCTCGTCAGTGTCGCGCTGTGGTACGCAATCACGCTCGCGGGCGTCGCGCTGGCAAACGTTGCCTAACGTGATGGCCGATCATTCGGGTACGCACCGTGTAGGAGCATCGATGAGAAGTCGTGATGTGCAGGTGGAGGAGCCGGGGAACGGATCGACGGCCGGGTCGTGCGCGGAGTGTCCGCTGAGTGAGGTCATCGAGCGGCGCGCCTTTTTGCGCGACGCGGCGGTGGCGGCGGCGGGCATCTTCGCCGCGTTAGGCATCGTCGCGCCGGAAGCACGCGCACTGCCAATCCGCGTCGCGTCGGCGCTCTCGGCGCGCGCCGATGAACGCACGTACCCGATACCCGGCGCCGACGGCGCGACGATCGACAAGGAGGAGTCCATCATCCTCGTGCGCTGGCAAAACACGGTATACGTGTTCTCGCTCGCCTGCCCGCATCAGAACACCGCGCTCAAGTGGGAGGCGAGCGAGGCGCAGTTCCTGTGTCCGAAGCACCACTCGAAGTATCGCCCGGATGGCTCGTTCATCGAGGGGCGTGCGACGCGCGGCATGGATCGTTTCGCCGTCCGCCGCGATGGAGACAACGTCGTCGTCGATCTCGACAAGCTCTATCAGCAGGACAAGGACCCCGCCAATTGGAAAGCCGCGCTCATCCAGGCCTGAGTCAGGTGCATCATGTCGTGTGAGGATTGTCTAAACAGGCGAACGTTCCTCGCGAAGTCCGCGGTGGCCGCGGCCGCCGCGGCGCTTGCCACCGGTTGCGGAGATGGCGTCTTCGGTCCGCCACTGCCGACGCACGGTGCCGGCGGCGTTCCCTCGGGCACCGTGACGATCACGGTCGCCGACTTCCCGGGTCTCGCGACCGCGGGAGTGCTCGTCCAGGTTCAACTGGAGCGCGCCGTCGTGCGGACCGATCCCGCCGCGCCCTCCTTTCGCGCGCTCTCGTTGATCTGTACGCACCAGGGTTGCGATGCGGCGGTGACGACGACGAACATCATCGAATGTCCGTGTCACGGTTCGCGTTATGACAACACCGGCGCCGTGATCAACGGACCGGCGACACAGGCGCTCGCCGTGATACCGAGCTCCTACAACCCGCAAACGGACGAGTTGACGATCGGTTAGCCGCTGGACGCGACTCGTTCGCCGCGAAGATCGACGGCGCGAGGTTGCTTCAACGAGCAAGAAGGGGCAGTATTCGCTCCCCCGGTTCGCCGCCCTCCGTGTTCCTTGCCTACTTCGTCGCGTCTCGCGCTCGTCCGCGCTTCCGCCCCGCCTAGCATGCTCCTCGGTGTAGCCGGCATGGTCGGAACCGGAAAAACCACCCTTTCGCGCGCCCTCGCCGCTCGCTTCGGGCTGCAGTTGGCGCTGGAAAGCGTCGACAGCGACAATCCGTGGCTCGAGCATTTCTACGGTGAGCCGGAAGGGATGCGCACATACGGCCTCCACCTTCAGCTGCACTTCCTTGCGTCGCGCTTCGCGGCAATGCGTCGCATCCGAAGTGTCGGCGGCGGCTGGGTGCTCGATCGAACGTGGTACGAGGACGCCGAGGTGTTCGCGCGCGGATTGTACGAGCAACGCCTGATGACGCAGGCGGAGTGGGAGCTCTACGCGCGGCTGTACGGCGAACTGCTGCACGCGCCCGCCGCGCGCCCGCCGCGCCTGCTCGTGTATCTCCACGCGCCACTCACGACGATACTCGATCGCATTGCCGATCGCGGCCGCCCGAAGGAGCGCGATACCAGCGCCGAGTACTGGACGACGCTGCACACGCGCTACGCGGATTGGATCGCGGGCTTTCATCGCTGCCCCGTCCTTGCGATCGACGTGCGCGAGTACGACATCGTCGCCGAACCGACGTCGATCGAAGACATCGCGATGCAGGTTCGAGAGAACCTGGAAGGTGAAATTCCACAGTTGGAATTGAGCGTATAGGGAGCGTCCGGTGCCGGGCGGGGCAGGCCGGCCGAGCCGGGGATGGACCTGACAATTTGCTGACAGGCCGGACGCGCGGCGGCGCGACATATTTCCAGGGCGGCACCGGTCCGTTGGTTCGTGTCTTTCGCGTGAGACGTATGCCTAACGTTCGCCCTCGATCGTCCGGCCGCGCCCGCCGCGGCGTACCAACCCTCGCGATCCTGCTCGCGGCATTGGCGGTCGTGTCGGCGCTCGTGTTCCAGGCGTTCCGCGCCGAGCAGGACCAGCGCGCGACGGCGTCCAGAGCGCTGCGCGAGTATGCCGGCTTTGCGGCGTGGGAATTCGCGTCGAACATGAAGGAGGAGATGTGGCTCGCGATGACGGAGCTGCTGCGGCCCGCCGAGCAGCTCGATCCGCCACATCCCGGCGCGGCGCTGCCGTCGCCGCAGATTCTCGTCGCGCAGAATCAGCACATCGAGCACTGCAAGGACTGTTCGGCGGCGATCCCGGCGTCGTACTACTTCCGGCTCGACCTCAATGACAGCGCGCTCACGACGGTGCTCAGCGAGTCGCCGGTCTCGCGCGCGCCGGAGCGCCTGGAGCGGTCGTGGATCCGTGACACGATCACGCGACACGCGATCGACGTCTTCAAGCCGAACTGGCGCGTCGCCACGGTCGTCGGCGAGGTCGACGGCCGGCGCCTAACGGTTGCATACACGGTCGTGCGCGATACGCTCGGTCGACCGGTGGCGGCGTTCGGCGTCGTGAGTGAATCCAAGCAATTCGTCGCGCAATTCGCGGCGAAGCTCGCGGAGTGGGAGCTGCTGCCGCCGTCGTTGACGAAGCAGGCGGGCGTCGGACATCTCGTCGCGATCACGGTTCGCGACGAGAAGGGGAACGCGCTCTACCGATCGCCGTGGCAATTCGGCGACGAATACAGCGCGGAATACGAGCAGCAGAAATACGTCGCCGGATTCACCGTCGAGGCTTCACTCAAGCCAGGAGTTGCCGGTCGGCTCATCCTCGGCGACTCGTACCGATTCCCCGTGCTCCTGGCATTGCTCGTCATCACGGCGGCGCTCGTGGCGATCGCGTTCCGGCAACTCCGCCGTGAGGCGGCGTTGGCTCGGCTGCGCGCCGACTTCGTGTCCAGCGTGTCCCACGAGTTGCGCACGCCGCTGGCGCAGATTCGCATGTTCGCCGAGCTCCTTCGCATGGGCTGGATTCGCTCGACGCAGGAGCACACGCGCTCGCTCGACATCATCGATCAGGAGGCGAGGCGCCTCGGTCACCTCGTCGACAAAGTGCTGTGCTTCGATCGCGTCGAGCGTGGTGAGAATACGCTCATGACCGAGCGGACGGAGCTCGCGCCGCTCGTGCGCGAAGTGCTCGAAGCGTTCGCTCCGCTTGCCAGCGCTCGTCGCGTGCAGGTCAGCGTACACCTCGACGACGACGTCGTCGCCGACGTCGATCGCGGCGCGATGCGCCAGGTGCTCATCAATCTGCTCGATAACGCCGTCAAGTACGGACCCGCGGGTCAGACGATTTCCGTGGGACTCGAGCGCGGCGCCGAAGACCGCCTGGCGCGGGTCTGGGTCGAGGACGAAGGGCCGGGGATTCCCACCTCCGAGCGGGAGCGGATTTGGGAGCCGTTCCATCGTCTGGAACGGGACGCCAACTCGGCGGTGGCGGGGTCGGGAATCGGCCTCGCGCTCGTCCGGAACCTAACGATGGCCCACGGCGGTCGTGTGCTGGTCGAGGAGGGCGCCACCGGCGGCTCCCGATTCACGATCGAGATTCCGTGCGTGGCCCGACCCTTCGCGCGCACGCCGCAGAGCCATTCCGCGGCAGGCGAATCCGGCGCGTACGGCGCCGTCGAAGATCAACTCGTCACCAGACGATGAGCATTTTCGTACGAGGTGGGGAGCTCCGGCGCGAACGTGGGGTTTCGCGCGACGATCACTCCTTTGCCCCCCAGATGGCCCAGGGCCGTCCGACTCCGCAGGAGAACTCCACCGTGTTGGTCATCGAGGACAACCCGGACCTCGCCTACGGCCTCCGCAATAGCCTCGAGATCGCCGGCTATTTGGTTTCCGTCGCGGAGGATGGTGTGTCCGGCGTGGAGCAGACGCGCGAGCTCGATCCCGATCTCATCGTGCTCGATCTCATGTTGCCGGGGATGGATGGTTACCGCGTCCTGCGAACGCTTCGCGACGAAGGTCGCGCCGTACCGGTGCTCATTCTCACGGCACGAGGCGAAGAGGCGGACAAAGTGCTCGGCTTCCGTCTCGGCGCGGACGACTACGTCACGAAACCGTTCGGCGTCCTCGAGCTCCTGGCGCGGATCGAGGCGCTGATTCGGCGCACGCGCCACTGGCGCGGATCGCCCACGGTAACCGCGGCGCCGGTAATCGAGCGCTTTGGCGACGTCGAGGTCGACATCGGCGCGCGCACGGTGCGCCGACAGGGGGAGCGAGTCGAGCTGACGCCGAAGGAATTCGACCTGCTGATCGCACTGCTGCGACGGCAGGGGCGTGTCACGAGCCGGAACGAGCTGCTCCGAGCTGTTTGGGGGTACAGCGCATCGGTCGTGAGTCGCACCGTGGACACGCACGTCGCCGAGCTACGACGGAAGCTCGAGCCCGACGCGGCGGAGCCGAGGCATATCCTCACGGTCTGGAAGGTGGGTTACAAATTCCAGCCGTAAAGAAAGCTGAGCGATCGGCGTTTCGAACTCCGGCGACGCGAGCGTGTAGAATGACTCAGCGTTTGCTCGTTCGTTTACGCGCTCGCGGAGATACTGCCTTGCTCATGTCCAGGACTCGATCGCGCTGGAGCGCGGCGGCCATACTTTGCGTCGTCGGTCTGTCAGCCTGCGGCGATCGCAAGCAGAGTGCGTCCGCTGACTCGGATCTTGCTCGCGACCTTCAGTTGGCTGGTCAGATGGCGGCGCAGCCATCACAGTTTCAGGACACGGCGCTGAGCCCGCAGCCTGCGCCGGTCAAAGCGTCCGCGCCCACCAGGACGCCAAGGCGCACGGCGCGGCGTGAGTCCGCACGATCGATGTCGCCGGCAGCGCCACCGATGGACGCGACTCCGCATCCTCAGCCGTCGGCGCCAATCCCGTCATCCATTCCGGCACCGACCCCCGCCGCGGCTCCCACTCGTGAGATCGGATCGGGCACCGGAATCGTCATGACGTCTGGCGGCAGGGTCTGCACCGATAGCAACCGGCCTGGTGACAAGATTGTCGCGACCGTCGATCAAGCGGTGAGCGGATCGAACGGAGCGCTGATTCCCGCGGGCTCGAAAGTCGTGCTCGAGGTCGCATCGGTCACGCCTGGCGACCAGGCTCAGATTCTGTTCCGTGTTCGCTCGGTGATCGTGAACGATTCGTCTTACAGTATCGCCGGCACCGTCACGCCCAGCACACCGCTCGAGCGCGTGAAGGTCCAGAATTCCGACCCGAACGCCGACAAGAAGAAAGTGATCGGCGGTGCCATCGCGGGCGCGATCCTCGGACAGATCATCGGCCACAACACCAGGGGCACCGTCATCGGCGCGGCGACGGGGGCGGCAGCCGGAGCGGTGGCGGCAAAGGCGACGGAGAAGTACGAGTCCTGCCTGCCAGCCGGTGCGTCTCTGCACATGACGCTCGCCGAGGCGCTGACGATGTAGCGGCGCGGCTCCACGTGTCACGTGCCGGGCATCGGTGGTTCCATTTTTCCTAGCGCGACCGACACCCGCCGGACAGCTTTCGGATCATGCCGAAGCGTCCGCGGGTGTCGCCCGTTCTACAGCCCTTTCATCCGCTCGTTAGGGAGTGGTTCCACGAATCGCTCGGCGCGCCGAGCGCGCCGCAGGAACAGGGCTGGCCGGCGATCGCGAGCGGCGACCATACGCTCATTCTCGCGCCGACTGGGACGGGGAAAACACTCACCGCGTTCCTTTGGGAGCTGAATAACCTCATCGTCGATGGGAGCACCGCGCCGCTCGCCAACGCGGTGCACATCCTCTATGTCTCGCCGCTCAAGGCGCTCAACAACGACATTCAGCGCAACCTCGAGCGGCCCTTGGCGGAGCTGAAAGAGCGCTTTGCCAGGGCTGGCGAACCTTTCCCCGAGATTCGGGTCGCCGTGCGCACCGGCGATACGCCGCAGTCGGCGCGAGCGCGGATGATTCGCAAATCGCCGCACGTGCTGATCACGACGCCAGAGTCACTGCACATCATGCTGACGACGGTGCGCGGCCGAGGAATGTTCTCCGGTGTCAGGGCAATCATCGTCGACGAGATTCACGCGATCGCCGGAACGAAGCGAGGGGTGCATCTCGCTCTGACTCTGGAGCGACTGGAACAGCTGTGCGGGTCGAGTCCTCAACGGATCGGCCTTTCGGCGACGCAGCGGCCACTGGAGGAGATCGCGCGCTTCCTCGGCGGCTGCCGCAACGGAGCGTTCCGCCCGGTGACGATCGTCGACTGTGGCCTGGTGAAGAGAACTGAAATCTCGGTCGAGTCGCCGGTGGAAGATCTCGGACATGTACCAGGCGGCACCATCTGGCCGATGGTCGTGCCGCTCGTGCTGCGGCACATCCGCGGCGCGCGGACGACGATCGTGTTCGTGAACAATCGTGGACAGGCCGAGCGGATGGCGGCGCGAATCAACGCGCTCGCCGGTGAGCAGATCGCGCTGCCGTATCACGGTTCGCTCTCGCGAGAGCGACGTTTGCTTCTCGAGGGCGCGCTCAAAGCCGGGAGGCTGCGCGCGCTGGTGAGTACGAGCTCGCTGGAGCTGGGGATCGACATCGGCTCGGTGGATCTCGTGCTGCAACTGCAGAGCCCGAAGCGCGTCGCGACGGCGCTGCAGAGAGTCGGGCGAGCGGGACACACGCTCGCGGCGGTGAGCCGCGGCGTGTTCGTGCCGACCTTTCGCGACGACGCCGCCGAGACGCTCGCGATCGCGCGCGGGATGCGGAACGGAGACGTCGAGCCGACGCGGGTGGTGCAAAACGCGCTCGACGTGTTGGCGCAGGTGCTCGTCGCGGCGGTCGCGATCGACGACGATTGGACGAGCGCGGACCTCTTCGAGCTCGTGAGGCGCGCGTATCCGTACCACGCATTGACGCGGCCGGCGTTCGACGAGGTGCTGGCGATGTTGTCCGGCAAGTATCCGTCGGATGTCGCGGCCGAGCTCGAGGCGCGGCTCGTATGGGACCGGACCACCGATCGCCTAACGCCTCTCCGCAGCTCGCGCCTCGTGTCGGTGATGAATGGCGGCACGATCCCCGATCGCGGCCTCTACGCGGTGAATCTTCCCGACCGCACGCGCCTCGGCGAACTGGACGAGGAGTTCGTCTACGAGACGCGCGTCGGCGACGTCTTTCAGTTGGGTTCCTCGACTTG
Organism: Gemmatimonadaceae bacterium; assembly: GCA_036557635.1. Lineage (GTDB taxonomy): Bacteria > Gemmatimonadota > Gemmatimonadetes > Gemmatimonadales > Gemmatimonadaceae > AG2. Next base: position 21,617 of record DATBHD010000152.1, read on the forward strand.
GCGGGTGAACGCGATCGAGCACGACCGCGTCATCGTCACGCCGGCGCCCGGCGCACCGGCGCGAATGCCCTTCTGGCACGGCGAGTACGCGGCGCGCTCGTCGCATCTCGCGGCCCGGGTCGGCGTCCTCCGGCGGCAGCTCGACGGCGCGCGGACCGAGGAAGACGTCGCGCAACTCGTCGGCGAGTACGAGTGCGACACACCGACTGCGCAATCGCTCGTGGACTACGTGCACCAGCAGCGGACGGCGACCGGCGTCGTGCCCGATGAGAAGATGCTCATCGCCGAGCACTTTCGCGACGAGACCGGCGCCGTGCGGATCGTGCTGCACGCCCCATTCGGGGGGCGCGTGAACGCGCCGTGGGGAATGGCGCTCGCCGCGCGGGTGCGCGACGCGCTTCGCGGCAACGCCGGTCGCGCGACGGCGAGCGGCGAGGTGCAGGTGCTGACGACGGATGACGGCATCATGCTCCGGCTCCCGGAGCTGACGGGACCCGTGCCGCTGGATGCGCTGCGCCGTCTTTCGCCGACCGAGGCGGAGCGCTACGTGCTCGAGGAGATCGGCGAGTCGTCGCTGTTCGGCGCGCGCTTTCGCATGAATGCGGCGCGTGCCCTGCTCCTCCCACGCGGAAATCCGCGACGGCGGATGCCGCTCTGGCTGCAGCGCCTCAAGGCGCAGGATCTTCTCCAGGCTGTGCGCGAGTATCCGTCGTTTCCGATTCTCGTGGAGACGTATCGCGATGTGCTGCAGGATGCGTTCGACATGCCGGCGCTGACCGAGCTGTTGCGCGCGCTCGAAACGGGCGCCATCGAGATGCGCGACGTCGCGACGGTGACGCCCTCGCCATTCGCGACCTCGCTGCAATTCGGCTTCGTGATGGATTGGATGTACGCCGACGACACGCCGCGGGCCGAGCAGCGCGCGGCGATGCTGTCGCTGGATCGCGGCCTTCTCGACGAGCTCCTCGGCGGGAGTGGCCGCGGCGCCGACGAAGGCACCCTCGATTCACTCGAGGAGCTCCTCGCAGTGCGTCGCGGAACGGCGCCGGCCCGGCGGGCGCGCTCCGCGGACGAGCTCGCGATCCTGCTCGATCGCGCCGGCGATCTGACGATGGCCGAGGTCGTCGAGCGCATCGCGACCGAGGGCGTGGCCGGCGATCCCGTGCGCGAGCTGCTCTCGAGTGGAAGAGCAGTGGGCATTGCTGTCCCGTTGGGAAGCGGCGGCGCGGAGCAACGACTGATTCTCACCGACGCCTACCCGCGATACGTCGCCGCGTTCGGCGAAACGGCGATGGCGACAGTGAGCGCAGGCGCCGAGCTGCGCGTGAGCGCGGCATCGGCGGTGATACCGGAGTCCTTGCGTCGGGGGACGCTCACGCGCGGAGCGGCGCGCCGGGAACTGCTGGCGCGGTTCGTCGCGCTCAACAGCCCGCTGTCGGTCGACGACGTTAGGCGGCGGTACGACCTCGCCGCGGAGAGCGTCGAGCACCAGCTCGATGACTGGACGGCGGCCGGCAAGCTCGTGCGAGGGAACTTCGCGCGAACGACCGGGCATGCGCCCGCCGGGCCACAGTGGGTTTCCCGGCGCCTCCTCGAGCAAGCGCGGCGTCGTGAGCTCGCGGCCGCGCGGCGTCAAATCGAAGCGGTGGGAATCGAAGCGTTCGCGCACTTTCTCCAGCGTTGGCAGCACCTCGATCCGTCCACGCGGCTCGAGGGCGCCGATGGCACGGCGGCCGCCGTCCGCCAGCTCTACGGTCTCGCGCGCCCAGCTGAGGCGTGGGAGCGCGAGTACCTCGAGCAGCGCGTGCATCACTACGACGCGGAGGCGATCACGCGACTCTGCGCAACCGGCGAAGCGGTCTGGATCGGCGGCTCCGGCGCGGCGCCGAAGGAGGAGAACGCCGCGACGCTGGTGCAACTGCGCTTCGTTAGGCGCGGGGGCGGCCGCGCGTGGCTCGCGGACTCGGACGCGGCTCCGGCGTTAGGCGAGGCCGCCGAGCGCGTCTATCGGGCGCTGCGCACGGAAGGTGCGTCGTTCTTCGACGACCTGACGCGCGCGACGGGCCTCGGCGGCCGCGCGATGCGTGACGCGCTGAAGGAACTCGTCGCCGCGGGACTCGTCACCAACGACACCATGGAATCGCTGCGGCACGTCGTGCGGTGGCGGCCGATCGTTTCGGCACGCGTTCGCAACCAGCCGGACCCGACGCGTTGGCTTCCGAGTGATTTCTCGCCCTCGCCCAATCGACCCGTCGTGCAGCGGCGGCCGAACGTGCGCCGGCTTCCGAAGTGGCGTCCGCCCTCCGGGGGAAGACCCGATCCAGGCGCCGCGACCTGGCCGGGCCGCTGGGCGCTGGTGCGCGCTAGCGGCATCATGGGGACATCGGACGACGAGGGCGCGCTCGCGGAAGCCATCGCTCGACAATGGCTCGATCGTTATGGCGTCGTCACGCGAGATTGGTGGAAGCGGGAGCGGCCAGCAGTGTCGTGGCGCGCGATCTATCGCGAGCTGAAGCGACTGGAGTTCCGCGGCGACGTTCGCCGTGGATACTTCGTTCGTGGCTTGGCCGGTGCGCAGTTCGCGGTGCCTTCGGCCGTGGAGCTGCTCCGCGCGAGCGGACCCGCGTCACCCGGGGAAGACGGCACGAACGTGGCCGCGCCGATCGTGGTGATGGCGGCGAGTGATCCGGCAAACCCGTACACGCTGGCGGCGGTCGGCGCCATCGAGAGTCGCAGCGCTAGCGTGGCGCGGCGACGAAACCGCGGCGCACTCATCGCGACGAGAGCCGGCGAGGTCCTTCTGGTAGCCGAGGGGCGCGGGCGACGCCTAACGATCAGAGAGGGCGCGAAGGTCGGTGAGATCACCGACGCGGCGCGTGCGCTTGCCCGACGTCTGGTCGACTCGAGCGAGAGCCGGCGCGATCCGACGATCGAGACGATCGACGGAGTGCCGGCGGCGGCGAGCCCGTATGCGGCCGCCTTTGCCGCAGCGGGATTCCGAGCGACATCGGGCGGGCTACGTTATTACGCACCTCCGAAGTAACGCCTGCCTGTCGGATTCCCTCTTCTGAATTCTCGAACGAGGTTTCACTCATGACCTCGGCAAGACTGCTCGCGAATCGCATCATCCGCACTTATACCGGCCCGATGTGGCATGGGCCGTCTCTTTCCGAGGTCCTGCGCGACGTTTCTCCCGAGCAGGCGGTGGAGCGGCCAATTCCATCCGCGCACACGATTTGGGAGTTGGTGCTGCACATCATCACCTGGGTCGACGTACCGCACCAACGCCTTGGCGGAGACGCGAGAAAGGACGTCGGCATCGACGAAGATTGGCCCGGGACGCCGGCCGCGAGCGCGGACGCTTGGCGCGCCGCGATCGGGCGGGTCGAGGAGCGGCATCGCGCGCTCGCCGCCGACGTGAGGGTGCTGAGCGACGACGCACTCGACGCCAAGGTCGTCGGGCACGACTACACCGTGCGCGAGATGCTCCACGGCGTCGTCGAGCACGGCACCTACCATGGCGGCCAGATCGCGCTCCTCAAAAAGCTCGGCGCGCGCTGAAGCCCGTTAGGCTTCCCTCTCCATCGCCACTTCCGCGTCGAGACTTACCTTGTCGCGGAAGATCGTCGCGACGGCAGTCGTCTTCTCGCCATCGATGAAGCGTACGGTGACGTCGCGATCCTTTGGCGAGCCGTCGACGTCGACGCGGTCCCAGCGCTCGGCGTGACCGACGTAATTGATCGTCACGTCGTAGTGAGCACTCCAGAAGAACGGCACCTGATCGAATCGCTCGCGCGCGCCGAGGACGTTGCGCGCCGCCGCTTGACCCTGGCGCTCGGCGAGGACCCAGTGCTCGACGCGAATGGGCGCGGCGCTGCGCGGGTCGGGCCAGCGCGCGATGTCGCCGGCGGCGTACACGCCCTGCGCGCTCGTCATCAAGTACTCATCGACGACAACGCCCTTGTCGATGCGGAGGCCGGCCTCCTGCGCCAGTTGCAGGCGCGGCCGCACGCCGACGCCGATGACGACGAGATCAGCGGGTAGTCGCTCACCGTTGGCGAGCGTTACCGCATCGCGCTCGATCTTCGTCGCGGTTTGTTGGAGGTGGAACACGACGCCGTGCTCCTCGTGCAACGACTCGATGAACTGACCGAGCTCGCGCCCCAAGACACGCTCCAGGGGCAGCGCTTCCGGGGCGACGACGTCCACCGTGAGGCTGGAGTTGCGGGTGCGGAGCGAGGCAGCGACCTCGAGGCCGATGAAGCTGGCGCCGATGACCACGGCGTGCGTCGCCTGTTGCGCGGCGGCGATGATCGCGCGGCTGTCGCGCAGCGAGCGCAGGTAGTGCACATGCGGCGAATCGGCGCCGGGGGTCGTTAGGCGCACCGGGTCGGCACCGGTCGCGAGGAGGAGCGCGTCGTACGAGAGCGCACCGCGCCCCTCGACGTGCAGCGTGCGCGCGGCCGTATCCAGCTTCGTTGCGTGGCCGCGGACGAAGGTTATCTGGTGCTCATCGTAGAAGCCCTCGGGGCGAAGTGGGATCCACTCTTCGGGCGCGTTTCCGGCGAGGTAGTCCTTGGAGAGATTCGGCCGATCGTATGGCGATCCGCCGTCGTCGTCGACGATGGTTACGTCGCCGCCGAAGCCACAGCGTCGCAACATTTCGGCGGCGGCGGTGCCGGCCGCACCGGCGCCGACGATCAAGACTTTGCTCAATCCGGACATCGCGAAGGTGCCGGGGTACGTCGGTGCGAGTGGAGAGCGCTCGACTTTCTCACCGACGATGATCTGCCCGCCGCGACGCTCGACGTGCCAGCAGGGTTCTGGATTGAGCGCCGGCGCGCGCAAGGCTTCGCCGGTGCGCAGGCTGAAACACGCGTGGTGCCACGGACAGCGCACGGTGTCGCCGACCAGCTCGCCCTCGACAAGCGGGCCACCATAGTGTGTGCAGTTCGCGCCGATCGCGAAGTATTCGCCGTCGACGCGCGCGAGGAGCACAGGTTCGCCATTCGCGTGGCCGAGCAGCTTTTCTCCGTCGGCCAGCGCCTGCGCATCGATGCCGGCCGCGAGATCCGGTCCGCTGAGTTTCGCCTCGGCCGCTCCTTCCACTGTCGTCATGAGCCCCCCTCCGCCGAAGAATCGTCGCCGCGTTGGCGTCACCCGACGCGACAATCATACCTTGTCGCGACGAGTGTACGGCGCGCAATCCACAACCCGAGAACGTTATGAATACCCATGAATCCCTGCGCTATCCCACGGGACGATTCCAACAGCCGTCGCGTCCGTTGGAGAACGGAGAGCGCCGTGAGATGATCGATACCATCGCTCGCGCGCCGAACGACATCCGGGCCGCGATTCGTGGGCTGTCTGATTCTCAGCTCGACACGCCGTACCGACCAGGTGGCTGGACGGTTCGTCAGGTCGTCCACCACGTACCCGACAGCCACATGAACGCATTCATTCGGTTCAAGCTCGCTCTCACCGAAGAGACGCCGACGATCAAGCCATATGACGAAAACGCGTGGGCCAGGCTCGCCGACGCCCGGGATACGCCGATCGAGACATCACTCTCGTTGTTGACCGCGCTTCACGAGCGTTGGGTGGGACTCCTGCGCTCGATGTCTCCGAGCGATTTCGGCCGCAAGCTCAACCACCCGGAGTGGGACGCGCCCCTCTCTCTCGATTCGATGTTGGCGCTTTACGCCTGGCACGGGCCGCACCACACCGCGCACATCACCAGCCTTCGCAAGCGAAATGGCTGGTGACGCCGAGCGTCGCCGAGGTTAGCGCGCGCCGTCGCCGCCGACGGCGGCGACCGTCGCCGGCCGATCGACGAGGAGGTCGAACTTCACGACGATGCGATTCTCGGTGCGCAGAACGCCGAAGAGCGCGGTGGGCGGCGTGATGCCGTAGTCGGTCATGAGAATCGACAGCGCGCCTTGCGCGCGCAGCGAGCCATCGCGCTGTTGCCGAACGTCGACCGGAAGGCGGACGACGTTCTCACGCCCGGCGATGCGGAGCGTGCCCTGCATAACGAGCGCATGATCGCCCTCGCCGGATTGAGCGACGACGTCGAACCGACCGACGATCTCGCGGCAGTCGGGCTCGTCGTCGACGTGCAGCGCCTTGTACATGATGTTGTCCATGTGGCTGCGGCCGCAGGTGAGCGCGTGCGTCGGCACACGCACCTCCACGCGCCTCAGCCGCGCGATCGAGGGCGCGTCGGCATACGGGCCGTCGTCATCGAGGTCGATCGACGCGTCGAGCGTCGTCGCGTCGCAGCGCCAATCACGCACGTTCGAGCTACCCTCGAGCCACAACCGGCTGTCCGGGCGCACGGTGAGTCGCACCGGCATGACGGTTGGAGAGAGAGAGTCCGCGTCAGTTGACGCGATCGACTGGGCGGAAACAAGGGAGCCGGTGAACAGGGAGAATGCGAGGCTCGTCAGGACGATATGCTTCATGCAGCTACCTTCTTGGGCACGGGCGTCACAACATCCATCTCCAGCGGGCGCCTTTGCCCTGCTCGTCTGAGTTTCGGTTCGCGGCGCGAGTCTTTACAGCCGACATACAGGGCAATGCGAATGCCGCGACCGTCGCCATTCTTCGTGACCACAACAATTGGACGATTTGACAACAGCGGCGTATCCGCGCTGTCACTTTGCCCCAGTGACATTCGTCACACGGGATTTCACGCATTGCGCCGCGGGAACGTGAGGCGGACGAGACGCGCTTTAACGTTCTGCCTCGTGAGGCGTCCTCCAAGTGCGCGCCGCGAGACCGTCCTCCCCGGCGTGCGCGGTTTTCACGGCGAGGACGGACGACAGTCGTCAGTGCAGGAGGATGCTTATGCGAAGCGTCTCGTCAGCTGTGGTGACCATGGCACTCGTTATGTTCGTCGGAGCGAGTGCTGCCGCGCAAACCGCGACGCAAGCCGGTACGCCGGCGGCGCAGCCCGATTCGGCGCACAGGCGCGAGCTACGCCACGATAGGCGCGATCTGCGCCAGGATCGCCGCGACCGGCGTCAGGATCGGCGCGATATCGGGCAGGACAAGAGCGACATCCGGCACGATGGCCGCGACCTTCGTCAGGATAGACGCGACATCGCGCAGGACAAGAAGGAGCTTCGTGAGGCGCGCAAGGACGGCGACAAGCAGGAAGTCCGCAAGGAAGAGCGCGACCTTCGTCAGGATCGTCGCGACGTGAGACACGACGCGCGGGATGTGCACAGCGATCACAAGGACGTCCGACAGGATCGCCGCGACGTTCGTCACGACCGACGCGACATCCGACACGACCGCCGCGACGTCAGGAAGGACAAGAGGGAAAAGCCGTAACGAGTAGCTCAGCTGAGAGACCGCGCATCGAAGCGAGAGCCCACGCTGTTGCGTGGGCTCTCGTCATTCACGCGCCATCTCAATCGCTGGCCTAGGAGCCGACAGTCTCCTCCTCGAGGGACGGCTTGACCGGGATAGACACTGTCGGCTCACTCGCGGTCTTCACCCAGCACCGCAGCACCTCGGCGACGCTCCACGCCTGAGCGATGCACCCACGCGGCGCGTACGGTTCCTGCGCATCGAAGATCTCGCCAATGGTCCCGAGTCCGTAGGCGCCTAGCTCGTCGGTGAAGCCGTCGAGAAAACGACGCGCGCCCGTGATGTCGTCGGGATGCACTTTGATCCAGGCATCCACCCACGGCCCGATGAGCCATGCCCACACGGTACCCTGGTGGTACGCGGCGTCGCGTGCGCGGAGATCGCCGAAATAGCGCGACTTGTAATCAGGATCGCCCGGCGCGAGCGAGCGAAGTCCCAGGGGCGTCAGCAGTCGCTTCTCGACGACGTCGATCACCGCTTCCCAGCGCGATCGATCCAGCACGGGGTTGTCGAGTGAGATCGCGAACAACTGGTTTGGCCGGCAGTGCCGGGAATCGCCATTCTCTCCGTCGACGACGTCGTACAGGTAACCGAGATCGTCGCTCCAGAAGCGCTTGTTGAACGACTCGCGAGCCTGCTCCGCGGCGTCGCTGATTCGTGACACGAAGCCGTCGTGGTCTCGTTCTTCCTCGAGCCACATCGCGAGGATCCGGAGCGCATTGTACCACAGCGCGTTGATCTCGACGGCCTTTCCGCGCCGCGGTGTCACGACCCAGTCGTCGACCTTTGCGTCCATCCACGTGAGCTGGTAGCCCTCCGCGCCCTGCACGAGCAGCCCATCCGCGGGATCGACGTGAATGCCGAACTTGGTGCCGCGCAGATGGTGTTCGACGATGGATTGCAACGTCGGCAGTGCCCTAACGAGTGTGCGCCGGTCGTCAGTGACATCGACGTAGCGGTGCAGCGCGTGAAAGAACCAGAGCGTCGCGTCGGCGGTGTGATACAATCCCTCGTTGCTCCCGTCGGGGAACATGTTCGGGATGAGACCGTCGCGCACATAGTGCTCGAAGGTGCGCAGAATGAAGCCCGCCTCACGATGCCGGCCCGTGACGAGCGTCAGCCCCTCGAGGCTGATCATCGTGTCGCGTCCCCAATCGGTGAACCAGTGATAGCCGGCGATCACGGATCGGATTTCATCGCCCGTCGCCGCGGCACGCGTGGCATCGACGATTCGGCCGGCCGGCGTGAAGATGAATTGGTCGGCGGAGAGAACCAGCTCGGCCGCGACCTCGTCGTTGATCGCGGGATGCGTCGCGATCGCCGAATCGAGGAGCCGCCGGCGCCGCTCTTCTTCCCATCCGAACGCTGCCGTTGGTGGAAGGGCGGACATCACCTCCTCGGTCTCCGCCGACGCCACGAGCGTGATCGGCTCGTTCGGCACGAGCTCGATCTCGAAGTGGCCCGGTGCCCAGAGCGTGCCGCGGAACTCGTAGCCTCGCTCCTCTTCGACGGGGTACAGAAACTCGCTCGTTATCCGCTCCTCGTGCACGAACGACGCGCGCGCGCCGTCGATGCGCATTCTCAGTGGTGGAAGCTGGTCGTCGCCCGCGTCGAAGACGTAGTAACCGGCCGATTGCGACAGCGAGTATCGCGTCGTGATCTGAAGACTCACCGGCGCTTCGTACGATCGAAAGTGCAACGCGGGGTGCAGCTCGAGGTTCGCGGGTGCCTCGCCTTTCGTTAGGCAATACCGGACGAACACCATGTTCTGTTTGTGCGGCATGTAGAGACGCTTCTCGACGCGCGATCCCTGCAGCTCGTACTCCCAGATGGGAAGTCCCGCCTCGAGTCGAAAGCCGACGAAGCGCCTCGCGACTTCGGGGTCGACGCGACCGGCGGTACGCTCCTCGCCATTGAGAGCCGTCGGCTCGCCGCCGGCAATGCAAATACGCTCACCGAGATGGTTGAGCATCACCAGGCGGCCGATCGGATTCGGCAGCGCCGCCACGAGCAGCCCGTGGTGGCGACGCGTGTTGACGCCGGCGACGGTGCCTGACGAGTAGCCGCCGAGGCCGTTCGTCACCAGCCACTCGGCGGCGACGAGGGCTTTCGCGCCTTCGTCCTCTTCTCGAGGAATGACGAGCGGGCGCGTGATTCTATCGAGCAGTCGTCTCATGTCGGGCTTTCCACTGCGCACGGGCTTCCCTCTCTGAGGTGGCCTGGTGAGGAGCCGGTGGAGCCTCGTCCCGCGGCACCGGCGCGAGCACGATCGTCGATTCCGCCGGCAGCGCCCAGCCCCCATCGTCGCTATCGACCGAAGGTGTACCGCAACCCCCGTACACCGGGCTCTCGGATGACCACAGTTGCCGCCACAACATTTTGGCGGGCGGTGCGACGAGCGGCTCGGCGAGCGGCTCGGGTTGCAGTCGTCGACCAAGATTGACGGCGACGAGGCGATCGAGCGCGAATCCCTCACCGAAATAGCGCAGCACGAATGCGTCTTCGGAGAGCGTTGCGCCGTCGATGGCACGCGCACACATGCCGGGGCTGTTCGCCCCATCGAGCACGCCCTGGCGACGAAAGGTGACGTCGCTCCTCCGCAAACGGATGAGGTCGCGCACGAGCGCCAACGCTGGCGCTCGGCTCTCGTCGTGGCGCTCGGACCAGTCCAGCTTGCAGCGTAGGAACGTCGCCTCGCTCATGGGGTCGGCTAGAAGCGAGGCGATTTCAGCTGTCGCGAGATGCGCGAACTGACCGAGGAACTCCATGCGACCACGCGCAATGCGCGTCGCCAGCTCACCCGCGTGATCGGCGAAGTACAGAAAGGGTGCTGACGCGAGAAACTCCTGCCCCTGAAAGAGCATTGGCGTCTGCGGCAGCAACAACAACAGCGCCATGATCGCCCGATAGGCGCTCGGAGATGCGAGCTGATGCGCTCGACGGCCGAACGCCGAGTTCGCGACCTGGTCATGATTCTCGACGAAGTTGACGAATCTTGCTGGGGGGATGTCGAACGCGGAGCCGCCGCGCCGCCCGCGTTGCCATCGCAGCCACTCGCCTTGATACAGAAACCCGTATTTCGCGGTCGAGACGAACTCCTGCGCAACGCCGCGATAGCCGCTCAAGTACGCCTCGCTTCGGCCGGTGAGCGCGACCAGCGCGGTATGGTGAAAGTCGTCGTTCCAGAGCGCATCGAGCTCGCAGCCACCGACCGCTGAGTGACGCAGCAGCGTCGGATCCTGCGGTTCATTTTCGGCGACGATGATCGTCGCGCGGCCACTCGCCGCCTCGCGGGCGCGAGTCGCGATGGCGGAAAGAATGTGCGGTCTCGACGTGTCGAAGATCTGCTGGGTCGCGTCGAGTCGCAGCCCATCGAAGTGGAACTCCTCGATCCAGTAGGCGGCGTTGGCGACGAAGTACTCGCGGACGGAAGCCGATTCATGCCCGCCGAAGTTCAACGCCTCGCCCCACTCGGTGCTCCCGTGGAAGTAGCGATTGCTAAACTCCTTCAGATAGTTGCCGGCGGGGCCAAGATGGTTGTAGACGACGTCGAGGAGGACGGCGATGCCCCGCCGGTGCGCGGCGTCGATGAACGCGCGCAAATCATCGGGTTGGCCGTACGCGTGGTGTGGGGCGAAGAGCGCGACACCGTCGTAACCCCAGCCGAAGCGCCCGGGGAATTCGGCGAGCGGCATCAATTCGAGAACGCTCACACCGATGTCCGCGAGTTCGGCGAGATGCGTGGTCGCCGCGGCGTACGTGCCTTCGGCCGTGAATGTGCCGACGTGGAGCTCGTAGATCACCGCTCCGGCAAGCGACGGCCCACGCCAGTCCGCGTCACCCCACGAATACCGCCGCGCGTCAACGATGCGCGACGGACCGTGTGGACCCAAGGGTTGATAGCGCGAAGCCGGGTCGGGAAATTCGCCGATCTCGTCGAGTCGCAGCTTGTACAAGGTGCCGTCCGTTGCGCCCGGCACGGTGCCGGAGAAATATCCGGTTCCTTCAGCGTCGAGGTCGGTCGTCGAATCGACCGACCCGGAGGGAGTGAGATGCACGAACACGACCTTTTGCCGTCTTGGAGCCCAAACCCTCGCGTGGACAGAGTGGTCGGGGGCGATTTCCACTCCGACGGGATAGCGTCGCCAGGCCGAGAGCTCTGCTGCTACGGTCGCATTTGGATTTGCCATGACATCGGCAATCCGGGCAGGATCGATACCATTTCTTGACGCTGCCTCACTGCTGGTCGGGCAGTGGGAACTCTAGGCGAAATTACGTGTTAAGTTCATGTGATTCCACCAACATCTGGCGTGACTCGCTTCACAGCGCGGGCGTCTCTCCATTGCGGGGATAACGTAGGCTAAGCCGTCCGCTCTTTCGCTCCCCACCGATCCGCCATATCTCTTGGGGACCGCGACATATGCCTCATCGAACCCCCACTCCTCCGCCACCGCGAATCATTGTCCAGTCCCCTGATAGAAGCGATTCGGGGGTGATTGTGGACGTTCGCCGGACGGAGCAAATGGCGGCCCTTCGCGAGGCGGTCGGGAACAATCTGAGCGTAATTGTCTTACTGGGGAGCGATCTCGACGAGCGCAGCGGCTGGCGCAGCTCGGCGTACCTCGCGCTCGAGGAAGCTACGGGCTCGCTCGTGGTGGTGGCACTCAATGAGCGAATAGGGATGGGCGCGGGCTATGACGTCACGCTGTGGCGATCGCTGGAGGAGTCGTTACCAGGACCTTTGAGTTGGTGTTCGCAATGTGGTTCCGAAGTGCGGGGCTGGACGCGATACTGTTCGTGCGGCGCGGATCTCTCCGGGATTGCCCCGGGTACGGAGAGCGCGCGTCGTGAGCTATTCGAGCAGGTCCGGCAATCGGTCGCGGGCGAATTCGAATTGCTCGGCAGTTTGCCATATGCAGGTGGTGGTGGACCGGCGTACTTTGCGCGGCGGACCGAGGGGAATGCAGTCGTGGCCCTTCGTATGCACGCGGACGGCAAGTTCGATGACGGCACCCAGCGCATCTCTCTGTCGCTCTCAGAGCCACTCGGAGAGATGGGCGTTGGTGTGTCTTCGCTGGTCGGCCGTTCGCCGCACTCAGGGCCGGTGCATTTCACTCCAGTAGACTCGATCAGTGTCGTGAGCGACGAAACCGCAGCACGCCCCGTCAGCGGAAAGAAGAAACGAATCGACGCCAAGGGCGCCGACTCGTCGCTTGGCGCGAGCGCCTTCGGATCGGGCGCGCTCGCGCAACAGCCGACTCCCGCGACGGGAGAGGCTATCGCGATCGCCAAAGTGTGTCCGCAGTGCGGCGTCGAGTACGACACGGCATCGCGCTTCTGTCCGAATGACGGCACGCCACTGCGTCCCAAGGGATCGACGGATCCGTTCGTCGGACGCGTGCTCGCCGAACGTTACCACATGCTCAAGCGCCTCGGCGAGGGCGGCATGGGCAAGGTGTACCTCGCCGAGCATGTGAAGATGAATCGGCAGTGCGCGGTGAAAGTCATGAACAGCGCGCTGCTCAACGACTCGGAGTCGGCACAGCGCTTCGCGCGCGAGGCGTCGAACGCCGCGCGCATCATCCATCCGAATGTCGCGGCCGTATTCGACTACGGCGAGACCGACGGCGTCGTGTACCTCGTGATGGAGTACGTCGAGGGCGAACCGCTGACGCGTCTCCTCGAGCGCGAGAAGAGCCTTGCCCCTTCGCGCGCGGTCGATATCGCGCACCAGGTGGCGGAGGCGCTGGTCGCTGCCCATGAGCTGGGGATCGTGCATCGCGACCTCAAGCCCGACAACATCATCGTTGCGCCGGGCAAGAATGGCCATGATATCGCCAAGGTCGTGGACTTCGGCATCGCCAAAGCGATCGAGGAGGGGCCGGCGGAGTCGCTGACGCGCACGGGCCTGGTGATCGGAACGCCGGAGTACATGAGTCCCGAGCAGCTGCTCGGCGATCCGGTCGACGCGCGCAGCGACATCTACAGCCTCGGCTGCATTCTTTATCAAATGCTCACCGGGCGCCGCTCATTCGACGAGACGACGCGTGAGCAAATGATCAAGCGTCGTCTCACCGAGAAAGCGCCGCATCCGCGCGATCTCGTGCCCGACCTGCCGAAGACGCTCGACTTGATCGTTGTGCGGCTCCTGGCGCGCGCGCCACAGGATCGCTACGCGACCGTCGCCGAGGTGCGCGATCTGCTCATTCCGGCGATCGCGCTCGAGGGCGGGTTCGACGATCCGAGCTGGCGTCCGCCGACGACGCGGAGCAATCCGACGGTATTCATTCAGGCTGCCGAGCAGCCGACGCAGCAAATGACGCCGTATCCAGGTATCACGGCGCAAAGGCCGGCCTGGAGACGTCCGGCGGTCCTCGGATCGGTCGTTGCCGCGATAGTCGTGGTCGCTGGGACCGCGACCGTCATCACACGCAACGTGCTCGACGCGCAAGAGAAGGAGCGCGCCGCGCGTGTGCTCGAAGAAGCGGCGGCGAACAAGCCGTTGGCGCCGACCGTGGTCTTCACTCCGCCAGCTCCGGCGCCCGCGAAACTCCCGGTCAAGAGCGGCACACCAGGACCGCGACCCGCGGATTCGGCGTTGCCGAGCGCGGCGCGGTCCGGAGCAGCAGCCGGTCTCACGGTGTCACCGGATCTCCGCCAACCGATCGAGCAGCTCAAGACGGCGATCGAATCGGGGCTGCCGTCGAAGATGGAGGAGGTGTACCGCAACTGGGATCAGGACGATCAGACGAAGACGTACTTCAACGGGCTAATCAACAGGGCCGATTCGATCCACGTGAAATCGCTCGTGTTCCGGAATTCGAATGTCATAGGTAACACGGCGCAGTTGACGTATCGCATGATCATCAACGTGATCTACAACGGGTCGAAGGTTCCGACGGAAGTGCCGTCGACGTGGCGCGCGGACCTAGTTCGCGAGGGGCTTCGGGCTCCCTGGAAAATTCAGCACCTCACGCGACACTCGGTTTCCTGAGTCGCGCGCGCAGTCGTTAGGCCCGCTTGCCCAGCCTGGCGGTGAGGTTCGTGCTCACCGAATCGAGCAACGCCGAATCGTAGCCCACCTGCCACTCCTCGCCGCGCAGCCAGTTCGCGTCGGCACGCACGGTGAGCTGCTTCCAATCATCGCCGAGAAAGCGCAGGACGATCCGCGTGCGGTAGCGGAGCTCGGGTACTCCATCGCGCGAGAGCGTCGCCTGCCATGGCGTCATGAGAAAGCCCGCCGTCGGATCGCTGACGTCGATCGTGTATTTCGCCGTCAGGTATTCGGTCGCCATCCGGTAGAGGACCTGCTTCGACAGGCCGTCGCGAACCATGATGACGCGGGTCGTCTTCGCGTCGGAGTTGGAGGCGACGAAGCTCGTTGGCGCGCCGTCGCGCGACGTGAAGATTGGTGGCGGCGCGGGCTCGGGCTTCGCGGCCGTGGGCGCGGGCGACGGCACCGGCACGGGCGCCGTTGTCGGCACGCGATGAGCCGACGAGCATGCGGCGACGCTCAGTGCCACGACGGCAAGACGGAGCAGCGGAATCCGCGGATCGGTATTTGGGTCGTGGAGCGCGCGACGAGTGACCATGGCCCCGTTATCGACGGCAACGAACGTGTTGGGCTCACCGGCTCGCCTGGAGTGAAACCGGTGCGGCCAAATAGTGACGCAACAAGACGCACAAAGTAAGAACGCGCGCGGTGCGTGCCACTGGTCAATTCACGGCGCCGCGAGTCGACAGTGAATCTCACTGCACGCACTGCCCGTGCGGATCCGGCTTCTTCTTGTCCACGACGAGACGATGATCGAGGGTCGCCGCTCGGAAGGCGACATCGCGCACGAGCGTCGCGATGCGAGCCAGTTGGTCGTAGTCGATGTACTGGGCTTCGTCCGTCACCTGGTGATAGTCGCGATGGCCGCCAGTGGAGAAGAACACGATCGGGATTCCGTACCGAGCGTACTCGTAGTGATCGCTGCGACAGTAGTATTGCTGTGGATGCCCGTTCGCGTCGTACCGGTAGTCGAACTTGAGCGAGGTCGGTTCTGTCTTCCCCACCGTTTCGACGAGATCTCCGAGCTCCGTCGACAGGCGACGCGAACCGATGAGCTGCACGTAGCCGGGGCCGCCGCCCTTGATGTCGTCAGCGCGACCGCGACCGATCATGTCGATATTCAGCTCCGCCACAATCGAATCGCGCGGCACGGTTGGATGATCGGTGAAATATTCGGAGCCCCACAGTCCTTCTTCTTCGCCCGCGTGCCAGATGAAAAGAATCGACCGCTTCGGCTTCACCGGAGCGTTCACGAGCGATTCGGCGATCTCGAGCACGGCCACCGTGCCAGAGCCATCATCGTCGGCGCCGTTGTAGATCGAATCGAGCCGCGGAGGATGAATGCGCCGCAGACCATCGAGAATCGCGCGGATGCGAGCCATCTCGGATGCCGACGGCGCGCGCGGCGCATCATCCTCGCCTCCCGGTCGCACCACGGTGTTGAATGCGCGAATGGAATCGTGATCGACCGGCTCGTGATTGAAGCCGAGGTGATCGTTATGCGCGCCGATCGCGATGTACTCTCCCTCGAGCGCCGGATCCGAGCCCCGCAGGATCGCCACGACGTTGCGCGCGGGCGCGGGCGAATCCGTGAAGCGGAGCGAGCCGCTCACAGTCTTGCCCGATGCCTTTCCTCGCGCGAGGCCGCGCGTCGGTCCGCCGAGAAGTACCTCGGACATCGCACGCGTGGTGTACAGGAAAGCGGGCAGCGGCGGTGATCGGTCGTCGGGAGCCTGGAGGGTGACCGCGGACTCGGTGAGCACCTCACGCGTGCGCGAATCCATGGCGTCGAGCGAAGCGATCGCGATGCCTGCCGCATCGGAGTAATAGCGCGTGAGCAACGGTCGGTTCACCTGCCATTGGGGCTTGCCGTCTGGTCCATCAGGAACGGCGATGACGATGAACCGCCCCGCCGCGCCAGCTGGTGAGATCATCGTTGCGGTGTCGCCCCAGACTCCGCCGAAAACAACGGGGACGTCCGACAACGGGCGAACGGTCGGGCCGTTGTCGCGCGGGAGAAAATCGACCCACGGCTCGAATGTGGCGCCGGCCGTGCTCAGGGTTTGCCCAGCAAGGAGCTTGCGCTCGAACACCGGAAGATTCTGGAAGTAACCGCCACTGTCGCCGGCGGGAACGAGTCCCAGTCGGCGCACTTCCCGCTCGATGTACGCGGTCGAGCGACGATGGCCCTCGGTCCCGACGCTGCGCCCCTGCATCGAATCGTCGGAAAAGATGTAGAGCCGCGTCATGAGATCCGCGGGAGTGATCTCCGCCGATGTCGGTTGCGGCGCACGCTTGAGCGGCAGCTCTCGCGGTGCGCTCTGCGCCGACAGGAGACATGGCACGAGGGCGATCAGGACGCTCGATGTGCTGCCGAAACGAACACGAGTCATGCGCCACTCCGCTCGATCGAATCGGAGCATGGAAGGTACACGTGATGACTGCTACGCAGACGTGACCACAGCTCCTGTCTTACGAAAGATTTACGGCGATCGAGTAGTTTGTCTGTCATTGCGCGTCGGAGCACTCGGGCTAGTTTACGCCCCGGCGCCGGCCCGGCGCCGCACGCCTCGTTTCACCCGCCAGCATGCGAATCAGCGTTCCAACTGAAACCGCCTCTCGCGAGCAGCGAGTGGCGCTCCCGCCGGATAGCGCGGGCCGTTTGGTGAAGTCGGGACTCGAGGTTGTCGTACAGAGCGGCGCCGGCCAGCACGCCGGCTTCCGTGATGACGCGTACGCTGTCGTCGGGGCGAAGATCGTGCCCGATGCGCCGGCGGTCTTCGCAAACACCGACGTCGTCGCGAAGGTGCAGCCGCCAAATGACGACGAGATCGTGCGGATGAGCGGCGGCACTGCGCTCATCTCGCTCATGAGACCGGGTCAGCACCAGGAGCTGGCGTCGGCGCTCGCCAGGCGAAACGTCAACGCACTCGCGCTCGAGCTGGTCCCACGCATTACGCGCGCGCAGTCGATGGACGTGCTGTCCTCGCAGAGCACGGTCGCCGGCTACAAGGCGGTACTCCTCGGCGCCGCCGAGCTGGGCAAGTTCCTCCCGATGCTGACGACCGCGGCGGGCAACATCTCACCAGCGCGCGTGTTCGTCATCGGCGCGGGTGTGTCGGGGCTTCAGGCCATCGCGACAGCACGGCGCCTCGGCGGCGTGGTGTCGGCGTTCGACGTCAGGCCCGCGGCGCGCGAGCAGGTGCAGAGTCTGGGCGCCACCTTCGTCGCGACCGAACTGGTGAGCGCCACGGCGGAGACGGCGGGCGGTTATGCGCGGGCGCAGACGAACGAAGAGCACCAGCGTACGCTCGCCGCGATCGCGGGCCACATCAAAGATGTCGATCTCGTCATCTCGACGGCGCAGATTCCCGGCCGGCCAGCGCCGACGCTGATCACGTCGGACATGGTGCGGACGATGCGCGCCGGGGCCGTCATCGTCGATCTCGCCGTCGAATCGGGGGGAAATTGCGAGCTGTCGAAGGCCGGCGAAACGGTTCGCACGCATGACATCGCGATCATGGGACCGGTGAATCTGCCGGCGACCGTACCGTATCACGCCAGCCAGATGTTCGGGCGCAACATTCTCTCGTTGCTGCAACATCTCGTGAAGGACGGCGCGCTCGTGCTCGACCCGAGCGACGAGATCACGGGCGCGATGCTGATGGTCCATCAGGGAAAGGTGCTCAAGTAGTGTCTTCTCACACCGAATAGCCGATGCTCCTTCTCGAGTTGTACGTGTTCGTGCTCGCGGCCTTCACGGGATACATGGTGATCTCGAAAGTGCCGCCGCTGCTACACACGCCGCTGATGGCGGCGACCAACGCCATCTCGGGGATCTCGCTCGTGGGTTCGCTGATCGCGGCGGGCTCCGCGCAGAACCGCGTGGCGACGATTCTCGGGTTCATCGCCGTGGTGTGCGCGACGTCGAACATCGTCGGTGGGTTTCTGATCACCGATCGGATGTTGAAGATGTTCAGGCGCGACGTGCCCCAGACGAAGCGACAGGACGCGGCGGCCGCGCGTCCCGCGGCGCACTGACCCGAATCCATTCGGCCGTCATGCGCGACTACTTCATCCAGGGCTCGTACCTCGCGGCGTCGGTGCTCTTCATTCTCGGGTTGCGCAGCCTGACGCGACCCGACAGAGCCCGGCGGGGCATGCAGCTGGCCGCGGCGGGAATGCTGTTCGCGATCATCGGGACGCTGGTGAGCCACCAGATCGTCGACTACCGGTGGATCGCGGGCGGGCTCGTGCTCGGCGTCATCATCGGCTATCCGATGGGGATGTGGGTGCCGATGACGGCGATGCCGCAACGGATCGCGCTGTCGCTGACGTTGAGCGCGCTCGCGGCGGCCCTGGTCGGCATCGCCGAATACAATACGCGCCTAACGAACGGCGAAGGGATTCCCCGCCCGATCATGGGGGCGCTCGGCGTCGAGGTCCTGTTAGGCATGATCACGGTCGGCGGCACGTTGATCGCCGCCGGAAAACTGCAGGAGGTCATCACCTCGCGTCCATTGACCTTTCGCGGGCAGAATCTGATGAACGCCCTGGTGTTTCTGGGGATGTTGGTGCTGTTCGCCATGCTGGTGGTGCATCCGGAGCGGCAGGCGCTGTTCTACACGCTCATCGCGCTGTCATTTCTGTTCGGCATTCTGCTCGTGCTGCCGATTGGCGGCGCGGACATGCCCGTCGTCGTCGCGCTGCTCAACTCGTATTCGGGGCTCGCGTCGTGCGCGACCGGATTCGCGATCGGGAACGTCATTCTGATCATCAGCGGCTCGCTCGACGGATCCTCCGGTTTCATTCTGTCCGTGCTGATGAGCAAGGCGATGAACCGGTCGTTCACGAACGTGCTGTTCGGCGCGTTCGGATCGCAGACGACGTCCGGCGGAAAGAGCGCCGAAGGGTTGAGCGTGCGCTCAACGAGCGTCGAGGACGCCGCGGTGCAGCTCGCGTACGCGCAACTGGTGATCGTCATTCCGGGATACGGCATGGCGGTGGCGCAGGCGCAGCATCAGGTGCGGGAGCTGGCGGAGCTGATCGAGGCCCGCGGCGGCGAGGTGAAGTTCGCCGTCCATCCGGTGGCGGGGCGTATGCCCGGGCACATGAACGTGCTCCTCGCCGAAGCGAACGTGCCTTACGACAAGCTCTTCGACATGGACGAGATCAATGGGGAGTTTGATCGTGCCGATGTCGCGCTCGTCATTGGCGCGAACGATGTCGTGAACCCCGCGGCGCGGACGGACAAGTCGTCGCCGATCTACGGCATGCCGATCCTCAACGCCGATCACGCGAAGAGCGTGATCGTTCTCAAACGCAGCATGGCGGCGGGCTTCGCCGGCATCGAGAACGAGTTGTTCTACAGTCCGAAAACGTCGATGCTGTTTGGCGACGCGAAGAAATCGTTGACGGGGTTGGTGGCTGAAGTGAAGAACGCATAGGGGTTGCCCTCGGGATGGCAGGGAAGTACGAGTTTGGCCGCAAGCCCCGGATAGCCTGGTAGCGCGCGCGGCCTAGCTTGCGCTCCAGTCCTTTCCGGAGCATCCATGATGTTGACCATGCCCACGACGTTTCAGCCCGAGCCGACGACCGCCTCCCTCGATGGCGACGAGGCGTGGCGCGCGGTGGCGAGTCGCGACCCACGCTTCGACGGCCGCTTCGTGTATGCCGTACGGTCGACGCGGATCTATTGTCGGCCATCCTGCCCGTCGCGGCGCCCCGCGCGCGAGCGCGTCACGTTCTATGCGGCGCCCGACGCGGCCGAGGCGGCGGGCTATCGCGCCTGCCGCCGATGTCACCCTCGTAAGGCGCATAACGAGCTGGCCGCGTCCGTCGCCGTCGAGAGCGCGCGTCTCTACATCGAGGCGCATCCCGATCGGGCGATCACGCTCGCGGCGCTCGCGGCGGAAGTGGGAATGAGCCCTTTCCACCTGCAACGCACCTTCAAGCGGCTGCTTGGCGTCTCGCCGCGCGAGTATCACGGCGCGCTTCGCGTGACGCGGTTCAAGTCGCATCTCCGCGCGGGTGACACGGTGAGTCGCGCGACGTACGAGGCCGGCTTCGGCTCGAGCAGTCGCGTCTACGAGCAGAGCGATCGCTCGCTCGGCATGACGCCGGCGGCGTTCCGTCGCGGTGGCGCGGGAATGCGCATCACGTACGCGATCATCGATTCGCCCTTCGGCAAGTTGCTCGTCGGCGCGACCGATCGCGGCGTCTGCTCGGTGGTGTTGGGCGACAGCGACCGCGCGCTCGTGCGCGCCCTCGAAGCCGATTTTCCGCGCGCCGAGATCGTGCGCGGCGACGTCGAGCACCGTGATTGGGTGGAGGAGATTGTCGGCAACATCGGCGGCGGTAACGTCGGCCCGAACGTGCCGCTCGACCTGCGAGGGACCGCGTTCCAGCAGCAAGTTTGGTCATTGCTGCGCAAGATTCCGCCGGGGCGCACGCGGTCGTACTCGGAAATCGCATCGGAGCTCGGCAATCCGCGCGCGACGCGTGCCGTCGCCCAGGCATGCGCAAGCAATCGCGTCGCCGTCGTCATTCCATGTCATCGTGTCGTTCGCAACGACGGAGCCCTCGGCGGTTACAAGTGGGGCGTGGAACGCAAACGATCCTTGCTCGAACGCGAGCGGCAGCGCGCGCGTTGACAACGAAGCGGCGGCGCGACGACGACGATCCAAACCATCGACGAGAGGCGGCTGTCTGATCGAACGCAGTCCTTCCTCCTGAGGCATTCGATGATGAAGTGCATACGGTTCGTCGCGCGCGTCGCGCTGCTCATCGGCGCAGCGACAGCGACATTGCAGGCGCAGCGCTCGCGCGGACGCGACGACAGCGTGTTCGTTTGGTCCGCGCGCATCGGTGGTGGCGGCACACTCACGGTGAAGAACATCGTCGGCGGCATCACCGTCACCGAGTCCAACAGCGATCGCGTCGAGGTCCGCGCCGAGAAGCACATGCGCGGCCGAGGCGATCCGAGCGACGTCGCCTTCGACGTGCAGGAATCGTCGAATGGCGCGTCGATCTGCACGGTGTACCGCGGTGAAAGCGCGTGCGAGGATGGAAACTTCAGTAACACGCGCTTCACCGTGCGATATACGATCGCGATGCCACCCGGGCTTCGGTTGCGTGCCTCGACGGGCAATGGCGAGCTGTCGGTCGAGAAGGCAGGCAACGAGGTGGAACTGAGCACGGGGAACGGCGGCATTCACATCGGTCAAACGGAGGGGCGCGTAACGGCCTCCACCGGGAATGGTGATCTCGAAATCGAGAGTGCGCGCGGTCCGGTGCGCGCGTCGTCAGGCAACGGCCGCATCTTCGTTTCCACATCGGCCGGTCCGGTGTCGGCGACGACCGGCAATGGCGATATCGACGTGCGAATGCAGTCGTTGAGCGGCAGCGGCGACATGAACTTCGTCAGCGGTTCGGGCGCCGTGCGTGTGACGCTGCCTTCGGATTTCAACGGCGACGTCGACGCGAGCACGAGCAACGGAGATCTGCGCACGGACTTCGCGATCAAGCTGATCGGACGTCTCGACCCGCAACACATGCGGGGGACCATCGGTTCCGGCGGCCGTACGATTCATTTGCAAACGGGGAACGGCCGGCTCGAGATACGAAGGGGAAGCTGACAACCTTTCTTGACCTAACGGGTCGAAGAAGTAGTCTCCCCCCCAGCCGGCGAAGCCGACGATCTATCTCGACAACATTCAGAATTCGCGCGTTCGCGTGAATCTCGTGGTGCGCACGTCGCGACCGCCGCTGGCAATGACGCGACGGGCGTGGTGATCGGACTCGTGCGAACCAGGAAGAGCGAACCGAAGAAGAGCGAGCCGAGAAAAGCGAGCCGAAAAGGGCGAGCCGAAAGGGGCGAGCCGAAAGGGGCGAGCCGAATACTGCGAGCTGACAAGGAAATCGGGCGCGCGGAGCGCGCCCGTTCCTCAGATTTCGCAACGTCGTTCTCGGCTCGCTCTTTTCGGCTCGCTCTTTTCGGCTCGCTCTTTTCGGCTCGCTCTTTTCGGCTCGCTTTTCTCGGCTCGCC
>DATBHD010000153.1:0-6669 GCA_036557635.1 Gemmatimonadaceae bacterium
ATCGGGCGGGAGAGCGGCGAATAGGCGGCAAGGATAAGACTTTTACCGCCGCCGGGTAAGGCTTGGATTCCGGCGCGTAGGGTTTGCGGCGAGCGCAGCTAGAAGCCAAGAACCCGCCCGCTAGAACCCGCCCGCGCGAAACGTGCTCTCCATTTCGTCAGCCATCGCGCGCAGGATCGCCGGAAGCGTCAGCGTCGTGAGCGGGTCGGCCTGCACACTGAAGCCCGTTCCTCGGTTCCCGCCGATCACGATCAGCGCGATGCCGCCGTTCACGAACTCGTCGCTGATGCCAGCCGCCTTGCGCGCGTGCGTGGCGAGGTCGTCGTACTTGCCGGGGCCGATGGGCATGCGTTAGGCGCTCGGCTCGTGGGTGACTTTGCAGGCCTTGAACGGCCCGCCCCACTCGAGGAGGACGGCGGTGCCATCCACGAAGTAGATCCGCGTCCAATAGCTGCCGTCCGGGCGCTGGCGCCCGCTCTCCACGCCCAGCGCCTCCGGTTGGGATTCGTAGTAGGCGATTTCCTTGCTACAGTCGGTGCGGGGTTCCGTACAGCCAACGGCGGCAATGAGGGCGAGCAGCGGGAGAACAGATTTCATGCGTCCTTTCCTTCGTCGTAAGGGACCATGCTTATGCGTCCGGGTCGCTCGGGTGTTGCGTCTGGCCGTAGGACCAGAGGAGCAACTGCTCGACGGTGATCGTGCTCGGCAGCGCACGCGGGTGCTGCCGGAGGAAGTCGGCCAACAGCTCGTCCAGCGCGTCGTGCAATTCGCGGTGCCGCTGCCGGTGCTCGTCGATCGAGTAGGGCACGTGGTCGATCATATCCAGGCCTCGACGATTTGCGGTTCGTCCTGCTCGAAGCGCGGGAGCCGGAACAGGCCGCGCGGCAATACGCTCCGCGCGACGTCGAGCGAGTCGCACACAATGAGCGGCTTCGGGTCAGGCACGACGGTTCCGTCACGGCGAGCTCGCTGCCGACGCACGACCCACCGACCCGGATAGTCGCGCGGGCTCTGATAGACGACCCACACGTCGAGTGCGTCGTCAGGCATGCAGCAACTCGTCGACGCTGATGTCGATCTCGGCGATCCCTTTCGAACGGAACCAATCGGCCAGTAGGTGCGCCATTCCGCTGGTCGGGATCGTGACCTCGAATTCCTTACTGCCCTGCATGTGCGCGCTGTTGGTCGCGAGCGTCAGCAAGCGTGCCGCATCGCGCGTGTCCTTGTCGACGCCAGCTCGGGCGAGCAGGCTGGTGCCGTTCTTCGTGCCGTTCGTGCGGTTGGTGACGGTCGCGCTCGCCGCGACGCTCGTCTTGCTCGTGCGCACGACCGCGTGATTTGCGACCGCGTGATTTGTGACCGCGTGATTCGCCTGTGCCTTTTCGGCGCGGAGCGCGCGCAAGCGCTCGGCGCGGCGCTGACCCCACGTCTTCATACTGTCGGGGTTGCCGTTCGTGAGTTTCGCACGCGACTGGCCGAGCTGAGTCTTATTCATCGCCGGCTTTCGGCAGAGCGCGCGGACGGCCTGTTCCGTCAGACCGAGCGTCTGCGCGATCTTCGGCACCAGTGGATGATTCGGCGCAATTTTGCCCTTGTCGACGAACGTTGTGATGAAGCTGAGGCTGCACCCGAGCGCGCCCGCGAGAGCGCCTTGGGTCATGTGGCGCTGACGGCGAATCGCGCCAAGCGTTGTGCCGTGCGGTGTGCGTGTGCGCATATTGGCCTGGGTTGAGGAGTTGCTGAGATGAGCGCACTCTCAACTTGCGCATTTGCGTCCGACGAAGCAAGGGATTAACTCGTATCGGCGCGATGTGACACCGGTCACACTGGCAGGATCTGGCGAGGTGGGGCGCACTTACGGGAGCGCGCCGCCCCGTCAGTTAACTACTTGCGCACTACTGTGCGCATCTACTTGCGCACTCGCGCTTCGGCAGCCGTCTTCAGGTCCGTGCCGAGCTGGCCCTCCCAGCGGTGCGTCGACTCACACGGATAGGCGTTCCGGTAGGCGTTGTTCCAGCCCGTAAAGATCGGCGTGATCGTCACCGCCGAGTGCGTCGAGTCGCCGCGCACGAGAAACGTGAAGGCCGCGGTCCAGAGCAGCGACGCACAGGGCGATGCCCACTCCTTTTGCCGGCGATTCCAGCTCTGCATCGCCATCGCGTCCGTCTCGAGTAAGCCTGACTCTTTGTTGACGGTCTTGGTGGTGAACTGCCACTTCGTCGCGAGCAACGACACGAGCGTGTCCCACGTGCGGTTGACGGGTGCAGCGATCTCGACGACATGAGGACCGTGGGCGGTATCGGCTTGCGCGGTGGCCGAAGATGCGGCGCCGGCGAGCAGGGCGAGCACGAGGGTGCAGCGGGACAACATGAGCCTTCTCCAAATCGAAAGGTTGAGTGAATGCGTATTGCGCGGCTGGGCGCGGTTGTAGTGGACGTTAGGGGCTAGGGCGTGTCGTAGTGCGGGCGATAGGTGAGGATGGGAAGCGTCAGGCGTTCGTTCTGGAAGATCCACGTATTTAGCGGCGGCACGACATGGAACGCGCTGAGCTCTGCCTCGGACATGCTCACGGTGTCCGGTGCGATGTGCGCGCAGACGACGATGGGTCCGGCGACGGGCCAGCCTCCTTTGTAGAGGGAGTGCGGATCGAGGAAGACGTTCCACGGCACCTGGGCGCGCGACTTCGTGAGGTAAAGGTCGTCGCAGTACCCGACGATCAGGCGGTGCCGGCCGTTTCCCGGAACGTTGAAGCAGGTCGAGAAGAAATCACCGATCAGTCCGTGCACGCTGCTGGCGCCGTCGCGCTCAGTGCCGATCTGGACGCGCGTGATCGCGCCGTCCTTGATGAGTAAACCCTGATGGCTAGTCATCGAGGTTCAACGCCCTCCACACGAGCGGCAAGGGATCGCGACCGGCCTCGCGCAGGTCGTAGTATTCGGCAATCGCCGCGTTCCATTGGTCCCACACGCTCTGCGGCACCTTCGGACTCGTGATGCCTTCGATGAGCAGACGGTCCGTTTTCAGGAACGCGTAGATGATCGCCGCCGGCGCCTGTGCTTTCCGCATCGCTGTCAGCATGGTCGAGCGCAGCAGCGACTCGGTTCCCCACTGCGCTTGCGCGGACATCATGCGCCGCGACCAGAGCGGAATCTCGTTAGCCATTTTCGTCCTCCGACGTGGTGACGACGGTCCAGCCCCACGCCTCCATCTTGGCGCGACACGTCGCGCAGTAGTTGGCGGGCAGCTCGTGCGGCTCGATCTCTTGGCCCGGACCGGCGACGTGCGCCTCGCGCACATCGTCCGTCGAGCCGCAGGTGCTACAGCGTTGGATGTAGCGTTTAGACATCGTTGACCTTGAGGGCATGTTGCAGCACGCGCTTGCGCTCGCGCTGCGAGAGAGAGGCGACGACGGCGAGGACGCGGAGCGCGTGCGAGCGCACCTGATCCTTGCTCATGTTTGCGCTCCGCCGCGGTCCATTGCGCGGCGCGGTGATCCCGAGGCGCGCGGCGACCTTCGCGCGCACGTCGTCGTCCAGTTCATCGAAGTCGAGTTTCGGCATTCGTTAGGCCCTCCGCAGAGGGTTGGAATGGATCGGTTTCGTACAAGGCCTTGTGGCCGGCCGTGAGCGCGTCGTTGAAGCGCACGCGCCCATGCTGTGCTTCGGTCTGACAGGGGAGACAGGGACAGCCGGTCGGCGGGACCTGCTCGACCACACGCGCGTAGCATGTGGGCGAGCAGTAGCGCCACGCGGCGGCGTCGCCGATCCAGCGCTCGCCGGCCTCGCTGACGCGATCGCAGTAGACGCAGTGCTCGCCTGCCCCGACGACGACCGCGCGCAGCTCGGGCGGGTTCATGCGCTGATGGGTTGAGGGTTTGCGCTCGACCATAGCGTACAGAGCACACTTGACGTGACGTGTGTGATCGCGGTCGGATAGGCCGCGAATCCATCGGCCAGTGCCTGCGCCGCCTCGGGCGATGCCTCGGAGCGGACGGCGACCCACATGTTGTGCGACGTGTAAACCCACACGACGTACTTCTCGGACATGAGCGGGCGCATCATCGCGGTCGGGAAGGTGGGCGGCTTGGTGAGGGTGCTAATCGGCGCGACCACCACCTCAGGCGTCTCGCCATCGTCGATGCGAAGTCGGACGCCGTCCTCGTCCACCGTCGCCGTCGCCGGCGGAAGAGTGACCGTCGGCGCGTCGCTGAATGGATCGTCCGCTGAGCGCTCGATGGCCGGCTGCGTGACCATGATGCGGTCGCCCGGAGCACACTGACACTGATCGGCGTAGGCTCCGCAGGTGGTGCACAGCGCGCGGTTCTCGGCTTCTTTGGACGCGACGGCGGCGAGTTTTCGTTGTCTCTTGTTGCGTTTCTGAGCGTTTCCCATCGGTGCTGTCCTCTGTAGTAGTGATGTGGAGCGCGGTCGTTAGGCCGCGCCGAAGTTGAACGACGTATCGCCCTGATCGAGCATGAGGCCTTCGCGCTCGGGGTCGGCGGATTGCAAGTCGCTAAACCGCCACCCGTCGCTGATGTCGCGGTCGATGCCGCGCCGGTTCAGCTCCTCCTCGATGCGAGCGATGCGCGCAATCGCGAAGTCCTTCTGTCGGCGTGCGATCACGCCCGAGAGCGCGTTGCCCGAGTGCGAATTGCCGGAGTCGTCCATCCGCACCCAGCCGCCGATGCCGATGTGCCCGCCCCATTTCTCCAACACTTTCTGCTCGCGCCCAAGCTCGGCGAGCAGCTCGGGTGTCGTCATGCGCGTAAACTTCAGCGCCTGCTTCGCCGCCGCCGTGCGCGAGCGCGCCTGCTTCTCGTCGCGCTCGGCGCGTGGGAGCCTCGCGGTCTTGGGTGGCTTGGGCAGCGGCGACGTCATCGGCGCACCGCCCTCGGCGGCGGCTCGTCTGGCGCGGATCGTTTCCCACGCCTTCTTCGCGGAGGCCTGCCGGTCGCGCTGGGCTTCGGGGCGCTCGGGTGCGACATAGGTTCCGTCGCGTTTCGCGCGCATCGTCTCCCACGCCTTCGCGGCTGCCGCCTTCCGTTGTTCGAGTGTCATCGGCGCCATATCGTTAGGCTCCGCGCCGGAACGTGATCGGCGTCCCGCGTGCGTCCTGCCACGCGCGGGCATTGTCCTCGGCCGCAAGCGAGCGGGCGGCGCGAGCGATGTCGAGCCAGATCGGCGCGGCGTAGCACGAGGCCTCGCGGGCGATCGCGCGCAACGACGCGTAACTATCGGCGCCGCGCTTCGCCAGCGCGCGGGCGGGGTTCAGGTGGACGAGAGCAGGCGGCACCGTCTTGGTGATTGGCCCGTTCACGTTGTACCAGACGAGCCCGGGCGTGTCGGCGGCGATCACGCACTCGTACTTGGCGCCGCGCTTCCCCACCGCGCGGAAGCGTCGATGCCCCCGCGCGGTCGGCTCCACTTCGGTGAGTTCGTACCTCCCATCGAGAATCTGCATTGCTGCTCCGTAATCGTTCGGGTGATGGCCTAACGAGACTGCTTACCTGATGCAAGTTAATTGCTTGACCGCTATGCGCAAGTGCTAACGTGAGACGGAATAAGGGCTTGAGCAGACGCGGGCGAGACGCACACGCACTCGCGCCGGCGCGGAGCGCGCGACCCCTAGAAACGATCGAGCCCCGGGGGCTATGGGTGGGTATTGCCGGGGCTCGGAGAGTGTCAGAGACGCCGCTCTAGAGCGACGGATGGCGGCAAGGAGCTGAGGGGTTATTAGGGGCTATAACAACCCCGCCTCAGTGAACGACGTGTACCGCCCGCGCCCGATGATGACGTGATCGTGCACCGGGATGTCGAGCAGACGGCCCGCAGCCACCAACTGCTCGGTCACTACGCGGTCGTCTGCCGAGGGCGTGGGATCGCCGGAGGGATGATTGTGCACGAGGATCACGGCACACGCGCGTTCGGCGATGGCTTCGCGGAACACCTCGCGCGGGTGCACGAGTGAGCTATTCAGAATCCCACGCGACACGAGCACGTCGCGCTCCAATCCGTGCTGCGAGTCGAGCACCGCGACGTGAAACTCTTCGACGGGCAGGTCCTCCATCAGTGGTCCGAAGTGGGCGACCACATCGCGCGGCGACCGGATCGGCTGGCCCGTTTCGCGCGACTCGGCGACCATGCGTCGGCCCAGCTCGAGCGCGGCGTGCACGCGTACCGCGCGGACGAGTCCGAAGCCGACCAAGCCAGTCAGCCGTTTGACGGGAGTCATGGCGATGCGGCGCAGGCTGTGGCCGTGCGCCTCGCTCAGACTCTGCGCGGTGCTGATCGAGATGTCCGCGACGATGCTCAGCAGCTCGGCGTTCTGGAGCGCCGTCGCGCCGTGGTCGATCAGGCGGTCTTTCGGGTTGATGGATCGGGGCACCGGTTCGCTGACGCGGTGCCGTGGCAGGAAGCGGGACTTCATGCGGTGCGGCTCTCGTTAGGGTTGGCAGGAGGGAGGTCGGGGCGGCGCGCGATCGTCTCTAGGTCGGCGCTGGCCCCGCCCCACCGCTCGGCCATCGCGTACTCCTCGTTGTTCGCGCATACGTCGGCGCGGCTGTCGCAGATCGCAGCCAGTTCGGTGAGCACCGCGGCGAGTCCAACCCGACGCACCATCGCGTCGAGCTGGTCGCTGTCCGTGTCGCTCATGTAGTTAGGCATAGACGTA
>DATBHD010000154.1:0-4956 GCA_036557635.1 Gemmatimonadaceae bacterium
GAGCGTGGCCGCTGATCCGGTGGGAACGCGGTATCAGTTCGAGCGGACCGGTTACTTCATGAGCGATCCGGTGGATTCGAAGCCGGGCCGGCTGGTGTTCAATCGAACCGTGACGTTGCGGGATACGTGGGCGAAAGTGAAGGAGCGTGGATGAAGACGAGTATCCGGCAGTGGTCTACAATCTCACATGAGGTGCATTGTGCCGATTCGGTGTCGACTCATCGCAGCCGCGCTATCACTCGTCGTACTGCCGAGCCATCTGCACGCTCAGCAGCAGCAGGGCTCGCCCAATAAGCAAGTCATAAACTGGCCCGACGCGCGACCAGGCGGCGTGCTCTCGGCCGCCGTGCGAGTCGGCGACATTGTCTTCCTGTCGGGCGTGCTGGGCACCAAGCCTGGAGGCGGATTCGCCGACGGTGGGATCGAGGGGCAGACCCGCCAGGCGCTCGAGAACGTCAAGGGAAACCTCGCCCTCGCCGGCGCGAAGATGGAGGACGTCGCCAAGTGCACGGTTTTTCTCACCGATGCGGCGAACTTCGCGGCGATGAACAAAGTCTATCACGAGTTCTTCCCGACGGATCCGCCGGCTCGGTCGACGGTCGCCGTCGCCGCGCTCGTCGTGCCGAACGCGTTGATCGAGATCGAATGCACCGCTGCTTCTCCGCGGAAGTAAGCCGACGCCCTAGCCTCTACGCCCTAACCCCTCGCCGCATGACCGCCACCGCCACCGCCGCCGAACCGCTCACCCTCACCCTGCGTGACTTCGAGCAGGCTCGCGCGCGCATCGCGCCCCACATCAAGCGCACGCCGCTTCTGACGTCGCGCCAGCTCAACGAGCTCACCGGCTACGACATTCGACTCAAGGCGGAGATGTTCCAGCGCGTCGGGTCGTACAAGATTCGCGGGCCGCTGAACAAGTTCGCGCAGATGCCCGAGGAGGAGAAACGTCGCGGCGTCATCTGCTCGTCGGCGGGGAATCACGCACAAGGCGTCGCCCTCGCGGCGAAGATTCACGGCATCCGAGCGGTGGTATGTATGGCGAAGAACGCCACGCCGGCGAAGATCGCCGCGACGAAGGCGTACGGCGCCGAGGTCGTGCTGCACGGCATGATCTGGGACGAGGCGAACGAGAAGGCCAAGGAGCTCGTGCGGAGCGAAGGCCTCACATATGTCCATCCCTTCGACGACCCGCAGCTCATCGCCGGCCAGGGCACGCTGGGTTTAGAGATTGTGCAAGACTGGCCCGAGGTCGACGCGGTCGTCGCGCCGATCGGCGGCGGCGGGCTGATCTCGGGCGTCTCGATGGCGGTCAAGAGTCACAACCCGAACGCCAAGGTGATCGGAGTCGAGTCGTCGGACGGTCCGGCGATGCAGCGGAGCGTTGCCGCGGGCCGTCTCGAGACGATCGAGTGCAACACGATCATCGACGGGCTCCGCGTGCGAAGATGCGGTGAGCTGACCTTCTCGGTCGTTCAACGCTTCGTGGACGAGATCGTCGCGCTCCCCGATCGGGAGATCTTCGACGCGATGATCTGGGTGATGGAGCGGTGCAAGCTGGTCCTCGAGGGCGCGGCGGCGGCGCCGGTCGCGGCACTCCTTCACGAACTCGTTAGGCTCCCGAAGGGGTCACGCGTGGCCGTCGTGCTGTCGGGCGGAAACGTGAATCTGGATCAGTTGAGGGGATTGAGCTGGAACTAGATTCAGCGAATACAGATCGCG
Organism: Gemmatimonadaceae bacterium; assembly: GCA_036557635.1. Lineage (GTDB taxonomy): Bacteria > Gemmatimonadota > Gemmatimonadetes > Gemmatimonadales > Gemmatimonadaceae > AG2. The sequence goes on from DATBHD010000154.1 coordinate 1,720, forward strand.
ATAGGGCGGAACAGGCAATAACGGATCGTTCGAATTGAGCGAATCTCTCCGCTGAAGAATGAGGCTCGCATCGCGTGGGCTAGGGGAGTAGGGGCTAGGGGCGTCAGGGAGATGCTCGTGTTGGAGGCAGTCCCTCCGCCCAACCCCTCATCTCGGCAGCATCCCCACCCACACCACCACCGAGCCGCAGTTATTGCCCCAGAACTCGGGTGGCCGCCCGGCCGGCGTGTATACCTCGACGCCGGTGATCTCCTCGGGGTTCGCGAGCTCGTCGAGCTCACTCGCGGCGTTGTCGTCCATGCGCATGCCGTTGAGGTACACCGTTGGCCGGCAGTTGCCGCGCATCAGCACGGTGTTCCCGAATGCGCGCCGCGTCGGCACGACGCGCACGCCGGGGATCATGCGGAAGAGGTCCGTCGCTTGCGTCGCGTTGCGCTTCGCGATGTCGTTCGGCGTGAGGAAGTGTCCCCAGCCCGCCTTGAGGCGCCGCTCGAACTCCGCCATCGCGACGTTCCCCTTGCCGTAGACGCGCACGGCGTCGAGCGTCTGCACGGGGCGGTCGAGCACGACGTCGAGTGTCGTTAGGCTGTCCCGTTGCAGCTCGACCGTCTGTCGCTTCGGCTCGAAGCCAATGACGCGGACCTCGACCGTCTGCGTCCCGGCCGGCAGCCCGGCGAGCGAGAATTCCCCGGAACGGCCGGTGCGCGCGCTGATCCCGGTGCCGGGCATGCTCACGTCGGCGTTCGCCACCGGCTTGCCTTTGTCGTTATGTACGGATCCGCGGACGCGGGCGTGCCCACGCTTGAGGGTGGCGATGGCTTGGCGGCTTGCTCCCGAGTCGGCATAGACCGGCACGGTGGAGTCGACGCGGCTGACGTGGAAATCGCGCATGAGTAGACCGCCGGCAGGCAGCTTCACCGTCACGCCGCCGCTCTCCTCGTCGTCCGCCCGCGCGCTCGCGACCACCTCGGCGTCGGTCGGGAGGCCGCACAGCGCGAACCAGCCTAACGAATCCGTCCTGGCGGGGATCTGCTGGCGGTTGCGGCGAATGCCCCCCTGAGCGATCTCGAGCTCGAACCACTCCACGGTCACCGTGCCGATGCGCGGCTGTTGCGTGTCGGCGTCGCGCAGGTGACCGAGGAGCAGCCCGGTCGAGTCGAGCATCGGCGTGCCGCGGCAGAGCTGCCGCTCCAACGTCCACGCCGAAGGGATTGCGAGATCGACGCGTTGTTCCCCGACGCCTCGCACGAGTATGCGCTTCGGCACGATGTCGAGGCCCAGGCTGTCGAGCGTCGGGTGGAAAAAACCGAGCAGATACGACCCGCTCGGCAAGCTCTCGAAGCGGTATTCGCCGAGGGAGTCGCTACTCACGGTCTTCACGTGCTTCGCCGAGTCGGCGACGATCTGAATCATCGCGCCGACGAGCGGCCGGTGGTTGACGCTATCGGTAATCGTGCCGGTGACGGTACCCTGCGCGGCAACCGTCGCGAGCGGGAGCAGCGAGATAGCGAGAGCGAGGCGGACCGATTGACGGAGCACGAGGCACGCTCCCGAGAGTCTGGAGGATCGGTGTAAACTTACTCAATCGGGCGCCCGATCACAGCCGGCGCTCCAGCGTCGAAAAGGCGATCCCGTCGGACCAGGTGCCGGTCGGCGCGTATCCGGCGATCGTGCCCGCCTCGAGGTCGATCATGGCGACGAGGTTGCGTCCCTGAAGCGTCACGAACGCCCAGCGGCTGTCGGGCGATGTCGTCACCCCCTCCGGCGACGGCGAGCCCGGAACTTCCGCGGTCGACACGATGCTGTCGCGCGGGATCGTGATGAGCGAACGCTGACGTCGCGCCACGGCGTCGTAGATACGCACTTCACCGCGCACTGGGTCGGTGACGATGGCCGTGCGTCCGTCGCGCGAGACCGCCAGGCGATAGGGCAGCCCGAATCCACGCAGCGTATCGATCGCCTGGCCCGTCGCGGCGTCGAGCACGACGACGATGCTGTCCCGGTTGCTGCCGACCCAGACATACCTCCCGTCCGGGCTGATTGCGATCCCTTCGACGAACTTCGCGACAGGAATGACGCGCTTCGTCTCCCGCCTGGCGACATCGAGTCGGCTGATCGATCCATCGACGATGTTGGTCGTGAACAGCTCGTCGCCGGACGCTGACATCGCGAGCATGTGTGAGGTGCGTCCGCTCGTCGGCACCTTGTCAATCACGCGCCCGCCGCGGAAATCGACGAGCAATACCGCGCCGCTCATCTCCGACGTCACGGCCAGCGTCGTGTCGCCGGGGAAGAACGCCATGCCATGGGGCCGGCGGTAGTCGCCAAGGTCGATCGTGCGCGTGACGGTCAGCCGCGTGAGGTCGATGACGGTGATGCTGTTGCCGGGTCGCTCGCGCGTGCCGTAGTTGCTGACGACGGCCCACTTGCCGTCGTGTGTGGTCGCGACCTCATGAGGCCCTTCGCCGGTGGGCAGCGTCGCGAGCACCTTCCCCGTCGCCGCATCGATGACGGTCGCGGTGTTGTCGCGCATGTTGCTCGCGACGATGGTGCCGTGTGGTTTTTCAGGTGCGGCGAGGGCGAGCGCGATAAGTAACGAGAGGGTTCTCATGGGGCTAGTGTGAGGATCCGGCGAAAGACTTTCAATTCCGCCGAGGCAAGGAATTTGTTAGAACGGCGGAGACCGCGTGAACGGCGGAGACCGCGTGAAGGGCGGGTACCGCGTGAACGGCGGATGCCGCGTGAAGGGCGGAGACCGCGTGAACGGCGGATACCGCATGAACGGCGGATGCCGCGTGAAGGGCGGAGACCGCGTGAACGGCGGAGACCGCGTGAACGGCGGATGCCGCGTGAACGGCGGAGACCGCGTGAACTGCGGATGCCGCGTAAACGGCGATGCGAATTCGGACTTGCGGCGCATGCGCGCCGCTTGTTAGGCGGCTGCCGGCGTTCATGTGGTTGCCGCTACTCACGCGGTCTCCGCTGTTCACGCGGTCTCCGCTGTTCACGCGGTCTCCGCCGTTCACGCGGCATCCGCAGTTCACGCGGTCCCCGCCGTTCACGCGGTCCCCGCCGTTCACGCGGTATCCGCTGTTCACATGGTATCCGCTCTCGATTTGACCGCCGCCAACCGCCGCTTCATTTCCTGAAACGCAGCATCGTCGCGAGTCAGCGTTCGCTCAATAGCCGGATCCACGCGATCGACGATGCGTTGCGTTTGATCGATGCGTTCTTCTT
>DATBHD010000155.1:0-25374 GCA_036557635.1 Gemmatimonadaceae bacterium
GAGCTCCCGCGGCGTCTGATAGGCGTCGTGTGAAAAGCAGGTGTGCGTGTGGAAGTCCGCACGGATCATCCGCGAATGCTCCATATTCTGTCGCGAGTCAGGAGGACGATAGACGATGCTGAGTATTCGGCGACCCCATCACGATGACCGCGAAGCATGGGAAGATCTCTTTCGATCGTACTTGCGCTTTTACGGTCGCGAAGAGCCCCAAGCGATGTACGATCGCGCATGGAGCGAGCTCCGGCGCGACGAGCGGATGCACGCGCGCGTCGCGTGCTGGGACGGCCGCGTCGTCGGGATCGTACACTTCCTCGTTCACGCGAACACGTCTCGTGCCGACGTTTGCTATCTGCAGGATCTCTACACCGCCGACGATATGCGCGGACAGGGAATCGGACGCGCGCTCATCGCTGCCGTCGTCGACTTTGCTCGACAGCGTGAATGCTCGCGTGTGTATTGGCTGACTCACGAGACGAACGCCGTGGCTCGGCGTCTCTACGACTCGGTCGGCGAATGTAGCGGGTTCGTCGAGTATGAGGTCCAGCTCCAACGAGACTCACCGAGCAAGTCACAGCTGCCATCGGCGACGCCCCTGTAAGAACAGTCGCGACTCTCGCGGCCCTATTGAACAGTGACAGCCACGGAGTCCCGCCACGCTCCAAGTGCGGCGACGAGGTAAGCGCGGCCGTTGCCGATCGCTTTCACCTGCACGGAAACCACGAGTGTACTGTAGTTATTGCCGATGCTGCCAACGCCGCCTCGAGGACAGCAGCCGACCCCTCGTGCCGGATCAACCCGAGACCGATACGACCTGGAGCATGACGACGTCAGTGAAAGACTCCGACTGGAGAATCCATCGAGAGGGACGCGCATGGAAAGGCGAGGAAGCTTCCCAGCGCTGGGAACTCACTCCCGAGAAGCTCGAAATGATTGAAGGCCGAATTCTCTGGGATGACGATGAGCGAGTGAAGCTTCTGGGCCTGCTCCTCGAAAACCTCGGCGCCGACCGCGCGGTGAGACTGGGCGATCCTGCCGTCTGGCGCGCGGCAGTGGAGGCACTCGGAGCCTAACGCCGAGGCGCCTCGGCAAATCGCTCCGAGGAGCCAGGGAACCGGGAGCGGGGGATCTGTGCGCCAGCAGCGCCGCCTGCCGTCATGAGCAAGAAGCCGATCAACGCACGGCAGATGGGTGGGCCTCCCCTATTCCGCGCGGACGGCGATCACCGGATCCACGCCGGTCGCGCGCCACATCGGAACGACGCACGCGACGATGGCAACCGCGAGCAACAGCGCGGCGCCGGCGCCGAACGCGAACGGATCGAGCCGCGGCACGCCATACAGCACGCCTTCGATGAGTCGCGTCCCGGCGACCCCGCCGAGCAGCCCGACGGCGATACCGGCCAGAGCAAGACGAATCCCGTCGCCGACGACGAGCCGCGCGATCGACGCGCGCGTCGCGCCTAACGTCATCCGGACGCCGATCTCGCGCGTCCGCTGGGCGACGCTGTACGAGATCACGCCGAACAGGCCGATCGCGGCGAGCACCACGCCGAGCGATGCGAAGATGATCATGATCCGCATCGCGAAGCGCGGCTCGGCGGCGGTCCGATCGATCCTGTCGCGCACGTTCTCGACCACCGGCCTGGGACCGGTGGGCTGTATCGACGACGCGAACCGCGTGAGCGCCCTCGCCGGCGCATCGCCCGCGAGCCGCACATAGAGCGTCGCGAAGCCCGGCGCGTCGGCGGCCATCGGCTCGTAGATCTGCGGCTGTGCCGCCACGAGCAGGTTGTCGACGACGTCGGGGACGACGCCGATGACGGTCATCCACTCCTTGAGGAACTTGACCGGTCGCGAGTTGCGAAAGCGACCGCCGAGCGGATCGCCGTTAGGCGCGATCATGTGAGCGAGCGTGGTGTTGACGATCACCTCGTTGCGTGCTCGCGATCCGTCATCGAAGAGCCGGCCGGCGACGAGCGGAATGCCGAGCACGGAGAAGTAGTCGGCGTCGACCGCATCCACGACAATCGGCAAAGGCGCCTGATTGAGGGCCCGTCCATCCGGTGTCTCGAGCGTCGAAAAACCGGCCCCGAGGCTCTGCGCAACCGTACTGCGTCGCGCGCCTGGAATGACCGTGGCGCGCTGGCGCACGAGATCGACCGGCGCGCGCAGGGGTCTGAACGACACCGAATACAAGCGACCCGCATCGAAGCCGAGCTGCTTCTCCTCCAGGCTGTACAGCGCGTGCGTGAGCAGCAGCGCGCCGACGAGCAGCGTCGTCGACAGGCCGATCTCGCCGACGACGAGCATGCCACGCAGCCGCCGGCCGCTCATCGGTGTGCCTGACGAGTTGGCGCGCAGCGCGAGACCGGGATCTCGTCGCGCGGTGCGGAGCGCGGACGCGAGGCCGATCACGAGGCCGGCGGCTATCGCCAGCAGTGCCGTCAGCGTGACAATGCCATCGTCGCTCCGCGCATCCGAGAGAACGGCGAGCGTCTCCGGCCGAACCGCCTGCATGACACGAAGGCCGATCCACGCGACGGCCGTCGCGAACGCGCCGCCGATGACGGCGATGACGAGCGTCTCGGTGACGAGCTGCCTGACGAGTCGCCGGCGGCCGGCGCCTAACGCGTGGCGGACGGCGATCTCGCGCTGGCGCGCGGCGCCGCGGGCGAGGAGCAGATGCGCGACGTTCGAGCAGGCGACGAGCAGCAGGAGCGCGACGGCGCCCGTGAGCATCGTCAGCGCGCCGCGAAACGCGAGCATGTCCTGTGGACGTTGGAGGCGCATGTGATAGCGCATGTCGCGCCACCACGCCGAATCGGTCGCCGCGCGATTCAGAAGGCCGGCGAGCTCCTCGGTCGCGGCGTCGCGTGGGACGCCCGGCGCGAGACGCACCGCGACGGCGTCGACCAGATCAGCATCGTAAGGCATCCAGATGTCGGTGCGGCCGGCCCTGACGTCCGGCACCGTCACCCACGACGGCATCACGCCGACGATCGTGCGCGAATGCCCGTTGACCTTCACGACGCTGCCGATGACGCTGGTGGATGCGCCGAACTGCTGCCGCCACATGTCCTCGCCGAGCATGGCGACGACGCCCGGACCGTTCGGCCTTGCATCCTCGGCGGTAAAGCCGCGACCGATCATTGGGTGCGCGTCTGCAAGCGAGAAAAACTCCGCGTCGATCATCGCCACGTGCACCGGAATCGTGTCGGGCGCGGTACCGAGCATGCCCTGTCCAGATCGGAAGGCGGCGGCGACCTCGATGGATCGGGATTCCTTCCGGAACGCGTCGACCACCTGCGCCGAGAAGGGTGACGCCAGCTGGCGCTCCGGAGCGTCGAACAGCCGGCGGAAGACGAACACGCGCGCTGCATTTGGATAACGGATCGGCCTGACGATCAGCGGGTCGGCGACGCGAAACACCGCCGTCGTCGCGCCGACGCCGAGGGCGATGGTGAGAAGCGCCACCGCGGTCCAGCCGGGCGTGCGACCTAACGAGCGCAGTGTGTAGTGGATGTCGGCGCGCACGCCCTCGAGGAAGTCCGCGTTCCGCGCGTGCGTCGCCCGCACCTTGCCGAGCTCCACGCACTCCTCGCGCGCGGCGTCGACGTCGCCGAGTCGCTCGGCGACCGCCCGGCGGGCCTCGTCTTCGGTCATGCCGCGCGACATGTATTCGGCGACGCGCATCTCGGTGTGGAAGCGCAGCTCGTCGTCGACGTCGGCGGCGATGTTCGGACGCCAGAAGCGCAGATACCTGCGCCACGCGGGAGTTCTTGTCATGCGCGAAGCGGTGGGGCTTCGAGCGCGGTGAACACCGCGTTGGCGAAGCGCGTCCAGGTAGCCGTCTCGAGTCGAAGCTGCGCGCGTCCCTTCGGCGTTAGGCGGTAGTACTTGGCCCGTCGGTTGTTCTCGGAGGTCCCCCACTCGGCGTCGATCCAGCCCCGCGTCTCGAGGCGGTGGAGCGCGGGGTAGAGCGAGCCTTCTTCGATGCGAAGGACGTCGGCCGTGGATTGCTCGATCCACCGGGCGACGGCGTAGCCGTGCGCCGGTCCCCAGCTTACCGCTTTGAGGATCAGGAGATCGAGCGTGCCGCGCAGGACTTCGACGGTGTGATCGGCCATTGTCCCATAGAGTTTCTATGGTAAGCATGTTCGTCGCTCTCACATAGAAACGCAAGGGGAGCATGTGTCGCGCCTGGGCTTCCCGGTAGCGGAGACCGACGGGCGGGCGTGCCGTGAAGGTCTGAACGAGATCATCGGCGGCTGAGGAGCTGATCGCCCGGCGCCATCGCGAGGTTAAAGATCTCTAATAGTCAGGGCGGAATGCCCGGCGAGTCGAAAAGTGCTCTTGCCGGGCACATGCACGCCCATGATACTCTAGGCCCGATGCTCCGCCGCCTTCCGATAGTTGCCAGCCTCGTTGTTTTGAGCGCCGCGTGTCGCGACGCAACTTCGCCGCACGCAGGGATGCAGCTGCTCGCATCCGGTGACACACTGACGGGAGCGGTGAGCGCCACGACCCCGGCCGTTTTTCGAACGGCCGTCAAAGCCGGCAATCAGCTCGCTATCTATCTCGACGCAGGGCCGAACGTCATCATGACCGTGCTCTCGACGTCGGGGACCGTGCTCACGACCTGGCGCGGCTCCGGGGATCTTTCCGGCGCGACAACGCTGCCTTTCGTGCTCCCGAGCGCGTCGGACGACGCTCTCTACGACCTCGAGATCGCCGTCGCGCCTAACGACACACAGGAGGAGAGTTTCCGGCTGCGTGCGACCACCGTCGACCCGCGGCCGGAGCACACCCAGGCCGCGATGACCCTCGGGACCGTCGTGCAGGATGCCATCGACGATCCGGCGGACATCGACGAATACACCTTCAATGCAACCGCGGGACAACTCGTCGAACTGTACGTCCAGCAGCTCGACACTGGCGTGCCTGGCGGCGTCATCGTCGGCGTCGTGCCAGATGCGACTCTGAGCTGCTGCGGCGGCGGCGCGACCAGCACTCCACCAGATAGCGATCTCGAGTCTAAGGCCTCCGGGCTCATCACGTTGCCGACGACGGGGCGCTATCGCGTGAGCGCGCGGGCCCTGGCCCGCAATGGGACGCCGACATACGTCGGCGGCTATCGATTCGAAGTCTTCGCCATCGATTCGCTGCCGGAACACGCCTCGGCGACTCTCACGGCCGGCGACACGGTTGCGAACGAGAGCATCGATCACGTTGGCGACATCGACGTGTTCACGCTCGCCGGTACGCCAGGCGCCGAATACAACGTCTTTCTCGAGGCCTCGGGCATATTACCGCACAGGGTCACCGCTGAGGTTCCGGGGCGCTACGAGCTCGCGACTACCGCCGCTCCTGGGACGCCGTTGCTGCAGAACGCGAGCGGCCGCTTCACCATGCCGCCCTCCGGCAGCATGACGATTCGTGTCCACGATGCGAATACCGCCAATGGAGTCTATCGCGGACCCTACCGGCTCTTTGCCGCACGCATCGACCATGCACCGGAAGGCATAGCTCCCGCGATCACGCCCGGAGCGCCGATCATGAGCGCACTGGAAGTGCCCGGCGATATTGATGAGTACTCTCTAACACTCTCGACCCCAACGACCTTGAACCTGATGGTGACGCGAGGTGCGGACGCGATCGGCAGCACGCTGCAAGTGCAATTCGGCGGCACTGGCGCGCAATACGATCCGGTGTACTACGTATCGTCATCCACTACCTCGGTCTCCTCGGGCCATCTCGATCTCGCGCCCGGTACATACAAATTCACCGCCTCGGGAACGTCGTCTCGCGGTGATGGCTATCGCGGCTCGTATCAACTCGAGCTGCGGCCGGTAAACCCGGCGCCCGAGTCGGTCCCCGCGCGCATCGCGGTTGGCGACACCGTCCGTGGTGAAGCGCTCGAGTACGCGGGCGACGTCGATACGTTCGCCTTACCGATCGTCGCCGGCGACACCGTCAACATCACGCTCGCCACACCCGGACAGCCGAATCCAGGCCTCTACTTCTACCTCCAGGATGCAACGACGCACGTGCGCGTCGGATGGGGATCGTCGCAGTCGGGACGCCTCGAGCCTGACCCGGGGACCTACCAGCTCGTCGTGGGGTCGCAGGGTGGCGGCGAGGTCCCATCGGAAAAGGGACCATATGAGCTGGCAATCGACCGCGTGAGCGCACGGCCGGAGCATCACACCGCGACCATCGCGTTAGGCGACACCGTGCGCGATGAGCCGATCGACTATCCCGGCGATTACGACGACTTCCTCGTGCACGGCCAACCGGGCCAGGAGATCTATGCCACATTCACCTGGGTGCCGGATGGTTCGATGGGGCCGTACTTGAACGGCGCTGGCTCGCTCGCGATTCTCGATTCGGCATCCGGCGTGATTCTCGGCGGCACGCCAAGCTATGGAGGCGCGGGGATGAGTGGGCGCGTCGCGATACCGGCGAGCGGAGTCGTGCGCGTTCGCGTGCAGGGTTTGTCAGAGTCGTTTACGGGAGGCTTCACCGGAGGCTACTGGTTCGTCGTGGTCCCGATCAACCGTGCGCCCGAGACACGCGGGACGGCATTCGCGTTAGGCGACACGGTCGCCGACGCGATACAGCCCTCGGTGGACATCGACGAGTTCACCTTCAACAGCGTCGCGGGTCAATCCATCGACATTTTCTTCCAGGCGCCCAACGGTCTGGCCTCGCCCTCCTTCAGCGGGCTCCAGCTCGACCTCATCGATCAGACGACGGGCGCCCTCGTCGCGACAATGCTGGTCCACAATTACACGCCAAATCTCGAGGACATCAATCTTCGCGGCGTCGTGTTGCCGAGCTCTGGATCCTACCTCGTGCGCGTCCAGAGCATGCCGGACCTCTATGGCTACGGCAATTACCGCTTCCGGATCGCGGCCAGCCAATGAGTCAGCGTGCGCTCATCGTATTGGCGATGATCGCCAGCATCGCCTGCCACGACAACACGGAACCGCGAGCGTCGTCGCGCGCCGTGCTCAGCCGGCACGCCGACACCGTTACGGCCATCGGCGATACGATTCGCTTAACGGTGAACGGCTCCTCGTCCGACCTCGTGTGGGAGACTCGCGACCCGGCGGTTGCGTTCGTCACGCAAACAGGCCGCGTCAGTGGCGTCAACACGGGCGCGACATGGGTGCTCGTCTTTCGTGACCCAGGCTTTGCCGATTCGACGCGGCTCGTCGTCCGCCAGGTGGTCGACTCCGTTGTCGTCATCCCTTCTGCCATCTCGCGACCATTGAATCGCACGCAGGCGTTCCAGATAACCGCTTTCGACGCGAATGGCGTGCAGGTGCCTAACGTGCAGGCGGCATGGTCCGCGAGCGGCAACGCCGCCACCGTGGACGCGAATGGGCTGGCGACCGCCAACGCGGTCGGCAGCGCGGTCATTCGCGCGACCGTGAACGGGGTGTCCGGTACCGTCGCGCTCACGGTCAGCCCGCTTCCCGCGCTGCGGTTCTCGCTCGACACCATCGATGTCGGCGTCGGCCAGTACGCCAATGGCGATGTGCCGCCCATACGAGTGGTTGCCGACTCCATCAGCGCGAACGAGTCGTTTGCGGCGACGCTTTCGCTCTCGGATCCCACCGTCGCTCAACTGTCGGTGACCTCGCTCCTCGTTCCGGAAGCCTATCGGGGGAGCGGGAGTCCCGCGTTTCAGGTAATGGGTCTTGCCCCAGGAATTACCCAGTTGACCGCGACTGGTGGGCAGTACACAACCGGCAGCGCGGTAATTCGCGTCTCGACGCCACGGCTCCAGGTGATCGGATCTCACACCTGGCCGGCGAATGTCCAGTTCCGGATCTTCGCCGTGGGCATCGCTGACTCGTTAGGCGTGCGACACGGCGTCGTGCAGCCGTTGTCCATCGGCATCCACAGCACCTCGCCCGGCGTCCTTCTGCCCGCGGATACGACGCTCACGATGCCCGAGATGGGTGGAGCGCTGCAGCTTCCGTTTCGGAGAGGCACCTCAGGGCAGACGTGGATCATCGCGTCCGCGCCCGGCTACCGGGCGGACAGTCTGCTCGTTGCCGTCACGGCGGCCAAGTTGGCGTTCACGCAGTATGACGGGACCGATCTCCCAACCGCGAGCCTCGGCGCCGCAGAGCTGGCCGACGGCAACCTCTTCGTGAACGCCGCATGCTGTCTGTACACGGACTTGCCCCTCGCCATCACTCAACGACATCCCGAGGCGCTCTCCTTTCCACATTCTCTCATCGTACCAGCGATGGATCAGGCTGGTCGCGTACAGGTACAGCCCGTCGGGCTTCAACCGGCAACCGATACGCTGATCGCGACCGCGCCGGGCTTCCTTCCCGACACCCTGATCTATCACATAACGAGACCCACCTATCGCGCGGTTGGCTATCCGTCGACGACGAGCGTTGGCTTCGCATTCCGCATCACGGCATGGGTCGCTGATTCGTTAGGCACGATCTTCTTCCCCGCCTTGGGCTCGGCGAGAGTTCTGGTCCGATCGAGCGATCCGACCGTCATTCATCCACAGTCCGACACTCTCATCATCGGAAATTCTACGGGTGGTGGCTCACTTGGTATCGACGTGGTCGGTTCCGGCAGCGCGACGCTCACGCTGAGCGATCCGTCGGGCTTGTTCGCGCCCGTGCATACGCCGCAGATCGTCGTCGCGCCGACGAAGCTGCTCGTGAGGTCCGGTTATCCGCCGAGCACCGCGCCCCGCAGCGTCGGAATGCATCAACTCGTCGATGCGGCGGTGCAGATCGCGCCAGGGGGCAGCATCCCCGATTCGATTCGTCTTCGCTCGACCGATCCCACCGTCGCTCAGCCCACCGTGAGCGCGGTCGCGAGCGACCCGAATGGCACGGACTTCAGCATTCGTGGCGGCGATCGTCCTGGAACCGCGTGGATCGTTGCGAGCGCTCCTGGACTGATCAGCGACAGCCTGCCGATGGCCGTTGGCAGACCGGTAATCTCCGTTCAAACGCAGCTGGCGTTAAAGATCCTGTACGTCCAGCTGCTGGATCAAACGGGCAACATCCGTCTGACCGGCGACACGGTGACGTTCCGCATCGTCAGCAGCGATCCCAACGTCGTCACCGCGGATTCGACCATCACCGTGCCCGCCGGTCAGTATCAGTCGGGTTATGCGACGATACACCTCGTTGGTCCCGGTACGGCCGTGCTGCGAGTTGTGGATGATCGCAACGTTCCCTACACCTACGAGCCGGGCGCGAGCGCAGTCATTCAGGTGAATCCGCCGCCATCGCCGTAGTGGCCCGTGCGTATCGAGGGCGCCTCGCGTCGTTCGAGCGTGAGATCGAAGTGTGGCAGATCGCGCTACTCGCGCGGCGCTATCGTCGGATCTACCCGCGGCCGGGGCGCCTGACGAGGCCTCAGTCAGGCTTCCGCTCGAAGACGACGTCGACCGCACCGTTCCAGAGAACCGAACGCCCGATCTCCGCGAGTTCAACCGGATCCGCGTCCAACGTCAGAAAATGATTGCCGGCGAGCTGGCCAGCTTTGCTCGCGAACCTCGTCGGTCCGTATGCGATCAGCAGCTCGGCTTCACTCGCGCCGGCTGGATGCCAGAGCACCTGCCCGGGGGCGGGAAAGCTCGTGGCATCCTCGAAACCATCGTAGAGGCCAGTATCGCCAAGCGGCATCCACAGTGCCTCGCCACTCCATCGCGCGTGGACGAGTTGGCCACTCCACGGCAACCGGCCGACGAACGCAGCGACCGTCCGAGGTGATCGTCCCGGCTCGAGTCGCCCTCGTATGACGCTCGACGCGATACGCACGACAATCTCAGGATAATGGCCGACCTTCATCTTGTCCCTCCCACCAACCGGAAGTTGAACGGCTGCCGCACCATTGACGCTACGTGCCGGCTGCGCGCAAGGTATTCCAACGGCGATTGGGTGAAGTAGGGGTTCGACCTGAGTGTGTCATGGTGGCGTCAGGTCCGCGGCGCTACACTATCGTCATATGGCGATTCGTTACAGGTGTGCCTGACGGTCAGCCGGCTTCGCCGTGGGCGAGGTCGAGGACTCGGTGAAGGCTCCCCAGGCGGCGACACGCCGGTTTTTCGCCGAGGGGAGGAGCTGGACTGTGTACGAGCTCCCTCGCGTGGCGCTCGTCTTCGAGGCAGAGGTCGACGAGCGACGCGTCTGCGGGTATCCGGAGAACTGGCGCGCACTGGATGACAACCAGTTGTACAGCCTCTCCGGCGGCGCGGACTAGCGAACGGTTAGGCTATCATCACTCGGATCCACGCTCGACCGCATTGCCTCGTTAGGCGAAAGGTTCCACACCCGCTCACTCCTGCCTGAGCACCACCGCCGGATCCACGACGGTCGCCCGCTTCGCTGGTAACAGCATCGCGAGCGTCACCGCGGCGGCAAGCCCCACCGCCGCGAGCAAGAACGCGACCGGATCCACGATGCGAACCGGGAACACCGCGCCCAGCAATCGATCGGACTCCACCGCCAATGCCGTCGCGAATGCGCCGCCCAGAATGAGACCGGCTGCTAACGGCGGCGCATTCGGCGCGACCATCGCTCGATACACGTCCGTCGTCCGCGCGCCGAGCGCCAATCGAATCCCCATCTCCTTCAGGCGTCGCTTGGCCGCGAGCGCGACAACGCCGTACACGCCGAAAATCGCGAGTATGGCGGTGATCGCCGCGCACAGCCCGACCACGACGCCAACGCGCTGAAACGCGTCGGTGATCAGCGTCAGCTCCTCGTCCACCGTCCGCGGCGCGGCGACAGCGCCCGCGAATCGCGCGCTGACGAGTGACGACACGCGTCGCACGACGCCGCTGCCAGCGTCCTCGACCTTCAAGAACGGTTGATAGAGCCGCGTGTTCGGTCGCCAGGGCGTGTACAACATCAACGCCTGCGCGGGCGCGGCGATCTCGCTCGACGCGTCGGAGACGATGCCGACAACGATGAGCGCGTGCGTCGCATCGACCGTGAGATGCCGGCCAAGCGGATCGGCGCTGCCCCACAGCTCGCGCGCCGCCTCTCGCGAGACGATCACCGGACAAACTGCCGCGACGCAATCGGCGTCGGCCAACGTGAACGATCGTCCTCGCTCCAGGCGGATTCCGAAGACGTCGAAGTAGCTCGGCGACACCTCGATCGATGGCATCGCGCGCTGATGACTCTCGGCGGTCTTCACTACCGTGACGCCCGTCGCTTCGTCGGCGACCGGTTGCGCGGTCGCGAACGCGGCGAGACGCACCCCGGCTGCCGCCGTCAGCAGTCGCGCGACGTCGTCGTGAAAGCTCTGCCAACCGCCGGCGGCAGGTTGCGGCACGCGGAGGTTCATCGCCAGCACGTGACGCGCGTCGAAACGCGGCGGAGAATTCGCGATGCGAGCCGGGAGGCGTGTGAGCGCGATCGTCGCGACGAGCAGCGCGGCCGCGCCGGCAATCTCCGCGCTCATCAGGAAATTCCGGCGCCTCGCGTGGCCGGCTCCCTGGTCCGGCAGGCGGCGCAGCGTGGAGTTGAGATCGAGCGCGAGCACCGAACGAATCGGTGCGTTCGCCGCCATCAGCGCCGCGCCTAACGTCGTCACAAGCAGGAACGCGAACACATGCCAGTCGGGGGAGAGGGAGAAGTCCACCGGGCGCTGGATAATCCATTGCAGGAGAACGCGCGGCAACCGGAACGTCAGTGCCAACGCGATCGCGCCCGCTACACTCGCCAGCATCACCGATTCCGTTCCCAGCATCGCGGCGAGCCGCGGCGCGCCGGCGCCGAGTGCCATCCGGAGCGCCATCTCCGTACGGCGGCCGTGCGCGATCGCGAGCAGGATCGACACCACGCTCGCGCACGCGACGAGGGCAAGACAGGCCAGCCCGACAAAGACCACCGCCAGAATGCCGGTGACGATGACGCCGTTCCCAGGCTTCGCGATGAGAGAGCCGTCGTTGACGAACACGGCGCTGTGGCGCCCGGCCGTCAAGCGGTCTTGCTGCGCGGCAATCACGCGCGCCTCGGCGGCGACGTCGCCCCGTGTGGCTTTCGGCGCGAGCCGGCCGTCGATGAACAGCCGAATCGCCGAAGGTGATTCGGCGTCGTTAGGCCCGAGGTGAAGCGACTCGCGCAGCGAGTACGGTAGCCAGAGCTGGTCGTCGATCGACGCGCTGCTGAAGGGCGGCGCGACGCCGACGACGCGAATCGTCTGTCCGTTGATCCGCAGGACGCGGCCGACCACTCCGGGTTCGGCGCCGAATGCCGTGCGCCAGAGCTCATTGCCAACGACGACGACGGGCGCGCGCGACTCGCAGTCATCGCGCTGGAGCACGCGGCCGGCGATCGGCCGAACTGGCCCGTACACGTCGAAGAAGCCGCAGGTGACGAGCGCGCCGGGCGTGGGGCGATCGCCCGCGGAGAGCGTCAACTGCACGTGCTGCCATCCCGTGATCGACGAGAGTGATCGGATGCCGTGCGCGTACGCGAGGTAGTCGCCGAGCGGAGCCGCGCCAGGAAACGTCGGACCGGTGGTATCCGTGCGATACGAAACCAGCATCCTCGTGAACGAGGCGGGGTCGCGGTCGACGCGCGCACGGAAGGAGAGCGCGCTCATCACGGAGAAGATGACGGCGCTGATGCCGATGCCGAGTGTGAGTGTCGTGACGACGATGAGCGATTGGACGGGATGGTGCATGACGCCGCGTGCCGCGAAGATGACGTTGGCTCGCAGCTCGTCCCAGAGTCGCACGCCGCGCGCGTCGCGCGCCGCCTCCTTCTGCGCTTCGAGGCCGCCGAACTCGACGCGCGCTTTCCGCTCGGCGGCGTCACGCGACAGGCCTCGTTGCTCGAGGTCGTCGGCGCGGTGCTCGATGTGACTTCTAAACTCCTCGTCCATCTCACGCTCGAGCCTCTCGCGCCCGAGGAGGTGGCGGACAAAGGAGAGTGCTTTCACAGCGACTCCGGCGTCGCGCGCAACGCGGCGGTCATGCCGGCGACCACCTCTTCCCACGTCGACCGTTCGTCGCGCAGCTGCTTCCGGCCTTCGGGCGTTAGGCGGTAGAACTTGGCGCGGCGGTTGTTCGCCGATGTCCCCCAGGTGGTGGCGAGGAGTCCGCGATCCTCGAGCCGATAGAGGGCGGGATAGAGCGTGCCTTGTTGGACCGGGAGGTGTCCACGGGAGATCTGCTCGATGCGAAGCAAGACACCGTAGCCGTGCTGCGGGCCGAGTGAGACGGCCTTGAGTATGAGCAGATCGAGGGTGCCGGGCAGCAGCTCGACAGGCGACACGGAGTCTCTCTTCTCCTTGACGGACGAGGAGAGACTACGGCTCTTCTCCTAGGCTGTCAAGGAGAGAGAGTGATGTCGCCGCCCGCGAGGGCGCGAGCCTCGACGTGTCATTCGTGCTCGTGCGTCACGGTAGGCGTGGCGCTCGGCATTTTCGATTTGCCAAAGTGATAGACGGCGGCGAGACGGAAGTCCGTACGATTGACGCTGGTCGGCTCGTCGATCACGGGCCCCGCGAACGAACGAAACGACCTGTTGCCCGTGAAGGGATTGCGTCCTCCGGACAGCGTTGCTTCCAACCGCGCGCTGAACTTGTGAGTCGCCTTGAACTGCACGCCGAACGAGAAGAGGGGACTGACGCTGAAAGGAGTCGCGGCGCCGATTCCCGTCACGAGCGGCGATTTTTCATGTAGCAACCACCACGTGCCCTGGATCCCGAGCGTGCCGTACGGGTTGATGGCCGCGCGCCACGGCAGCATGTAGTGTATCAGCTCGAGTGCGAGCGTCTGCGACTTCAACGTGCCGACGTCGTCGATGTTGAGCGCCTTCGAGCCGTCGCCGTTGTTGGTCCGGAAATTCAAGGTGCTCGAGGCGTAGGTGTAGCTCGCGCGAAACCCCGTGCGGAGCAGGATGTCCACGCCCGCGCCGCCGCCGATGTCGAATCCGGTCGCGCTCTGCAGCGCCCTCTGGCCGTCGCTCGGATTGACGGCTTGCTGAAGGAGAAATCGTTCGCTCTTCGTGGCTCCGCCGGCGGCGAAGAGATTCCAGTCTGGCCCGAGCAGCGCGCGCAGCACGTCGCGGACGAAATCCTGTGCTTGCGCTTTGGTGGAATCCGCTGCCTGTGCGTTCGCGATCGTCGGCGTCACGACGAGCGAGCAGATCAAGGCGACCACTTGCCAACGCGACTTCAGCATACGTTCGAGTCCGGTCAGAAATGGGTTGCCCGCGCGGTTGCTGCGCACGAGCAATGGCGTTCTTTCGTCATGACTGTGAATTCGCCATCGACGACCGATGACGATATTGGTATTTGGTCCAAAGCCCTCGGAATTCGCGTAGCTCGTCCCCCGTCTGTCCAACAGCAGTGCCGCGCTGCTGTCGCCGTCAGGCGGAGCGCGCCGCGCACGTTGCCAATGACGCCATCCCATTCTCCCGAAGGTCTAATGGTGAATAGCTGTCGAACGTCCACTTTGGGGGCGCTGGCACGAGTGCTCGAGGGTCACTCAGACCGTCCGGATCGGCCGGCTCGACAGGGAGGCGTCAATGGCGGCAACCGATGGCGTGAACGTCGTGCTCGTGCACGGCGGGTTCGTGGATGGCTCCGGGTGGGAAGGTGTTTACAGTATACTCAAGCGTGACGGCCACGCCGTCAGCGTCGTCCAGCATCCCACGATTTCGCTGGCGGGCGACGTGGCGGCGACGAGGCTCGTCATCTCGCAGCAGGACGGCCCGGTGATCCTGGTCGGTCACTCGTATGGCGGCGCCGTGATCACCGAAGCCGGCAACGATCCGAAAGTCGTCGGGCTCGTCTACATCGCCGCCTTCGCGCCCGATGACGGCGAGTCGGTGAACACGTTGATCAAGGACCCGCCGCCCGGCGCGCCCGTCCCGCCGATCCTGCCGCCCGTGAACGGTTATCTCTTCCTCGACAAGACGAAGTTTCGTGCATCTTTCGCCGGCGACGTCGAGCCCGAGAAGGCTCAGTTCATGGCGGACTCGCAGGTGCCTTGGGGAGTGGATGCGCTCGGCGGCACGATCACTCACGCCGCCTGGAAGACGAAGCCGAGCTGGTACCTCGTCACGACCGAAGACCGAATGATTCCACCGGATGCTCAGCGGCTCATGTCAAAGCGCGCTGGCGCCACAGTCGTCGAGGAGCGAGGAAGCCACTCGATTTACGTATCGCGGCCTGATGTCGTCGCACGGCTAGTCGCCGCGGCCATCAGCGGAGTGAGCGTCGCGACGGGTTGAGCCGCGAGGAGACCGATTCGCGTGACTGTCGCACACGACAGCGGGCCCGGGCCGTGAACGAGAGGCCCGGGCCTTCTGTCTCAGCTCCTACCTTGTCTCAGTGAGTCCTCAGGGGATCAGGAACCGCGCGCTTGATCGTACTTTGGACCGACTGCATCCGGAACGCGACGACGAGCCGCATGATGCCGCCGATGATACCGAAGGCGGCGAGAAGCCCCAACACCCACGCGAGCGTGACGCCCGGATACATAAACGCTAACACACCAGCGACGATCGCGAGCACGCCCCACGCCATCGTCCAGCCCCACGAGATCCCCACCTTGCGCTCTTGTATGGCGACATACGCGGCGAGCACACCGGCGGTGACCAGCCACCACGTCACCCAGACGACGACGAAGGCCAGCGAGAGACCGGGGTAGTAGTAAATCGCCGCGGCGCCAAAGAGCAGGCTCACCACGCCGCTGAGGAGGAGTACCCACCAGTGCTCCACGATCGCGCGCAGCTCGAAGGCGTGCACGATCGCCACGATGCCTTCGATCATCGCCCAGATCGCGACGACGAGCGCGAGCGCGGCCACGGAGGCGACCGGCCTCGCGAGGATGATGACACCGATGAGAATACTGAACAACCCGCGGAGCGCGATTCCCCACTTGCCCCGGTTGTACGCGGCCTTCAGATCGTCTGCGAGCATTGGGATTTCTCCTCTCGACATCGTGTTGGAAGCGGATTCATCGCCCTTCGTCAATGCACCCGACTCATCGAGAAGCAACTCGTCCTAGACGGCGTCTGCGCCGCGAATATGTCTCGCATTGTGAGGGTTCGTAACACGCGCGATCGCATCGTTACATACTGCGCGCCTCCCTCGCCTCGAGATTCGCGGCGACCGCGTCGAGGACCGCGCGTTTAGCATCTTCGATCGATGCGAGCGCAAAATCGATCGCGACGTTCGCTTCGGACTCCAGTCGGGCAGCGTGCTTCTCGGCGCGGTTGACATCGCGTTCCTGCTGCCGCTGCTCGTACACCGTCTTGAGCCGGCTAATGTCAGCTGCGACCTTCGCTTGGAGCGCGTTCCACTGCTGAGAGGCAGCGTCGCCAACCTCTCGAATGTCCCTATCGACACGGTCGGCGAGTGCCGCGGCGCTGGCGCGTGCCTGCTCTCGTCGCGCCATCACTTTGTCATGCGTTTCCTTTCGCGCGGCGGCGAATGCATCCTCTGCCTGTTTGGCGCAGACGGACATGTCGGCGAGTTGTTGGTCGAGCGGTTTCATACGGATCGCTCCTGGCGTGATGAGGGCCTAGAGCGTAACGCGCGAGTTGCGATCGGCACAGTGGGCTTTGGTCCAATCCGCGCGGTGCATTGCCTAACGAGCCAAGCGCCGAGGCCTCACTGATGAGTCGTTCGCACCCAACAGCAGCACGGCGCGTCTCGGCGCGGCCTGCGCTGTGGTCGAGACATCAGCGTTAGGCGGCGACACGTAAGTAGAGCACCACACCAGGCTACGGATGCGGCGGTGCGGCGGGAAGAGCGCGCGTCCGTTCCTGTATGATGTGGAATTCGGGATCGTCGCGACGGAGCGTTGAAGCGCGTGCCTCCGGCAATCCGGCAATCTGTGCTCGCGTCGCCGCGACTCTGGATTGGTCGGTCGGATGCGTCGAGAAGAAGGCATCGACGGCGGTGGGTTGCTGTTTTTGCACCTGCAGCAACTTCTCGAAGAAGGATGGCAAACCCTCCGGATCGATCCCGGCGCGGAGCGTGTTCATCACACCTTCCGAGTCGGCCTCCGCCTCATCACGCTGGCTGTACCGGGCGGCCACGGCGTTCGCGCCGACGCCGATCGCCACTCGGCCCCCGATCGTCGCGCAGGCGCTTGTCAGCGTGCAAAGCAGTATCAAGGTCACATCGCCCTTCTCCCGCTTTTGTAATTGCTCAACAGCGTGCCGGCGAACCACGTGGCCGATCTCGTGACCAATGATCCCCGCGAGCTCGTCTTCTCGATCGGCCTGCTCGATTGCTCCGCGGTTGACGTAGATGAAGCCGCCCGGCAGCGCGAAAGCGTTCACCTCGGGCGAATTGACGACGGTGAAATGCCAATCGAGATCCGAGCGACTGGTGCGGAGCGCCATCGAGCGGCCGAGCCGCGTGACGTACTCATCGATCGCCGTATCGTGCACGATTGCCAACTGGGAGTCGGCCCGCGCGGCATCCTCCGCGCCTAACGAAATCTCCTGATCCTCGGAGATCCCGCACGCCGCGATCACGAGCGGCCCGAGAACGAAAAGCGCTCGGGCCACCGTCGACGCAAACCGCACCCTACCCTCCCGTTACCGCTAGCGCGCTCGAATCGTGTCTTGAATCTTCGCCGCCGTATCTCTCGCGAGCGTCGTGCGAAGGATCGTTCCACCGTAACCGCGGAATCGATTCGCGACCTCCAGCGGGTTCGCAGCCTTGATCACGGCGAATACGGCCGAGTTGCCGGGCTGTATGAGTCCGCCAACGTCTTTGACGAAACTCTCCGATACGCCGTAAGTGTTTTTGAACTCCTCGGCGTCGTCGGCACCCGCGGCCGCGCCAACCATCCCCGCCCCCGCGGCCGAGGCACCGATCGCCGTCGCCGCCGCGGCGACACTGGCGCCCCCGGTGAATGGCGCGGCGAGCAGCGCCCCGAGCATCGCGCCGACCACGCCACCCATCGCGCCGCCCTCTTTGGTCGTCGGGTTGACGCTCTGGTCGACGCGCAGGCGGCCATCATCGGTTCGGTACGCCGCGACCGCGTCGTCGAGCTCCAAGACCCAATTCTCCTGCAGATCCTGCAACTGGCCGAGCACCTCGGAGGCGCGATGTTTTCCTTGGAATCCAACCACGATCAGGTCGCTCATCGTTTCCTCACTGCGAAATCGGTGGTACATCGGTGACGGCGTGCTTCGTCTTCACGCCCGACTCTCGTTCGTTCGTTCACGGCTCCACGCGTACTTCGTCGACTACCTTGCGCACGCCCATCGCGAGCCGCGCCGACTCTTCCGCTTCCCGTCTCTCGGCCCATGAATGCACCGTGCCGCGCAACGTCACGGTACCGTCGTCGAAGACGACATCGATGTCGACGGGATGATCCACGCGGCGCCGGATCGCGGCGCCGATTGCCCTCTTGATGTCCTGCGCGGCTTCTGTCGTCGCGACCACCAACTCGTTGTGCACGCCGCGGACACCGATGAGTTGACGGACAGCATCTTCAGCGGCTTGTCGTTGAAAGCGAAAGCCGACCGTTCCGTGTAGCGTGACCCAGCCTTCGGTGACGCTGCTGTCGATGCCGGCGGGAATCGTGGCGTTCCAGGCGAGAATCGTCTCGACCGCGGCAGCGATCTCGTCGTCAGTGCGACTCAGATTCTTCGGCGGCAGCACCACGAGGTCGTTGTTGACGGCTCTCACCCCGGCGACGCGTCGTACCGCGCGCTCGACCGCCCATCGTTGGGCGAGGGAATCGACTTCGCCCTCGAGGGTGACGACGCCCTCTGCCGTCGAGACGTCGATCCTGTCCGTTCCCGTGAGGCTCGGATCGTACGAAAGCTCCGCCGAGATCACGTCGGCGAGTTCCTTCTCCTGTTGGTCTTCCCGGAACTCTTCGACTCTCTCCTTGAACCTGGCCATGCTCGCTTCCTCCTCCGTGGGTGCGAAGGGTGTTCGCTCGCACTCCACGCGACCGACCACCGCCGCGCTGAGAGCCCCCCAAGGGTAGCGCGCCGCGGCGAGGCGGCCATTGGACCAACGTCCCACGCGTCACGCGTTCCTCAGCGGCGCCTCGTTAGGCAAGGGCGGATGGCCAGCGCTCAGAACCGATCGACGTCGACCACAGCTTTCGCAAACTCTTCGGGCGCTTCTTGCGGCAAGTTGTGCCCGATGCCGCCGCTCACGGTCCGATGTTCGTATCTCCCCGAGAATTCCCTGGCGTACGCGGCAGAGCCCGCGACGATCGCCTTCTCAATTTTGAGTGCGTCCATGAGGGCGAGAATGCGCAGCGCCTTCTCGAATCACGGCGCGAGAATACCGTTCAGTGAGAGCCTCGTGCTACGTATGCACGATAGCCTGCAGTGGATATGTCGTCACACCGGCGTCATCGCGCTCGCCTATTGCAGGTCTACGCGCGTCACCCGCGCGCCGCTCGTGTTCTGGAATGCCAGCACCCACGCGCCACTGGGCGCGACGAACAGCCGCTCCGCGGTCAAAGGAATCGCGATCCGCTCGAGCATCGTCGTGTCGGCGAAACGCATCATCGTGATGCCCTGGCCGGCGCCGAGGTAGACGCTCGCGCCATCGGGAGAGAGGGCCGCGTAAGGCACGACATGATTGATCGGGCCCGCACCCCACAGCGTGTGCGTATCCGCGTCGAGGACGTAGCTGCCGCGCGTCATGCGCGTATCCGTCGCGTTGAACGTCATGCCCATGTAGTCCGTGCTGATGCCGCCGATGCACGGCGTGAAGGCGTCGGTCGTCGCGACGTACCAGCTCCAGCAGTTGATGCCGAGCACGTAGATGCGGGAGCGATCGGTGTTGCGCCCCATGAACTGGGGCCAGTAGGAGCTCCACGTGCTCAGCTTGCGCGCATCGGTCCGAATCTTCTGCGCGCCGGTCGCCAGGTCCACCTCGACCGTCTGATCGCCCGCCGCCGTCATGTTGGTCATCATGACGAACATCTTCCCGTTGGCGGAGATGCGGAGTCCGCTGGGCTGCACCGTGACGCCGGGCGAGAGCGCCGTTGTGTCGAGAACGCTCAACCTGATCGTGCTCGGCGCCGCCGATGGATCGGTGAGATCGACCACGGCGACCGCGTTCGCCGACGGCACCGCGACGAGAAGGGAGTCGCCGCTCAGGGAGAGGTCCATCTCCATCGGCATACCCGGCAGCACGATCGGCGCTTGCAACGTCATCGTGCTCGGCGACAACACCTGGATGCGGTTTTCCGTGTACACGCCGATGTACATGAGATCGCGCTTCGCGTCGTACACCATGTCACTGGTGTAGTTCTGCGACGAGAGCGTGAGCGGCGCCGTCGTCGCGTGCGACACGACCGGGTAGAAGCGCACGCTGTCGGGTTGGGAGCTGACGGTCTGACTCGTTAGGCCGCTGGCGTCGCGAGCGTACATGCTCACGATCGGCGATCCGACCCACTCGGGACGAACGGCGAGCTTGACGACCCATCCTTGCGAGGCAGTGCTCGGATTCGCGGCGACGGAATCGCGGATGTTCGCCGGCGCGCCGAGCTCGTAGACGAGCCACCCGAGTGCGCGGTCGTCGGTCGCGGTCGCGTAGAGCGCGATGGTATCCCCCACCGCGAACTGGCCGGTGAGGCTGTTGTATCCGACGACGCTCGCCTGCGAGATCGTCGGCGGTATCCGATCGACGTATTTGAGCTGCGTCTCCAGCGATTTGCCCGCTCCCTGAAGCGCGGAGTTGAAGCCGCGGACCGAGATCGTGAGCGGCACGCCCGGGTTGACGTCGATAGGCACGATGAACTTCACCGTCCGGTCGACGGTCGACGCCATGTGCTCGCCGACCACCTGTTCGCTGATGAACGATCCGGTCGCGTCGATGACGCTCAGCCAGATGCCGGAAGTGCCTGTCTCGTGATAGGTGACGCTGACCGTATCGCCGATCTCGAGCTCGCCGGAGGTGCTGGGGAGAGTGATCTGGGGCACGGATGGCACGACGGCGTCCTGCGCCTTCTGGCCACACGTGATGTGCGTGCTCGCGACCGATGTCTGACCGTTCGTTATGCTGTTGTACGCGAAGCCGAGCGTGGCGTCGAAGGGCGCGCCGGCGTAGAGATACCAACTCCCGTGCTGCGTCTCGCCGCCCGTGATCGTTTCATTGCCGAAGGCGCCCTGGACCTCGCTGCTGCCGTTCGTCGTCGTGTCGAGCGGTGTGCTGCGATCCTTGCCGAAAAACCAGAATGTCGTGGCGCCGCCCCAGGTGGCGGTCCCGACGCCGGTGCCCTGCGCGAGGAGGCTGAACTGGCAGCGGATCACCGGCCCGTTGGGCGTATCGGTGATCGTCGGCTGCGACGTCGCGTCGATACTGACCGTGACGACGAGTGGCTTGTTGTTCGGCGCGCTGGTATCGCGACAGCCGGCGCCAGCGAGAAAGGCTGCGATGGCGGCGACGGTTGTACGGCTCCTCGGCACGGCATAACTCCAAATCGGCGGCGGCCTCACTATAACACCCGCGCACCGCGAACAGGAGGGCGACGGAGCGGACAGACTGGCCGTTCATGAACGATTTCTCATCATGGCTCGGTGCGGACTCGCCGCCAGTGCTACCGATTCAGCCAATACGACATCTTCACCAGGAACGTATTCGCCGGATGCAGCGCCATCAGGTTCCGGATGTCCCCGCCGAACGTGCTCACCCCCTCTTCATTCGCGAACCCCTGCCTGCCCTCGTTCCACACCACGAACAACGTCGACCCCGGACGGTACTCCCAACGGAATACGAGATTCGATTGAAATTCTTTGAAGTTGAATCCGCCGGGATTGCTCGTGACCGAGACGTCGTCGAAGGGAGCAAATCGCTCGTCGTACGCGACCGCCCTCGGCGTCGACGAGAGCTGCCTAACGTCGGTGTACGTTCCCTTTGACACAAAGGGCTGCACGTATGCTTGCAGCGAAATGGCGGGCGTGAAGGTGTAGTTGAGCCGCACCGTTGCCGAACGCGTCGTCTGGTCCAGACGAGCGAACGTGTAATGCGGCCCCGCCGCGTCCGCGTAGAAGTTGTACCACTGATAATCACTGATGTTGTGGCTCACGTTCACGCTGAACGCGGAGCTGAACCGGCCGAACACCTTGTAGTCGATCTCGGGGCCGAGATTCCACGAGCGGTTCTTCCCGTCGCCGACGTTGTAGGTGCTGACGTTGAAGTACGGCACGACCGCCCTTCGATCGTTCCCGTTGATCGAGAACCACGGCGCGACGTAGCTGTCCTGGCGGATCGCCGGGCCCCCGCGCGCGCTCCGATCGTCGTACGTCGCGCCGAGCTGGCCGACGGTGCCGCCGAAATGAAGTCCCCAGTTGTTCTTCAGCGTGATATGCAAGTTGGTATTATAGGCCGCCTCGAGGGGAAGCCCATCGGTCGACGTCCAGTACTGCCACCAGTTGTTATTCCACTGAAAGCGCTGATAGAAGAAACGCTCATTCCGGTCGAAGAAGCCGACCCACGTGCTCCACGACGTCTGATCTGCGCGGCGGAGATAGCCGATGTCGTTGATCTCGAAGCCGGGTGAGCGGCGTTGATAAGCACTTTCGAACAACAGATACTGCCCGCCAACCTTGGCGAACTTGAATTCCTCGGCGTCGCCGCCGAGGGCGGTGCGGTTCGAGTCGAGTGGCAGGCGCGCATCGGGACGCTCATATCCGTGGACGGAGTTCGTCTGCAGCGCCTGCATCGCCACGGGCGTTCCCTGCACTCGGCTCTGGTCGAGGGTGCCGGAGATCTCGAAGGTGTTCTTGTAGAACCGATTCCGAAAATCAATCGCGCCCACGTAAGCGCTCGACGGGAGATAGGGCTCACTCCAGCCGTCGTTCTGCCGGTCCACGGCCGTGACGATCGCGCCGATGGTCGTGTTCCCACCGCGTAGATCCTGCTGCACTCGACCGACCGCGTAATTCGTCCGCGGCTCGAAGGTCGTGTCGCCGGGACTAGCGTCGCGCTGGGTCACGGCGTCGAGGACGCCGAGGGTCGTGCCGCTCGTTAGGCGACCGGTGAGCTTGGCCGCGCCGAGGATGGTCGTCGGCGCCTGCGGAACCGTGTCGCCATACGTGGTGGCGAGCTGAGGGGTCCGGCCGATACGTCTACTATAGTAGAGGCCCTCTCCGGAGCAGTTCACTTGCGAGCAGTTCACGCCGAACTGAAAGAGCCCTCGACCGGCGACGAAAAACGGACGGCGCTCGTCGAAGAAGCTCTCGTACGCGGTGAGATTGAGCACTGCCGGGTCCGACTCGACCTGGCCGAAGTCGGGATTGATCGTTGCGTCGAGGGTCATGTTCGACGCGACGCGATACTTGAGGTCGCCGCCGACCGACGCGCTCGAGGGATTCGTGAATTGATTCCGGGTGATCGTCGAGGCGCGCTTCGTGACAACGTATGGCATCGCCTCCAAGCGACGCGGGACCTCGAGGTTCTCGAGCCCGTCGAGCGTGCCGAGCTGCGAGAGCATGTCCGGCTTCGACTGGCTGAATATCGGCCAGCTCACCCGTTCATTGTAACGATAGATATCCCGATCAATTGTGAAGCCGAAGCTGTGCCGTCTTCCCTTGCCATAGCGGAGCTGCGATAACGGAATACTGAACTCGGCCGTCCAACCTAACGAGTCGATCGTCGTCGCGACGTCCCACACGGCGTCCCAGGCGTAGTCCTCGTTGCCGCCGTTGGAGAGCTGGGCGTCGAGCTTCACGCCGGCGGCGTTGACGCCAAATTCGTAACCAGTTCGCCGGTCGTGATAGGAGTCGAGAAAGAGCCAGATCATGTCCGAGGGCGTGAACGAGTCACGCCGCTCGAGGAGACGAATGATGCTATCGGGACGCGGGTCGAAGGCGCGGACGAACACGTACAGATTCGACGCGTCGTACGCCACTTTGGCTTCCGTTCTGAATCTGGGCTTCTTCCCTTCCGTGGGCTGCCATTGTACGAAGTCGCTAATCGCCGGCGCTTGCCGCCAGACGACGTCGTCGTCGCGCCCGTCGATGACGGGAGCGCGCGCCGCGCGAATGGCGACGGTCTCGAGATGGCTGGGTGCGGTGTCACCCTGCGTGGGCAGAAGGGCGACGCTGGCGAACGCGAGAAGGGGAAGGGTCAGCATGCAGCAGGGCTGGTATGGTCGTCCGATTGGACAACCATACGGGCCCCTGGGGTTGAGAAAGTTTCAGTCCGCCAGCCCGTATTGCCCGGGATCTTTGCCGATGCGAGCGGCGGCGATGAGCTTCGGCACGTACTCGCGCGTCTCCGCGGGGAGATGTTTCGCGATCGCGTAGAAATCGGCGTCGGTTCCCGTCGAGCGCCCGAGCGTACGCTTCATCGCCTTCGAGATCGTCCCCGGCCCCGAGTTGTAGGCCGCGGCCGCGAGATACCACGATCCGAAGCGATCGTAGAGCTCCGACAGATACGTGAGTGCCGCGTCGGTCGCCTTCGCCGGATTCGTGCGCTCATCAACCTTGCGGCCCACCGAGAGCCCAAAGTTCCGCGCCGTGCCGCTCATGAACTGCCACAATCCAACCGCCGCGACCCGCGAACGCGCCTTCGGCTTGTACTCCGACTCGATGAGCGGCAGGTACGCGAGCTCCTGCGGCATGTTCCGCTCGGCGAGCTTGGCCGTGATCATCGGGATATAGTTCTCACCGCGGCTGAGCGAGGCCGCGAAGTCGTTCTTGAAGGTCGTCGTGAATCGCTTCACCCAATTGTCGACGCGTGAGTTGGCGATGTTCGCCATATCCCACGTCGGCGCGGGCGGCGCAGCGTTGGGTAGCGACGCGTTCACCGGCGTGGAGATCGCCTCGGCCGCCGGCGGAAGGGCGAGCTGTGGTGAGTTGCCTAACGTCTTGGTCACCGCGAAGGCGGCGGCGGAGAAGAGCGCCGTCGTCATGACCCAGTGGACCACGGTGTCCTGATGTCGCAAGAGTGCCTGGCGCATAGCCCGCGTCGACATGCGTCGAACCTCCTCGATATGGCTTTGGGGATGCACGCGAAGATGTACGGCAGCGCTCGGCGCTCGCCTTCGTGCTCGCTTTGGTACACCTCACCCGTGATGGTGTTCTGGATCACCTCGCTTCGGACCGATGGGATCAGGAGGCGCTAGCCGCCGCGCGCGACCTGGATCGCTTCGGCCTCGCCCACAGCCGCCGACTCGGGGCTCGAGACTGCCAGCGGACGACCGGTCTCGAGCAGCGATTTGAGACTCGAGAGCGCCTTCGGCCAGCCCATCGAGATCCCCTTGTGCACGCCGGATCCCTCGCGCAGCTCGTCGTGGATGACGGTGAGCTTGACCTCGCCGCCTAACGGCTCGAGCACGAACGTCACCGTGGAGTAGCCCTCGTCGCGGAGCGCATCGTCGAACTCGACGCGCCAGGTGATGGACAGGCGCCGGGGT
>DATBHD010000156.1:0-18469 GCA_036557635.1 Gemmatimonadaceae bacterium
GTGTTGCGCGAGCTGGTCGCGCCTAACGAGCCGGAGCCCGACGAAATGGTGCTCGACATCGACGACTACGGCCGCTCCCGAGCGCGCGCCGGAACGCGCCGCGCGCGGCGTCGTCGTTATGCGGAGCGCGCGCCCGCCGCCGTCCTCGGCATGCTGCCGGCGTCCGTCTCACCGCTGCTTCGACGAATCGTCCATGCCTGCGTCTCGGCCGTTCCGCCCGAGACGGTCGATGAGCTCGCGATGCGAATCGCGCTCGCCAAGCGATCGCTGGCGCGAGAGGTCGCGCGGCGTGGCTGGCCGGCGCCGCACGTGCTGCTCAAATGGGGGCGTCTTTTCCGGGGCGCGGCGGCCGGTGTCGCCGCACGGGTCGAAGGGATGAGCTGGGACGAGGCCCAGTGGGTGATCGCGGTCGAAGCTGGCTATGGCAGCGTGAGGACCGCGAGCCGGGCATATCGCTCGCGCGCTGGCATCGGAATGCGCGAGATTTGGCGAGACGGAGCATCGGCGCTGCTGCCCTCGTTCCTCGCCACCGTCAGTGCCTCACGCCCGCAACGCCTCGCGAGCTGAGACTCATTCGAAGGTTTCCTGGAGATCTCCGAAGGTTGCGCTTTTGTGGCCGCTGAAACCCGCCGGACGAAAACAAAAAAACGCTCTTTCGTCAGCGGTGCCAGCGTCCTGTCAGAGGTCTCAGCGGCCCACGAGTGCCAGTCGCCGTACGGTTGCCGTAGGGACTATTCGAAGTCGCTGGCGCGCTCCAACTCGTCGCGTCCATCGTCGCCTCGCGACTTTCCCTCCTGCCGACCGAATGCGTCGTCGCGCAGGAATGCCTCGATCACGACTTTCAACCCGCCTCCCGTCCGCACTTCGAGCGAGCGCAGTCCAGTATAGCGTTTCATCAAGTTGCGCAGCGGGGATGCCGAATCGAGGCCGAATGACGCGGCGACATGTTCGAGCGCTCGCCCTTCGGCCTCGAGCAAGTACGCGACCACCATCAGTCGCACCCAGTTGAGCAACGCACCGGGCGATGGGAGACCGTTCGATCGGCAGTGCTTGACGAGAGTCTTCACGTTGACGCCGAGCACCTGAGCGAGTGCGCGCGAGCTGAAATCGGGCCAGGCATATTGCACGCACGTCTGCACGATCGACAGCGCCTCCGCGGTGAGGTGCGTTTCCAGCGCGTCGAGTACCTGCCGGCCCGCCGACGTCTGCGATGCGCGCGCGAGCGTCTGTCGAAATGCGGCGCTGCTGTCGTCGACGCCGCGAAATACCAACTCGTGAACGCCCGCGTGCACGAGCGCGACGATCTCGGTTGAGTATTTGTGAGCTGGTTGGCAGAAGCCGATCAGCGCGACGCCGGGGTATGCCGCCCTGAGTCGCGCGAGCGTCGGCGCGACAGGGGTGCGGCGAATATCGAAGGGTTCGGCGATGACGGCGGAGACTCGCGGGACGGAGCGCGCGACGAGATGCTCGAGTGCCGTGACGGTGTCGACATGCTCCAGAATCGCTCGTCCGCGCACCGCATCCTGCAGTCGTGCGCGCTCGAGACGCCCGAGGACGAGCGCAGCGACACGCGCATGCAGACCTGCGCCTTGGGTTTCCGAAGCGGAGGCCTCGCCATTGCGTCGATGCGGGAGAAAATTGCCAGCAGCCATCGGGCCCAAGGGTAACACCATGAAACGCTAGGCGCACGGGTGAAACGGCGACGCGCCAGCGCCGGCGCTACTTCTTCCGCTGCAGGACGAGTTAGCCGCTAATTCTGCTACTCCGAGTTCCTCCCCCGAAGTGTCCCAAAAGCCCGGAGCCATCGATGTCCCGCCTCGTTGCTCTTCGAGTCCTCCTCGCCGTTGCCGCCGTGTCCGCTTTGGCCGCGTGCGCTTCGCCGACTGCTCCGACTCCGACCTCGCATCTGCGAGCCCCGAGCGTCAACCACGACGGAGTCGACTGCCGTAGCGGCTACACCATCGGTCAGGGCGTCGTTTGCCCGTAAGCGGTACCAGCCACGACTAGCTTGCTGCGCCGACGAGCTCCGCACCTTCGAGCTCGTCGACCGCGGCGATGATTGCGCTCGTTGCCGAATGAACGGTCTTCGGCGGCTTCGGGGCAGTCAAGGCGGGGTTCTCGAGGCGATAAAGCAGTTGATAGAAGCCGTGGCTCGAGGCGAGCACATCCGCTCGGCTCGCCACTTCGAGTGACCACACTTCTTCGCCGACGTGCGCGAGCGCCTCGCTCATTTCTACAAGCGCTGATGCGCTCGGATGTGGCAGTGATTCTCCATTTCGAAGACTCGTAACCAGGCAATCGAGGCGCTCCGCGAAGTTTTTGACCAGCGCCCTCGCCGCGGGACGCGGTAGCGCGACCGCGGCCGCGCACGCGGCACCGCCTAACGCCGGTAACGCATGCCGGGAAATCAGCTTGCGCACGAGCACCGCCGCGAAGCCTCGTAAGGCGGCACGAGGATACCCCGCGTCGAAGAGGAGCTGCGCTAGGTTGATCAGCGCCTCGCTCTCCTGCGAGGGCGCCGCGTCCTTGAAAGCGCGCCACGCGTGCATTGCCGCCGCGTCGTAGTCGTTTGCCGCCGCGGACGCGACCATCAAGTGGTGGTGCGCGATGCTGAGCGATTCCGCCGCGGCGCCGTTGAGCTGGATGACGGAGTGGAATCGCCGCCGCGCCTCGGGGAAGTCGCCACGGATCTGAGCGAGAATGCCGAGACCGGCAAATGCACGACCGGTGAGCTCGGGCAAACCGCCTTCCGCTCCGAGACGCTCGACTTCCTCATAGTAGCGATGAGACGAAGCCGTCTCGCCGAGATGACGCGCGAGTCGAGCTTGCTGCGCAAGCACGCGCCCACGCAGCAGAACCTCACTATCGGGCAGGACCACGAGCAAGGCAGACAACACACTGTGCGCGAGTCGGAAGAACGCCCAGTCTTCCATCGTCGACGCCACCGCGGCGACTGCCGACGCCAGCGCGATCGGAGAGGTCGCCGAGTCTCGAAAAGCGACGACGCCGTGCTGAGCAAGGAGACCAACGAGCAGTCGCTCGCGCTCCGCTCCGCGCGTCATTGCCGCGCGCTCGAGGCGGGTTGCAGACTCGAGCCAACTGGCAGCGACGCCGTCGTCAAGCTCGACACCGTCCGAAACGGCGTCGCGCCTGAAAGCTTCGACCGACGGGAGGGGAGCAAGCATCGTCATGGTCTCCTAGAGAAAGACGACTACTGCGCCGCATGAGGAACGACCGGAACACGAGGGTGCGTGGTCCGGTTTGAGTACGCGCTCAACCTGGGACTGCGCGTGGACCCACACAAGGGACTTTGTGCCCGGCCAGTATATCTCGTGGCCCAAGGCGGTGCCGAGTGGTTCAGGGTGAAACGGTGCTTCCTCGTCAAAGCGGTTATCCTATGGGCGCGACAATCGATCTATTGTGCGGGCGCCGCGACGGAGCGGTTCCCGCACATCGGTGTCACGCGTCCAGCATACTGGCGAAATGGCTGATCCACGTCCGCGTCTACTGCTGATCGAAGACGAAGCAACGATCTCGGTTGCCCTTGGGCGACTGCTCGATCGTTGGGGCTTCGACACGCTCGCGGCGAGAACCGTCGCCGAGGCGCGTGCGCTTTTGGGGGACGTCTCGGTGGACTTGGTCGTGATCGACTTCAGGCTCCCCGACTCGCGCGGCGACGAATTCCTCGTTTGGCTCCAACGTGAATTCCCCGAGCTCGCGAAGCGCTCGTTATTTATCACGGGAGATTACGGCAACGAGGCACTCGACGCCATCGACGCGACTGGCCGGCCCTATCTGTTGAAGCCGTTTGAGCTGGGGATCTTCGTGCACGAGCTTCGGGCATTGCTCGATCCGCTCGAAGGTCCCAAGTCCAGCGGCCGGAGCACCGTTCAGGCTCGCAGCGACATCTCGGCCGCTTGAAGCGCTGACCGTGGAGCCATCGTCGCCTTCCGACCTCGGCCTGAGTTCGGGACGTGCGGCCCAGCAGCTCCTCATGAGGCCGACGCCCGATGGTCCGCACCCGATGCGCGTGCTCATCGTCGACGATGAGCCTTCGATTTGTCAGGCGCTCTCGTTGCTCTTCGCGTGGTATGGAATCGAGGCCGTCACGGCGATCTCCGCGGCCGAGGGAATTCGGGCGATCGAGGAGTCCTGCTTCGACGTTCTATTGATCGATCTTCGACTGCGCGACGCGCGAGGGGACGCGGTGTTCCGCGCGGCTGTCGAGCACGAGGCCTCGTTCCGCGAGCGCACGTTGTTCATGACGGGCGACATCACGACCGAAGCCGAGCGCATCATCGCGGCGACGAACTGCCCGTACCTCCGCAAACCCTTCGACATCACCCTCGCGGTGCAAGCGATCGCGGCGCTCGTCGGAATCGCTTACCAGACGGCGGAGAGTCCCGCTTCTCCCGCCGGCCCGTCGTTAGGCAGTGGCGTTCGATAGTCGCTCGCCGCGGCGACGAAGCTCGCGAACAGCCGCCGCGTGCGCGGACAATTGTCGACGAGCGCCTCCGGATGCCACTGCACGGCAACGAGGTACGAGCCGTCTTCGCTCTCGATGCCTTCGACGAGTCCGTCCGGCGCGACGGCGCTCGCCACTAGACTCGAACCGAGGCGGCGAATGCCCTGGTGGTGCATGCTGTTCACCTCGAGCGGGCCCGGGCCGTAGACCTCGGCCAACTTCGTGTGCTCGGCCACGGCGACTTCGTGAGCCAGATGGTCGCGCGCGAAGCGCCCGCCAAACGGGAAGTAGTCGTGTTTGAGCGCGCCCGGCATCTGTTCCGCCAGGTCCTGATACAGGGTGCCGCCGGCCGCGAGATTTACAAGTTGTAAACCACGGCACACGCCGAGCACCGGCTTGTGATCGACGAGCGCCCAGCGCACGAGCATCAGCTCGACTTCGTCCCGCGCCGGATCGCCCTTGTCACATCGAGCGAGAGGCTGCTCGCCGTAGTTCGTCGGCTCGATATCGGCGCCGCCGGGCAGGAAGATGCCGTGCAGCTCCTCGTAAATCCCCCGCATCGTCTCCTGTTCGTCGCCGACGAGCGGGATCATCCACGGCAAGGCACCGGCCGCGGTGAGAGCGCGAATGTATCGCTGGCTCATCGCCCACGACGGCGGAATGTCGGCTGGGACACCGCCGATGCTCTGCAGATTTTGCGTTGGAACGCCGATGACGGGACGGGACAAGTGGGTAGAGGCTAGTGGGTAGAGGGTAGTGGGTAGCAAGTTCGCAGCCCTCACGCGCACACGCGCGACGCCTACGCTCTATGCTCGACGGTTGGACTTCCCGTCATACCCTGGGTCACGGCGGGCGGTACATGATCGGGAATGCGGACGTCCGCCAGAGATTGCTCGGTAGGAATCCCCTCGGCCGTTTCAGCGATGAGTTGATCGACAACGGTCTTGAGGTCGCCGGTCTGTTCGAAGGTTGCGATCTGTCGATCGGCGCTCGTGCCGTCACGCATGATGCGGAATGCGTACTCGACCTCACGCCGGCTTCCGAGCTCGTCGACAACGTCGTCGACGAACCAGGCAAGCATCTCGGTGATGAGCTCGCGCGCCGGCAGCTCCTGTTCCTTTCCGAAGTCGATGAGCTTTCCGTCGAGGCCAAAGCGCACCGCGCGCCACTTGTTCTCTTCTATGTACGTAGCGGGGTACACGCGGAAGGTCATGTTGTCGCGGCGCAGCTTCCAGAGCTTGGCGACGATCGCCTGCAGGATCGCCGCGATGCACACCGCTTCGTCGATCCGAGTGCACACGTCGCAGACGCGGAATTCGAGTGTCGGATACGTATGATGCGGGCGCACATCCCACCAAATCTTCGAGCCGTCCGGAATGCTGCGCGTGCGAATCAGCGCGTTGAGCAATTCTTCAAACTCGGCGTGCGACCGGAGAATCGGCGGGACGCCGGTGCGCGGGAAGTTCTTGAAAATGATGCTGCGGTACGATTTGAGGCCTGTTTTTCGTCCTTGCCAGAAGGGCGAGCTCGTCGAGAGACACAGCACGTGGGGCAGCAGATACCGCGCGACGTTCATCGCGTCGATCATGAAGTCGCGGTCTTCGATGCCGACGTGGACGTGCGTACCGAAAATGAGTAGTTGCTGAGCGAGGTCCTGGAGGTCCTGCTTCACTCCCATGTAGCGCTCGAGGGGCGTGATCTCCTGCGTCATCCAGTTGGAGAACGGATGCGTCCCCGCCGCGGCGACCTTCAGTCCGCCCCGGCCGGCGAGCTCGATCACCGCCCCACGCAACCTCACCAGCTCCGCGCGGAGGTCGGCCGGAGTGCGACACACCCTGCTCCCCACTTCCACCATCGACTGATGGAGCTCAGGCTTCACTTCCTCGAGCACCAGATGATCGCCGTTCAGGATCTCCGTGATGTACGAACGGAGCTCGCGGGTCTGGGGATCGATGATCTGGTATTCTTCCTCGATGCCCAAGGTGAGAGAGGGGGACTTCATGGTGGCGAGGGGGCTAGGGGAATAGGGGAGTGGGGGCTAGGGTGCAAGCAAACCATTCGTGGCGCAAGGGTTTGGCCGTGTCGTCAGCTAGCCCGCGCTTAACCCCTCTTCTCGACAACGAACGTGGGCGTCTGACTCCCGCCACCGGCTGTCACGTTCAGCAGCGCGGCCGTGGACAGACGCGAGAGACAGCCGTCGATATACGATCCGTACGCCGCGTACGGCGCGGTGTCGACCATCCGGTCGATCACGTGCACGCGTCCATCGACGTAGCTCGGGTAGGGCTCGGTCGGCAGGGCAACGCGCTGCTGCACGATGTATGGCTCCTCGAGCGCGGCGCGAATCGACTGCTCCCAGCCTTCCTGATCGACCTCCCAGCCGAGCACGATCCCCTTGCCACCGTATTCATCGTTAGGCTTGAGCACGAGCTGTTCGCGGTGCGCGGCGATGAAGGGGACGAGGTCGACCTGGTTCTCCGGTGAATCGGGGGGCGTCGTCGTTCGTTCCTCGACGACGCGCGTCCACGGAATGTGCGCGTCGATCGCTTCGCGTTCGTCGGCCGAGAATAGGGACGCGTTGCGCTCGTCGCTGAGGACGGCGAGACTCGCTTTCTTGTGGAGAATCTTGCACCGCAGCGGATTCACCATGCAGACGGCGCCATCTCGCACCGCGCGAATCACCGGGTTGTCCAACCCCAAGCGTTGAACGAGCTCGCTGATGAGCACTCGCTTATAGATCAGATCGACCGGCGCGCCCTCGGCGACGATGCGGCCGCCGGTGTACTCCATTTCGCGGGGGTCGGCGATCACGCACTCGACTCCCTGACGCACGAAGTAGTCCTGGAAGAGCACGAACTCGTTCCGCGTCGGCACCTCGGCCCAGTCGACGATCGCGATTCGCGGAAGCGCGCGCTTGCCCGACCACTGCTGGTAGGCATCGAGCAGCGCGTGCAGGACATTGTGTCGCGCGGGCAGCGGCCGGAGGTCCCAGTGTCTCAGAAACTCTCGAACGATAGGTAGACCGTAGAACGCCTCGGTGAGCACGTCGTTATACGCGCCACCGGCCGGCGTTTCGGCGTTGTACTCGGTGAAGCGCAGTCCGCCGCTCTCGCCGACGAAAAACGCGTCGAGTCGCGAAACCGGACTGGCGTCTCGGAAGCCGGGATCGTGCTGGATCAGCGCGCATTCCCAGTCGACGAGCTTGAATTGCGCGAGCACGCGCTCGTCCTCGAGCGCGGCCTGGTATACGGTTTCGAACGCCTTCAACACGACGGCGGCGCGCCGCTGCAGAAAACGGTATTGCGCCGCCGAGAGGAAACGTGGGCGAAGGACCGTGCACAGCGCCCGGTCGCCGAAGAACAGACCGCGGCGGCGAAGCTGCTCGTCGAGGCGCCATTGCGACTCGCCGGCCAGCTCGACGTCGAGGAGCTCGTGATACCCGTCGATCGCTTCGCGGAGCATGCGCGCTGCCTAACGGCTCAACGCGACTCGAGGTCCACCGGCGCCGGCATGTCGAGCGACGGCTCGATGGCGATAGTGCGCGGCGTCTCGATGTCACCACGGAAGTCCGGCGTGGAGCCCAGCTCGCGGCGGCCAAGGAGGAATTCGCCGTGCCGCAGATCGAGATGCGACCCCGGCTCTTTCGCGAGGCGGATCGCCATGTCGGCCATCCGTTTTACCGCCCACTCGAAGTAGTGAGGCGTGAGCGAGTACAGATCCATGTCCGGTGCCGGATTCATGAAGTCGATCGCGTAGGGCACGCCGTCCTTGATCGCCCACTCGAGGGAGCACATGTCATAGCCGAGGGCGCGCATGAGCGTCAACGAATCATCGACGACGCGGCGGCCCAGCTCGGGCGTGAGGTGCTCGTGCTCGACGAGGTAGCGCCGGCCGCGTGGGTCATACTTCATCGGCAGGACGTCGCGGCGCCCTAAAGCCAGGCAGCGCACGAAGTGATCCCACTCGATGAACTCCTGGACGATCATCGTCAACTGACCGGACTCGTTGTAATGCGTGAGCAGGTCGTCGAGCGTGCGGCAGACGTAGACGTCGCGCCAACCGCCACCATGCGCGTCCTTGAGAATACAGGGGAGGCCGACATAGTCGATGATACCATCCCAGTCCAGTGGATATCGTAAGTTACGTAAACTCTCATCGTGCTTGATGCCGGGGATATAGTCCTTGTTCGGCAGCGCGACGGTGCGGGGGCTGGAGATGCCCAGCGCCGTCGCCAGCGATGCGTCGAAGAGCTTGTCGTCGGACGACCACATGAACGGGTTGTTGACGACGACCGCGCCCTGAACCACGGCGTGCTTGAGGAAGGTTCGGTAATACGGGACTTCGTGCGAGATCCGGTCGATGATCACCGCATAGTCCACCAGCTCGTCCATCGACGTGCCGCCGAGCTTCACGTACTCGGCCACCACTCCATCACCGCGTCGATTGACTTCCTCGATGAATGCCGGGGGGAACGACCATTCACGGCCGACAACAAGTCCGACTCGTAGCATGTGAGAGCCCAAGGTGCTGGGGGTTAGGGGCTAGGGGCGGGGCTGGGGGGGGGGTCTGGCGCCAGGTTGTCGAGTATTCGCTAAAGACCTAGCCTGCCCCCTTCGCCCATCGCCCGTACTTAGTCGTGTCCGCCGATGTACTTCACAATCATCTCGCGCCAGTACGGCCAATCATGCACCCATCCATCCCAGATCCGTAAGGCGTGCCAGATATTCTTCGACCACAGGATGTTCGAGAAATACTCGTTGTTGCCCCGCATTGGGTCATCGCGACCGATCGCCAGGATTATGTCCACCCGTCTCAGGGCGTCGAGTCTCTGGGGGTCGTGCTCGTTTTGGATGAAGTCCGCTGGATTATTGAAGTAGACATTCTCGTCCGAGTACCCATCGGTCATGTCGCGGATGTCGTACATCCCGCTCATGCCGATGACGCGCCCGACACGTTCGGGATAGCGCATCGCCAAGTTCATCGCGTGGTATGCGCCGAAGCTCGCCCCCGTCGTGATCAGAAACGGATTGGGATTCTGATACTGCGACAACGGTAGCACCTCGTCGCGGACATATGCGTCGTACTGCACGTGTCTCCAGGCCCGCGCTGCCGGATGCATTTGCTTGGCGTACCAACTCTCGCCATCCACGCTGTCGACGCAATAGAGCTGGATCCAGCCCTGCTCCACATGATGGGCCAGCGCGCCGATCATGCCCCGATCCTCCCACTCGAAGAAGCGCCCCATCGACGACGGGAAGACCACTACCCGTGCGCCCGCGTGGCCGAAGATCAAGAGCTCCATATTGCGCCCGAGCGAGGGGCTGAACCATCGGCGGTGGTCGCGGTGCATTGGCTAAAGTGCTGATCGCAGGATGACTTCAAAGTGGCCGCTGAGACCGCGGACACGACGCTGGTACCACTCTGGTACCACTCGATTGCTCCCAGCGCATTCAAAGCTCCTCACTACAAGCGTGACGTGTTCTTGCAGAGGCTGAGGAGTGGCGTTCGCACGAGGAACCAATCGGTGGTTTCAGGGCAGTGTCAGTGATATCAGCGGCCTCTTGGTCCGCGTTTAGGAAACAGAAACTTCAGCACTTCGCCGACGCGCCCACCCCACGACTGCTCGTTATGCTCGGCGCCTTCGGCTTCGAGGTAGCGTAGGTCATGATCGGTGACCCACCCTTTGGCCAACAGAGCGTCCCGAAGCGCTCGCGTATCGGCGACGACGTCGGCGCCCTCACCGGTACCGGCGTCGAGCCAAATCCGAAGCGGCAATTTGGCGGAGAGACTCTGTACCCTTCGCACGATCGCTCGCTCGTCCCACCACACCGACGGAGACAACACCGCCAATCTATTGAAGACGGTCGGGTAGTTGAGCCCGACGTGGAGCGTCAGCAGCCCTCCCAGTGATGAGCCGCCCAAGCCCGTGCTCGCCGCGCTGGGTAGCGTCTTGTACTTGCGGTCGATGAGCGGCTTGATCTCTTCGACCAACATCCGGCCGTACTGATCGGCCCTGCCGCCTCCCTTACCGGGCACGTGTGTCGGCGTGTATTCGTCGACGCGATGCACTCCAGTGTTGTAAATCGCGACGACGATCAGCGGCTCGATCTGTCCACTCTCGATCAGCGACTGCGCGGTCTCATCGACGTGCCACTCTTGGCCGAAGGAAGTGGCCTTGTCGAATACGTTTTGTCCGTCCTGCAGGTAGAGCACTGGATAGCGCCGCGACCGTTCCCTCCCCCTCCCCCTCCCCCTCCCATCAACCTCGCGCTGGTAGCCCGGAGGTACGTATACGAGAATGGTCCGCTCATTCGGGAGAAAGCGCGAGCGAAAGCGTGCGTGCGTCCGGAATTCGCCCGTGAGCGTGTGATCGTTCGCGTCGGCTGACATGACGAGAGCAATCTACCGTGGCCGGTGGTTGAGAGCGCCTCCGCTCCAACGCGAATGGTGCATGAGAAGTTGATGACGTCGGCATGGAACGGTCTCCCTTCTGCACTAGAGAGGGCTCCCTTCCCGTTGCGGCGCGTCGGCGGGGATTGCGGAGGCAAGACGCGCCAAGGAGTGAGTCGTACGGTGACCGTCCCCGCTCACGTTGCGCTCGATCTTCGCGCGCTGGTCGGCATCGGAGCATGCGTCGCGATCGCTGCATGCGCGCCGGCGATGCCGCGCCTCGATGGTGCGCCGGGTGCTCCGCCGGCTCCGTCGAGTCTGTGGCCGGTCCCGTCGGCTGCGCGCACACCGTTGCCGGCCGCGGCGCCGCCCGCCGCATCCGCGGCTTCGCGCGCCCTGACCTCCGATTCGGCGACCGCCGCCGCGGGGCAAATGCTTTCGCTCGTCGACGTCATGGATGTCGCGCTCCGCAACAATCCGCAGACACGGCAATCGTGGGCACTCGCCCGCGCGAGCGTGAATGACTACGGCTCGAGTCGCGGCGCGTTGTATCCAACCGTGAACGCCACGGTGGATTTCACGCAGAGCAATAACGCGCTCGGAACAATCACCGGCACGCAATTCACGCCGGGACAGCTCGACACCGCAGGGAGCCTGGCCTCGCGCTCCGGAATCGGCGCATCTCGGAGATCGCAGATCGCGCCCATAGTCTCGCTCTCGTACCTGATATGGGATCTCGGTAGTCGCCGCGGAGCGATCGAGTCGGCGAAGCAGACCGCTATCGCCGCGAACCTGACCCACAACGTGACGGTACAGAACGTCGTGCTTCAGGTGGAGTCGACGCTGTTCTCGTTTCTCACGACTCGCGCGTTGCGCGACGCGCAGATCGTCGCCGTGCAGGAAGCGCAGGCCGATACGGCGGCATCCGAAGAGCGATTCCGCGTCGGCGTCGCCACACTCGAGGAAGTCTTGCAAACGCGAACCGCGCTGGCGCAGGCGCGCTTTCAGCTGGCGTCGCTCGAGGGCAGCGTGCTGGCCGCACGCGGAAACCTCGCCGCGGCGATGGGGCTTCCCGCAAACGCGCGCTTCGACGTTCCGAACATCGATGCGCGCGAACAGATCTGCGCAGTCGCGGCATCGGTCGACACGCTGATCAATCGCGCGATCGCGTTGCGACCGGAGATCTCCCAAGCGCGCGCGCAGGCAGCGTCGCTCGCGGCACAGGTTCGCGTCGCACGCGCCGCCGGGTATCCGGCGCTGACACTGACGTCGAGCGCGAGTTACACGACGTCGAACGCGGTCAACGCGTCGGGGCGCAACCTGGTGCTGGTGTTCGGCGTGCAGATTCCCGTCTTCAACGGTTTCTCGCGGCAATACGACGTGCGATCGGCGAGGGAGCAGTACAACGCGGGGCTGGCGCAGGTGTCGTCGACGGAGCAGCAGGTCACGGTTCAGGTGTTCGCCTCGTACGCGGAGCTCCAGGCGGCCACCCAGAAGATCAGCGCCGCCGAGGAATTGCTCCGGAGTGCACAGCAGTCGTCGGATGTCGCGGTTGGACGATATCGCGAGGGCGTCGGCACGATCGTGGACGTGCTGCTGGGGCGCAGCGCGCTCGCGACGGCGCGCGCCGACGAGATCCAGGCACGATGGGAATGGCACACGGCGCTCGCGCAACTCGCGCACGACGTCGGCACGATCGACGTCGCCGGGCGTCCGAACCTGCCGCTGGCTTCGGGAGCGGACGCACGCCGATGACGGTCGCGCGGGCAATTCACAATTGTGAAACATCGCGCGTGGTCGCGGTTGTGCTGCTCGCTACGGTCGCGGCGTGTCGGTCTGAGAGCAAGCCACGCCAGCCCCCGGCAACGCCGGTGCGCGTCGCGGCGGTATCGCGCGTCGACGCTCCGGTGAATCTCGCGGCCAGTGGCATCGTGGAGCCGATGCAAACGGTAGCGGTCACGACACAGGTGACGGGGACGTTGCAGGACGTTCTGTTCCACGAGGGAGACATGGTGCGCGCGGGGCAGCTCCTCTTTCGCATCGATCCGAGGCCGCTGCAGGCAGCGCTCGATCAGGCCCGGGCCACCCTCGCGCGCGACGCGGCGCAGGCAGATGCGGGGAGCCGCGACGACGTGCGCTATCAGGCGCTGGCGGCGAAGGGGTTCGTGAGCCGGTCGCAGGCCGATCAGATCCACGCAACGGCGATCGCGCAGCAAGCGACGGTCGAAGCAGATCGAGCCGCGCTGCGCGCCGCCGTCGTGAATCTCGGATACGCCACGATCCGCGCGCCGATCGCCGGGCGCACGGGCGGGCTTCTCGTGCGCCGCGGCAACGTCGTGTCTCCGGCGACGGGCGCGCTCGTCGTGATAAACCAACTGCGACCCGTGCTCGTGCGATTTCCGCTCGCGGACCAGGATTTTCCGGCGGTCCAACGCGCGCTCACGACGCACCCGCTGCACGTCGTCGCGACGACGGCCGACAGCGGACAGGTGAGCGAACGCGGAGAGCTCTCGTTTCTCGATAATGCGGTCGACTCGCTCACCGGCACCGTCACGGGAAAGGCAAGATTCCCCAACTTGGCGAGCCGACTCTGGCCGGGAGAGCTGATCTTTCTCACGATCCAGCTCGACGTGCAGCGCAACGTGCTCGCGGTACCTAACGAGGCAATTCTCGCGGGCCAGCAGGGGAGCTACGTCTACGTCGTCGACGCCGGGAACACGGCGCAGACGCGCAATGTCGTCCCAAGCATCGTCATCGGCGACATGACGGTGATCGCGCAGGGACTCACGCCATCCGATCGGGTCGTGATCGACGGTCAGTCTCGTCTGACCCCCGGCTCGCACGTCACGCTCCTGCCACCGCTTGCCGACACGTCGGGCCGATCGCTTTCTTCGACCGGCGCCGGCTATGGCGTCCCCGGCGCCGCGGGAGGCGCCGGCGGGACCAGGGTCACCGGCGTGTATACGAGCCGCCCCGGCGCGGCGGGCGGGCCGACGCCTAACGTCTTGAGCGGGCCCGTCGGAACGGCGGCGACCGGGCAGGGCGGGACGGTCGTTGGTGGCCTGACGACGATTCGAGTCACTACACCGACTGTCGCGCCGGCGCCGAGCATGAGTGGCGTGACCGGTAACAGCCCGGCGTCATCGCCGACGCAGACGGCGACTCCCACGCCGCCACGGCCATGAGCTTTTCGGCGCTCTTCATTCGCCGGCCGGTCATGACGATTCTCCTCATGGTCGGCATCGCGACCTTCGGCGTCGTCGCGTACCGCGGCCTTCCGATCAGCGATCTCCCGACCGTCGACTATCCGA
Organism: Gemmatimonadaceae bacterium; assembly: GCA_036557635.1. Taxonomy (GTDB): domain Bacteria; phylum Gemmatimonadota; class Gemmatimonadetes; order Gemmatimonadales; family Gemmatimonadaceae; genus AG2. Next base: position 14,167 of record DATBHD010000156.1, read on the forward strand.
CGATCAGCGTCAGCGCGAGTCTCCCGGGCGCGGGACCGGAGACGATGGCGTCGTCGGTCGCGACGCCACTCGAGAAAGCGTTCTCGACGATCGCCGGCATCGACAACATGACGTCGAGCTCCACCCTCGGTTCCACGTCGATCACGCTCCAATTCGCGCTCGACCGCGACATCGACGCCGCCGCGCAGGACGTGCAGGCCGCCATCGCCAAGACGCTTCGCCAGTTGCCGTTAGGCATTACCCCGCCCTCGTACCAGAAGGCGAACCCGGCCGCGGCGGCGATCCTGTACTTCACGCTCACCTCGCCGACCGCTCCGCTCACCCAGCTCGACGAGATCGGCGAAACGCTCATCAGCCAGCGGCTCTCGACAGTCGACGGCGTGGCGCAGGTCAGTGTCTTCGGCTCGGCGAAGTACGCGGTGCGTGTCCAGGTCGATCCGACCGCGCTCGCGTATCGGAAGATCGACATCGACCAGGTCGCGAACGCCATTAATCAGCAAAGTGTCAATCAGCCGACTGGTGTTCTTTGGGGACCGACTACCGCGTACACGCTGCAGGCGACGGGGCAACTGAGCAACGCGGCGCAGTTTCGCGGACTGATCGTCGTCTACCGAAACGGTGCCGCCGTGCAGCTCGGTGCGCTGGGGCGCGTGCTGGACGACGTCGAAAACAACAAGAGCGCGAGCTGGTACAACGGTCAGCGCTCGATCGTGCTCGCGATTCAGCGACAGCCGGGCTCGAACACGGTCGCCGTTGCACAGCGCGTGCTCGCCGAGCTCGACTCGCTCCGGCCGCGAATTCCCGCGAACATCCAGCTGCACACGCTGTTCGATCGGTCGCAGGGGATTCAGCAGTCGGTCCACGACGTGAAGTTCACGCTGGTACTGACGCTCGTGCTCGTGGTGCTCGTGATCTTCCTGTTCCTGCGCAACTTCTGGGCGACCGTCATTCCCAGCCTCGCGCTGCCGATGTCGGTCCTCGGCGCGTTTCCGGTGATGTATCTCCTCGGCTACAGCCTCGACAATCTGTCGCTGATGGCGCTGACTCTCGCCGTTGGCTTCGTCGTCGACGATGCGATCGTGATGCTCGAGAACATCGTTAGGCATCTGGAGATGGGCAAGGAGCCGATCGAGGCGGCGACGGATGGAGCACGCGAGGTGGGCTTCACGATTCTCTCGATGACGATCTCGCTCACCGCGGTGTTCATTCCCCTGCTCTTCCTCTCGGGAATCGTCGGGCGTCTCTTTCGCGAGTTCGCGGTCACGATCGCGGTCGCGATTCTCGTTTCCGGCGTCGTATCGCTCACCTTCACGCCGATGCTGTCGAGCCGATTTCTTCGTGCCGAGTCGAAGCGGGAGCACGGCCGGGCGTACGTGACGACCGAGCGCGCGTACCAGTGGCTCCTCGACCAATACAAGTGGACGCTCGCTTGGTCGATGCGGCATCGACGATCGATGATGGCGTTCTCGATGCTCATCCTCGTCGGCACCGTACTGCTCTTCAAGGTGATTCCATCGGGGTTCATTCCCGACGAGGACACTGGCCAGATCAGCGTCAATACAGAGGCCGCGCAGGGCGCGTCGTACGACGACATGGTGCGACGCCAGCAAGCGCTCGCGGCGCTCGTTCAACGGGATACGAACGTTGGTGGCTTCATGTCGACCGTCGGCGGTGGGGGGTCGTCCTCGTCCAACACGGGACGAATCTTCATAACTCTCAAGCCACTCGGTCGTCGTTTGCCCGCGGACCAGGTTCTGAACGAGCTGCGCGCGAAGTTCGCGCGCGTGCCCGGCATCATCGCCTACGCGTCACTCCCGCCGGCGATTCAAATCGGCGGCCGCACGTCGAAGAGTCAGTATCAGTTCACGATGCAAGCATCGGACATCGCGACGCTCTATCCAGGTGCGCAGAAGCTCGTGCAGGCGGCGCGAAGCTCGCCGCTGCTGCAGGACGTGACGAGCGACCTCCAGCTCAACAATCCGCAGGTGACGGTGGCGATCGATCGCCTCCGCGCCGCCGCTTTTGGCGTGACGGCACAGCAAATCGAGACTTCGTTGTACGACGCGTACGGCTCCCGGCAGGTGTCGACGATCTACACGCCGAGCAACGAGTATGAAGTAATCCTGGAGGTACTGCCGCAGTACCAGCAGGACATCCGCGCGCTCAGCTTGCTGTACATCCAGTCGGTAGCGGGTGGGCTCGTTCCATTGAATGCCGTCGCTTCGCTCCAGCACACGACCGGCGCGGTGAGCGTCAATCACTCCGGTCAACTGCCCTCGGTAACGCTGTCGTTCAACCTCTCGCCAAATGCCTCGTTAGGTGCGGCGACCGCCGAGGTACAGCGACTGGCGGCCCGTTCGCTCCCGGCGGGCATCTCGACGGGGTTCTCCGGGACGGCGCAGGTCTTTCAGTCGACGCGGGCGGGATTGATGATGCTCGTCGTCCTCGCGGTGTTCGTCATTTATATGATCCTCGGCGTCCTCTACGAGAGCTTTGTCCACCCGCTCACGATTCTCTCGGGACTTCCTTTCGCAGCGTTTGGCGCGCTGCTCGCGCTTTTCGTGTTCCGCGTCGAACTGAGCGTCTACGCGTTCGTCGGCATCATACTGCTCATCGGCATCGTGAAGAAGAACGCGATCATGATGGTGGACTTCGCGCTCGAGTTCGAGCGGGAGGAGAAGGGCTCGGCGGAGCATTCGATCATCGAGGCAGCGCACGTGCGTTTCCGGCCGATCATGATGACGACCGTCGCGGCGCTCGTCGGCACGTTGCCGATTGCGTTTGCCCACGGCGCCGGGTCCGAGACGCGTCGCCCGTTAGGCATCGCGGTCGTCGGTGGCTTGGCGTTCTCGCAGTTCATCACGCTGTACATCACGCCGGTCGTCTACACGTATCTCGACAGCTGGAATCGGCGGGTGGAGGCGAAGCTCGCTCGTCAGAAGAAGGGGCAGCGGGTGGAGCGGTTCGCGTAGCAACTGTCGTCCCGAGGAGCGAAGCGACGAGGGATTTGCTTTGGAAGGATCGCAAAAGCGGCCCTCGCTACGCTCGGGATGACAGACTACCTCGGCGTCCAGTGCGGCGTGCCGGCGAACAGGCCGTCGACGATGCCGATCTGGTAGGCGACGACGATGCCGAAGGCCAGGCTGATCAGGCCGGACGCGAGGCGCAGGCTCCGCTGGAAGCGGAGAAACTGGCCGCCACTCAGTGCGAAAGGCACGCCGATCGCCGCGGTGATCACCATCATGCCGGCGATGGTGCCGAGTCCGAAGATGAGTAGATACAAAACAGACCAGAGGGGCGTGCGGATGGTGGCCAGCACGAGGAGCGCGACCGCGGCCGAGCCGGCGAGCCCGTGGACGACGCCGACGACGAGCGGTCGCACGAGTCGATAGGATGAGTTGCTCCCGAGCTGCCGGTCGACGCGGGCGAGCGGTGTCGCGTCGTCGGCGTGGGGGTGTGCTTCCGGCACGTGGCCATGGGGGTGTGAGTGCACATAGTCCCCGTGGCTATGCGCATGCGAGTGGACGTGCGGTTGCGTCGTCGCGGCGCGCTGGCGCCTGATCCAGCCAACTGTGCCCGTCAGGTTGGCGACGCCCAGCACGATCAACATGATGGCGACGGCGAGCTCCATCCCCAGCCCGAGCCGGGGTGGGATGACCCACTTGAAGAGGATGATGCCGGTCCCGACGATGAAAATTGTCAGCGTGTGCCCGAGTCCCCATGCGGCGCCGACGAGGGCAGCGGACTTCATGCTTCGATGGCCGGTGACGATCGTCGTGACCGCGACGACGTGATCGGGGTCTGTGGCGTGGCGCATCCCGAGCATGAAGCCTAACGCGATGATCGCGAGGATGCCGCTCATTGTGGTGCGCCCGCGTAGAGCTCCGCTTTTGCGCAAGCATCCCACCCTGAACCGCAGAGGAACAGAGGACGCCGAGGCGACGCAGAGGAAATCCGCGATTGGCTTACGTGTGTTTCGAAAAGTAAAAACATTCCTGTCGAAGGATTGGCATTTTGTGTAGACCTTGTGTTCCTCTGCGTCCTCTGTTCCTCTACGGTTTCAAAGCGGTAAAGACTCCGGGTGCGCACGGAGGCGGACACGCCGACGACATGCCCGACCGCCCGTCACTCGGTCGATGACACGCAAGGTATACGCGGCGGCCTCGCATTGCCCGCGCCCCACCGCTCATATTCCGGTTGAACTTTTCCTTCAACGAGCTGTCTCATGATCCGCACGTCTTTCAGCCATTGGTCGCTCATCGCACCACTCACAATCGCCGGTCTCCTCCTGCCGCGCCCGGCC
>DATBHD010000157.1:0-8821 GCA_036557635.1 Gemmatimonadaceae bacterium
CAACGCGCGATGGCGATGATGGGTGCGTCGTTAGGCACGGTGGCGCCCGGCGCCGTCGACGTCGTCCTTCCCTTTCGCGACGATCTCACGCAGCAGGACGGATTCATTCACGCGGGGATCGTCGCCGCCATCGCGGACAGCGCCTGCGGCTACGCCGCGTACAGCCTGATGCCCGCTTCGGCCCGTGTTCTCAGCATCGAGTTCAAGCTGAATCTGCTCGCCCCCGCGGTGGGCGAACGGCTCGAGGCGCGCGGCCGAGTGATCCGTTCCGGCAACACGATCACCGTGTGCCGAGCCGACGTCGCGGCCATGACGGGCGAGAGCGAAAAGCTCGTCGCGACGATGGTCGGGACGATGATGTCGATAGTGGCGAGCGGCGAGTGACTAGTCCTCGTTCCGCTCCGCCCGCCGTTCCTCGCGCGCCTCGATCTCGGCGTCGGTGACCTCACCGTACTCGTCGAGATTCTCGCCGCCGTGCTCGGCGATGCGCTGGCGTTCGCGCGTTTGGTCGCGCTCCGTGTTGGCGATGTTCGCGCCGGCGAAGCTCCGCCCACGCATGACATCCTTCCCGCCAGGGGACGCGGACTCGTCGTCAGGCTCGCTCGGTCGATTCTTTCTATCGCGATCCGCCATTCTCGATTCTCCCTGTTGACATGGTCGGCGTCGAACGGCGGCGTCCGGCGCTGAGCATATCCCCGGCACCAACCGTTCCAAATCGGCGCGCGCTGGCGCGCTCTCTGCCCAGTTGGCTTGGGTGAACTCGCACGACCCCGGGAATCGGCAGACCGGTGAAGCGCGCCCCTGGTGGCGGCAACGATGGCTCACGCTCGCCGCGGGCTACTCGTACGCCTTTCTCACCGGGATGCTGGTCGCCGCGTGGACCGAACGCTATGGCGATTGGCAACACGGCACGCATTGGGAGCGATGCCTCGTCTACGCCCTCCACGTCGATCTTCCACACTGGCTCGACGAGCTGCTCCTGGTTACGCCGTGGTTAGGCACCAACATCACGCTCATCCCTGGCGTGCTCCTCATCGTCTGGTGGTTGTGGCGCCGCCTGAAGCGCCCGCATCTCGCGATGCGCCTTCTCGTCGTCCAGATCGGGAGCTACACGCTCAACCCCGCGCTCAAAGATCTCTACGCCCGCCCTCGTCCCGACATGTTCCCGCGCCGCGGATGGTACGGCTGGTCCGCCTATCCCAGTGGCCACGCCATCGCCAGCATCGCCGTGGTCTTTACGCTCTGCGCGATTCTCCACCGCGAGCGCGGCTGGATCTGGCCCTACTGGGTGTTCTCGGCGACGTCGCTGATGAGTCTTTACTCACGGATCTACCTCGGCGTGCACTGGCCGATCGACGTGCTCGCCGGCGTCCTCGTCGGGCTCGTCTGGCTCTTGATGACGTCGGTGGCATTCCGAGAAGGAACACGCTCGAAAAACCACAACTAACGGCGAGGCGAGAAGGGCGAGCCGAGAACAGCGAGCCGAGAAGGGCGAGCCGAGAAGAGCGAGCCGAGAAGAGCGAGCCGAAGACTACGAGCCGATAACTGCGACCAGATAAGGAAATCGGGCGCGCTTCGCGCGCCCGCTTCAGATTTCGCAACGTCGTTCTCGGCTCGCTGTTTTCGGCTCGCCTTTCTCGGCTCGGCCCTTCTCGGCTCGAACGGTTTTACCCTGTCTGTCGTGCGAACCGCTTCTGTCCACGCTCGCGCGCCTTCCGCGCTTCTTCTTCGCGATTGCGCGGCGCCGCGGTCGTCTGCAACGACCGAATCAGCCGCTCCGCGGCTGCGGTCACGTCGTCCACCGCGCGATTGAACGCTTCCTCATTCGCGTGCGACGGCTTCGTCGTACCGCTCAACTTTCGCACGAACTGCAGCGCCGACGCGCGGATCTCGTCGTCGGTCGCGGGTGGCGCGAAGTTCGCCAACGTCTTGATGTTCCTGCACATGGTCGTCTCTCGAATCAATGGTCATGCGACAGCGCGAGCGCCGTCGGATGGAGTGGCTGATACAGACCGAGCTCACCGCCGCCGGGAAGTCTGATCGCGGTGACCCGCCCCCAGCGTTGCTCCGAAATCGGCTGCGCGAGCGCCACCCCATGGCTCGCCAGCTTGGCGACGGTCGCGTCGAGATCGTCGCACATGATATAGAACTCCTGACGCGACTCACCTTCTGTCGGATGCACGGCAACTTCCGCGGGCGGCATCGCGAAGATTGGCCAGCCGCCGCCCGCGTCCACCGACGGCCAGCCGAAGACGTCGCGCAACAGCGCCCGGACCTGCTCCGCCTTGGGAGAGTAGATGAGCGCGTGCACGCCGAAGATCATGATTGCGCCTAACGTCTCAGTGGCGTCGCCGGGGTTGCCTGCCTCACGAACAACAGCCCGTCGTAGTACGATGGAAACTGCAGCGATGTCTCGAAGACGCCAAGGGCACTTGCGGTGTACACGCCACTCACCAGCCGCGCCTGGTGCGGACCGGCGAGCCAGTGGCTCCCCGACGGCGACGTCACGCTCCGCAGGTCGACGAAGAAACTCGGCGACGACACGTGGTTGAGTACATCCTCATACGACTCCGGACGCACCGGCCGCAGACGCATGTCGGTCTCGCCCCCCGGTTCGCGCTGGCCGACACTGATCGGTTGCGCCCGCACGACACCCTCGCCGGCGGTGAACGCCAGGTTGCGATAGCGATCGCCAAGCTTGCTCGCGAGCGGCACCGCCGACTGCATGACGCCTCCCTCACCCGTTAGGCGTCCCGACTCGACGTCGCGTCCCCACACGAGAAGCTTGCCGTCGTCGCCGAGGCCGTCGGCGATCCACATGATGTGGTCGGCCACCGTCTGGTGTCGCGGCAGATGCCGCAGACCGACGTCGGCGTCGTGATGCGCGAGGCGCGCCATCTGCTCGGCGAACGCGACGCGCGCTTGCGCATCGGGGCGTGAGGCAAGGCGCGCGCGCAGCGCGCCGAGCGAGTCGACGACATTCGTCGTCGCGCCGCGGCAACGATTCCAGAACGAGCTGTCGGACGCGGGACCGTCGCGTCCCCACGCGGCGCTCTCGCCGGTCGACACGCACTGAATCTCGCGGCGAAGCCACGTGTTCAACGACGTCCCAACGATACTGTCGGGGATCGTCGTGATGACGGCCAGCGCGTGTCCAGCGGTCGGCAGTTCGAACCCGTAGAAGCCGATCTGCTCGGCGGTGGGGCGGCCCTTGTCATAGCCGCGAATCCACTCGACCAGGTCGAGTATCTCCTGTGTATTCCAATGCGGCGAGCCCAGCGCGCGAAGCCACACGCGCGGATTTCCGAAGCCGGTTCGCACGTAGCGATCGAGCTCCATCGCCTCGGCCATCGGCGCCTGCACGGCAATGCCCCGGAACCCCCGGCTCGAGAGCGAGTCGAGGATGATGCGCATGATCGGCGCGAACTGGTGCGTGCCCTCGGTAAGCTCGCTCACGCCGAGGATGCGGGCGTTGCCGACGAACGAGACGAAGGGCGCGCCGATGGCGACCGGCCGCGTCGAATCCATCACGATCGCCACGGCGTGCTCGTCGACCCACCGTACGGCGGCGGCCGCGGAATCACTCAGCTGGCGGGGTGGTGGAACGACTTTCGGAGTGTTCGAGTGACATGCGCCGGCGATTGCAAAGGCGGCGGTAAGGGACAGCGTAACGAACGAGCGTCGTATCGACATCGTGAATTCGTGAGAGAGATGCGGCTGCAGTTTGCCGTATGCGAAACGTACAAAGCGCCCGGTACCAGTGTTGGGTTCCGCCCGGGGGGGGGATCATGCGTCGACGCGGACGGTGAGCCGTTTCGACAGCCAGTGGTACACCGTCGCGTATCGCGCGAGCGGTAACTGGGCGGGCCCGCGTCGGACGCGACCCTCGAGATCGTACTGGGACCCATGGCAGGGGCAGGTGATGATCCCCTGGGATGGTGGCCGCACCGGGCAGCCCTCGTGGGTGCACTGCATCGAGAGGGCATGAAATCGACGAGCTCCCTCCCGCACGACGAGAATGGGGGCGCCATCCAAACCTGGCGTCGGGGTTACGAGCGTCGCGCCGTCGGTGGTGAGGGAGGCGACGTCGACGGTCGACTCGAAGAGGGGCGGCGGCTGGTGTGAGGCGCTGCAGGCGGCCGCCGCGGCGCCGGCCGCGAGGCGCGCGGCGTCGCCGAGGAACTCGCGCCGGGATCGCACCGGTTGCCTAACGAGCCGCGAGGACGGCGGTCATGCGCTGCGGATATTTGCCGACCTTCACGCGTCCGACCTCTTTGCGCGACGCGAGGTCGATGACCGACACGTCATCCGAGCCGCGATTGCTGATGAACACGCGCCGCCCGTCGGGAGAGAGCGTCACCCAATTCGGGTCTCTGCCTACCGGCACCGTACCGACGAGCTTCAGATCGGGGAGCGTATAGATGCCGACGAGGTCCGTCATGCTGCCGTTGGCGATGAGATACCGTCCGTTGGCAGTTATGCGAATGCCGTGGTTCGTCGTGACTGGCAAGGTGTCGGGCATCTTCGCGCCCTTGGGTAGAGGCATCTCCACGCGGCGAAGAATCTTGCCCGAGTGCGGGTCGGCGACGACGAAGCCATAGTACTGCGAGAGTTGCACGTAGATCCGGCTCTCGTCGTGCGCGACGGCGATCGGTCGCACGTTCGCGCCGAAGGGAATCCTGCGCAGCACGCGATTGGTCGCGGCGTCGAAGGCGGTGACGTCGGTGCCGCGAATCAGGCCGACGTACACCGTCTTGCCATCGTGTGAAACCTCGATGTCGTGCGGCCCAATGCCGACGTCGACGCTATCGATGAGCGCGCGGCGCGCCGGGTCGAAGACGTCGACGTAATTCCCGGAAACGACCGTCACGTACACGCGGCGACCGTCTGGCGACACGGCGACGTGATTCGGCACACCGCGAAATCCGACTCGCCAGATCACCTTCCGCGTCGCGACGTCGATGGTCACCAGCTCGCCGGTGCCTGTCGGGCGGCCGTCGTCGCGGTGAACGATGCGGCTCACGTACAGCACGTCCCCCGCCGGCGCGGCGACGATGTCGTCTGGCGAAAGCCCGACGGGGATCGTGCCGAGGACCTCGAGTGTGTTCGCGTCGACGATGGACACATCGCCGCCATTGGTATTTTCGACGAAGACGAGCGGCGTCGCGCCGCGGTGTGTGAGCGTCTGTGCGCGCGCACCGTTCGTGGTGGCGGCGTTGAATGCGACGGCGACGAGTGCGAAACGGAATGAGGCGTTCATGCCGATCATCTGGCGCTCCACTGGTGTTCGGTACAGCATGAGCATACCATCGACGGGAGCATCCCGCGATGAGGCGGTTTGACGCCCTTATCGGGAGATCTCGAATGCGTTCAGCCCACGCACGCATCGTCGCATTGCTTTTGTTCGCGTGCGGTCTCGCGACCTGCTCGGACTCTCCGATGTCCGCCGGGCGATTTGGCGTCGCCAATCTCTCGCTGGCGGTGGCGTACCCCGAGTCCCGATCGCTGAGCGCGGCCGACCTCACCGTCGACAACGTCGATGTCGTGGTCCTCGGTCCGAACGAGAGTCAGGTCCTGGAGCTGAACGTCCCGTTTCCAGCGGCCGACTCCCAGATCACCATCGACGTCAGAGTTCCTCTCGACGCCCCACAGGAGACGTTCTTCATCGAGCTCCAGCTCCGGAGCGGGACGCTGCCGCTCTATACTGGCGCGCAGTCCGTCGGCGTCCAGCGTGGAGTGCTCACGGCTCCGGTGACGGTGGACGTATCGTACATCGGCCCCTCCGCGCTGGCCATCGTCGCCGGCGACATGCAGACGACGGCGCTGGGTTCGGCGGTCGGGATTCCGCCGTCGGTCCGTGTGACCAGCAAGACTGGGAGCCCAGTCCCGGGTGTGGCGGTGAATTTCACGCCGACGGCTGGAGGCGGGAGCGTGACGGGCGGCGTTCAGACGACCGACGCGAATGGCATCGCCACCGTCGGGTCCTGGGTCCTCGGCGGGACGAGCAGCGCGCAGACGCTCACCGCGACGCTGGGCACGATCACGGCAACCTTCCACGCGACGTCGACGACGACACTGACACTTTCGGGCGCGGGCACTGGAAACGGGACCGTCGTGTCGACTCCGGCGGGCATCAACTGCTCCGTCACCAGCGGGTCCATCAAAGGCGCGTGCTCGGCGACCTTCGGCGCGGCCACCAGCGTGACGCTGACCCAGAGCGCGGTGCCGCAGTCCGGGAATGTCTTCGGCGGTTGGTCGGGGGCGTGTACCGGATCGGCGAACTGCGTCATCCCATCCACCACGGCAACATCGGTCGTGACCGCCAGCTTCAACTTCGACGTGTGCTTCCTGGCGCTGCCGATCGCCGTCGGGAGCACAGCGTCGGGATCGATCGCCAACAGCGATTGCCAATTCGCCACGGGACAGTTCGCCGACTTCTACTCGTTCTCGGTGTCGTCTCAGCAACTCCTCACGGCGTCGCTCACGCTGACGGTCGTGCCCGAGCTTCTCGTCTTCCTGACCCCAGGCACTTTTTGGTTCTCGACGTCACCTGCCGGCGCCACCTCGACGGCGCAGGTGCTGGCGCTGCCGGCGGGGAGCTACGAGCTCGGAGCGACGAATGCGTCCGCGAACACGTTCGGCTCGTATCGCCTAACGCTGGCGCCGTTGCAAGCGCTGGCCGGGTGCAACAACACGCGGACCACGTTCGGCCTCACTGCGCTGCCGGCGACGTTAGGCCAGGACTGCGCCTACACCATCGGGGATAGCGCGGCCACGTTCGCGGACGGATTCTCGATCTTCGTTCCATCGACGAAGACGTTGCGCGTGACCGTCGCGTCGGCCGCGTTTCAGCCTGTGATCGAGTTCCGCGACGGCAACAGCGATACCAGCCTCGGCACTTTGTTGAAGTCGAGTGCGGGCACAACGGGAGGCACAGTCTCGCTCTCGATGACGGGCGGCGGCTTCGTCAGGGTGTGGGTCACGCAGAACAGCGCGAGGGCCGCGTTCGGCGGAGCGTACACGATTACGGTGGATCCGTAGAGGGGCCTTCCCTGTCATTCCGGCCGCTTCCCGCGTGGTTCCCTGGCTACGTACGTTTCAAATCCCCCTAGCCCCCAATCCCCAGGCCCTAGCCCCCTATTCTTGTCGTGACTGCTGCTCCACCGAAACGAGATTTCATTCGCGAGATCGTCGCCGAAGACGTCGCCACGGGACGGTTCGGCCGAGCGCCGGCGACCCGATTTCCGCCCGAGCCTAACGGCTTTCTGCACATCGGCCACGCCAAGTCGATTTGCCTGAACTTCGGCATCGCGCAGGAGTTCGACGGGCGCTGCAACCTCCGGTTCGACGACACGAACCCGGCGACCGAGGATGTGCGCTACGTCGAGTCGATCCAGCAGGATGTGCGCTGGCTGGGTTTCGAGTGGGACGGGTTGTTTTACGCCAGCGATTATTTCGCGAAGCTGTACGAGATTGCGGAGCTCCTGGTAAAAAAGGGGAAGGCGTACGTCGACTCGCAGAGCGAGGAGGAGATTCGCGTCAACCGCGGCACGGTGACGACGCCGGGGGTCGACAGCCCGGGTCGGTCGCGCACGGTCGAAGAGAACCTCGATCTGTTGCGGCGCATGAGGGCGGGCGAGTTCCCTGACGGGGCGCACGTGCTGCGCGCCAGGATCGACATGGCGCACCCGAACATGGTCATGCGCGACCCGCTGCTGCTGCGCATCCGTCACGCGCATCACTACCGGCAGGGGGACGAGTGGTGCGTCTACCCGCTGTACGACTTCGCGCACGGCCTTTCCGACGCGTTCGAGGGGATCACGCGCTCGTTATGCACGCTCGAGTTCAAGGACAACCGGGAGATCTACGATTGGCTCGTGCGGGAGGCGGGGTTCGACCGTCCGCCGACCCAGATCGAGTTCGCGCGCCTGGAGCTGGACTACACCGTGTTGAGCAAACGCAAATTGCTGCGTTTGGTGAACGAAGGGCACGTGAGCGGGTGGGATGATCCGCGCATGCCGACGATCGCCGGCATTCGCCGCCGCGGCGTGACGCCGGAGGGGATCCGGAACTTCGCCGAAGCGATCGGTGTGGCGCGAAAGCCCGCGCGCACCGAGCTGGCAACCTTCGAGCACCACGTGCGCGACGATCTCAACATGCGCGTGCCGCGCGTGATGTGCGTGGTGAATCCACTCAAGGTCGTGATCACGAACTATCCGGAGAATGGCGAGGACCAGCTCGAGGCGTCGTACTACCCGCACGACGTACCGCTCACGGGTTCGCGACCGGTGCCCTTCGCGCGCGAGCTGTACATCGAGCGTGAGGATTTCATGGAGAATCCGCCGAAGAAATTCTTCCGGCTTGCGCCGGGGCGCGAAGTCCGGCTGCGCTACGCGTTCTTCATCACCTGCACGGAGGTCATCAAGGACTCGTCAGGCGAGATTATCGAATTGCGATGCACGTACGATCCGGCGACGCGCGGCGGCGACGCGCCCGACGGCCGCAAAGTGCAGGGAACGATTCACTGGGTATCGGCACGGCACGCCCTGGACTGCGAGCTCCGGCTGTACGATAAGCTGTTCACGGTTCCCGATCCGGATGACCTTCCGGATGGCCAGGAATTCACCGATGTTCTGAATCCAAACTCGCTCATCGTCGTCCCCGGGGCGAAGATCGAGCCGAGCGTGGCCGCTGATCCGGTGGGAACGCGGTATCAGTTCGAGCGGACCGGTTACTTCATGAGCGATCCGGTGGATTCGAAGCCGGGCCGGCTGGTGTTCAATCGAACCGTGACGTTGCGGGATACGTGGGCGAAAGTGAA